>JAFQME010000019.1 GCA_017421025.1 Oscillospiraceae bacterium
GCGATGCTGCGGGCGGATCCATCACCGGGCTGCAGTATTGGTATCGCAACACCAGCGGCATCGGCCGTACGATTGAGATTTATCTTGAGCCGTTTAATGGTGAGAAGGTGGACGCATTTGTCGACGTCTCCTCCGATGCAAAGGTCTTTGAAGGCTACGTGATTTTCTCTTCCGGCGACAACAAGGTTCTGTCCCTCGAACTGGACACCCCGTACGACTATGAAAGCGGAAACCTGCTTGTCACCGTGATTGACAAAACAGGCAGCTATGCGTACGAGGGAGAGGTGTATACCTACGGCGTCAACGCCTCCGAAGAGGTCAATACCTACGATTGGAATAACAGTATGGCATACGATGCGTACAGCCTCAGCAATGAAACCGTCACCACCAGAAACTCAACGTTCCTGCCGAAAACCGGCATCGTTTACAAAAAGGACAGCGTGGCGTTGAGAACTGCAAACGGCGCACAGATCCGTACCGCAGCCGAGCGTCCGCAGGGACTCCGCTTTGTTTCGGTAATCGAGAAGAGTGCCGCATACAGCAACTTGCAGGAATTCGGCACCGTGCTGATCCCAACCGAGAGTTTGGATGACGGCGACATCGAAAATCTGGTCATCGGCAAGACCATGGCAAACGGCCATGCGGTCCAAAAGGTACGCGCGGTCAACATCTTCGGTGAGGATGAAGAAACCGTCACCTTCACTGCGGTTATCACAAACATTGCCGAAAAGAATTACACCCGTTCCTACACCGCACGTGCCTACGCAATTTTGGAAGACGGCACCGTGGTTTACGGCGCCACTTACGCTTCACGCAGCATCTATCAGATTGCAAAACTCATTTTGGAATCTGACACCGCAACCGATGCGGAAATCGCTGCTGCGCAGGCAATTGTTGACGTAGTTGAAAAATACGGCGACAACGATGCATCCTGGCCCTGGAACTAAACCAAAAGAAAATCCCGAGTCGAAAGACTCGGGATTTTTTTACTTATTGAGGAGTTTGAGTGCGTTTTCACGGCAGATTTTATTGTATGCTTCTTGGGAAATCTTGCCGGATTCCACCGCATCATCGAGGAAGAAGGAGAGTTTGAAGGAATTCTCAATTTGGTCAGGATGGCAAATGTCGGTGCCGAAGTAGAGTCTGTCCTGGAACTCCTCGAGGAAGGCATAGCCAAATTCGGGATCACGCATGATGGCGTTTCCACCGCTACCTGCCGAGAGGTCACTGTTTAGATTCTTGTATTTGCGCATGAGTTCCACCACACGACCACCCGGGACGACCGGGCCTTCGGGATAACCGTCACGGACTTCTGCGGTGCAATCTCCACTGATTTCTGCCCAGTATTTCTGGCTGTGCCCAATGAAGAGGAGATTCGGGAATTCCTTGAGGCTCTTTTCGAGTCTGGGGAGACCCAAATCATCCACCAGACCATAGTCACGACCCATGTTTCCGATATGGAACAGAATCGGCATTTCACATTTTTCTGCATGACGGAAGAGATTCCAAACCATTGGATCGTCAAAGTACATGTTTGCGGTGAGTTCACCGATGCCCTTTGCACCGTGGGACTTGTACCACTCAATCATCGGGGTGAAGTCGGCGTCCACATCGTTGATGATATTTCTCGGGTCAATGTTGCAGAACCATGCGAGGCGGTCCGGGTAGAGTGCGGTGAGTTCCATCGCTTCCTCGTTGGTCATGGTGTGACAACCCCATTCCGGAGAAACGAAGGGCAGCTGAACACCCTTTTCAATGCCCTGCAGCTCGAAGAAACGGAAGGTTTCTTCAGGGGTCAAAAAGTCGCCGAGTTTGGCGGAATAGAACCGGGGAGTGCCTTTTTTCATCACAACGTGGTTGTGAATATCAATTTTTTTGACTAACATGGTAAAATCCTCCTTTATTTATAAAGCTCGCCATTTAAGAGACGGAGAGCGTTTTCACGACAAATTTTATTGTATGCTTCTTGGGAAATCTTGCCGGATTCCACCGCATCGTCGAGATGTTTTGAAAGGTGGAATTCGTTTCTCGGGTCGCACACATCGGTGCCGAAATAGAGTCTGTCCTGGAACTCCTCGAGGAAAGCGTAGCCAAACTCGGGGTCACGCATGATGGCGTTTTCCGCACTTCCTGCCGAGAGGTCGCCATGGAGGTTTTTGTATTTGCGCATGAGTTCCACCACACGTCCACCCGGGGTGACCGGACCTTCGGGGTAACCGTCACGCCCTTCTTCGGTACAATCCCCGCTGATTTCCGCCCAGAATTTCTGGGAGTGGCCGAGAAAAATGAGATTCGGGAATTCTTTTAAGGTTTTCTCCAAACGTGGGAGTCCGAGTTCGTCTACAAGTCCGTAATCGCCGCCCATGTTCCCGATATGGAAGGTAACCGGCATTTGACACTTTTCTGCGTGGCGGAAAAGATTCCAGACACGTGGATCATCAAAGTACATATTTGCGAGCATTTCGCCGATGCCTTTTGCGCCAAATGCTTTGTAGCTGTTTAAGATCGGGGTGAAATCTGTGTCTTCGCTGTTCCAACCGAAACGAGGATCAATACAGCAGAACCAGTCAAACAAATCGGGGTGCTGCTGCACCATTTCGTAGGACTCTTCGTTGGTGATTTGGTGGAGGCCTGCCTCGGGTTTGACCACGGGAAGCTGGACCCCTTTTTCAATCCCCATCTTGTCGTACATCTTGCGGAGTTCGTCGGGGGTGGGGAATTCGTAGAACGTGGGATCTAAACGGTATTGCAAACATTTGTGCAGGCAAGCGTGGACATGGATGTCGATTTTTTTGACTAACATAATGGTGCTCCTTATTTGTAAAGTTCACGGTTTAACAGCTTCAGCGCATTTTCACGGGAGATTTTGCGATAAGCTGCTTCGGAAAGCTTGCCGTTCTGTACCGCATCGTCGAGGTATCCCGAGAGCGGGAATTCATTGTGCGGAGAGCAGATGTCGGTACCGAAATACAGACGGTCCTGGAATTCTTCCATAAAGGAGAGGCCGAACTCGGGGTCACGCATGATGGCATTCCCGCCGCTTCCTGCCGAGAGGTCGCCGTGGAGATTTTTGTACTTGCGCATGAGTTCCACCACTCGACCCGGAGTGACCGGACCTTCCGGGTAGCCGAGCCGCCCTTCTTCGGTACAGTCTGCACTGATTTCCGCCCAGAATTTCTGTGAGTGGCCGAGGAAGATGAGATTCGGAAATTCTTTTAAGGTTTTCTCCAAACGTGGGAGGCCGAGCTCATCCACAAGCCCGTAATCGCCGCCCATATTTCCGATATGGAAAGTAACCGGCATTTGACATGCTTCACAATGACGGAAAAGATTCCACACACGGGGGTCGTCAAAATACAGATTCGAGCAAATCTCACCGACGCCTTTTGCACCAAGAGATTTGTAATATTCAATCATCGGGGTGAAGTTTGAGGTTTCGTCATTCTTCATCCAGCGTGGATCAATGTTACAAAACCAATCGAGGGTTTCGGGGTAGTCACGGACAAGCTCGTGAATTTCTTCATTGGTGACGGCACGGTAAGCACATTCGCTGCCGATGCTTGGCAGGACCACGCCTTTTTCAATGCCCCATGCGTTGTATTTGATACGAAGTTCTTCGGGGGAAGCGTAGGAGGAATTGTCGCTGTGGATACGGGGAAACCCCTTCGTACGGGAGGTATGAACATGAATGTCAATTTTCTTTACAAGCATGGCAAATTCTCCTTTTTTGTGATACAATGGAGTTACGGGGTCATTGTAGCACACAATGCCCGTAAATGCAAGGAAAAGGGGAAAGAAAATGAGCCATAAATTTTTTGCTTTTTTATACCGCATGAAGCATATTGAACGCTGGTCGCTCATGCGCAATACACAGAAGGAAAATATTGCTGAGCACTCGTACTACGTGGCAGTTTTGGCACATACCTTGGGGGTCATCCGCCGAGATGTGTTTGGGGTGGATTGCAATCCGGAGCAGTTTGCACTTGCCGCACTCTATCACGATATTTCCGAGATTTTAACCGGCGATATGCCCACTCCGATTAAGTATTTCAACCCTGCCATCCGTGATGCGTATCATCAGATTGAGAAGATTTCAAATGAGAAACTCATGTCGCATTTGCCGGATGAAATGAGACCCGAGTGGGAAGAGCTTTTGGAAACAGATGGGGAAGTCAAACTCATGGTCCATGCGGCAGACAAACTTTCTGCGTACTTAAAGTGTGTGGAAGAGGTGTTCTCCGGCAACCGTGAATTTGAGTGCGCCAAAGACCAGACCGAGGCGGCACTGCGTGATTTGCATATGCCCGAGGTGGACTACTTCCTGCGTGAATTCGCCCCCGCACTTGAACTCACATTGGATGAAATGGAATAAAAACACAACCCTTTGCCATCAATGAGCTTTGGAAAAAGAAAGAAATTGCGGAATAAAAAAACTCCCGACTGAGGCGGTTGGCCTTGAGTCGGGAGTTTTTTCTTATTCTTCAATTGCTGCTTTGCGGCGCATGACCGCAGCAAGACGTTCGGTGTCAAATTTCGGTCTGCGATCATAGGTGTAAAGCCCATTTTGCTCTTGCTCTACATCGGTGAGCTGAGTGTAGCACAAACCAAACATTCTGTTGTTATCGATGAGTGCATCGGTAAGCCCTTTGAAGCGGTCATAGAACTCTTCCAAACTCTTGGGGCCTTCTCCATAACCCCAGCCGCTTTCGTCCAAATTCCAAGCGATACCGCCGTACTCACTGAGGAACGTCGCCTCTCCGTGATATGTTTGGCGGTTGGGATACTGGTTATAGAGTTCTCCGTGCGTCATCAACTTATCGTAGTGTTCTTTGAAGGTGACCGGGTTTTGGTCATAATCGTGCACGCAGAAAATATCGGTTTTGACGTGGTAATTTCCGCTTGTGTCAATACACGGACGAGTGGGGTCCATTGCCTTTGTCACATCATAGACCAACTCAATGCCGTGGCCCAACTGCGGACGGCCGTGGTAGTCCCAGGTCTCATTGCGAGGACACCAACCCACAATTGCTGGGTGGTTGAAATCACGGTGGACTTCTTCCGTCCACTCGGGCAACAGAGCGTATACATTCTCCAAGTTACTGTGGTCCAAACCCCAGTCCGGATATTCGCCCCACACAAGATAACCCAAGCGGTCTGCATGATACAAGAACCGTTCCTCGAATACTTTTTCATGGAGTCTTGCGCCGTTGAAGCCCACTGCAAGAGAAAGTTCAATATCACGCACGAGATCTGCATCGCTCGGTGCAGTATAGATTCCATCCGGATAGAATCCTTGATCCAGCACCAAACGCTGGAACACGGATTTCCCATTAATCAGGAATCGATACCCGTCCAAACGCACTTCACGCAGCCCGAAATAACTGGAGACAACATCCTCTCCAAAGGTGAATGTGACATCATACAAACGCCCGTTGCCAACTTCCCACAGATGTGCCTCAGCAAGGGGTATGGTAAACGTGAAAACACCCACTGCGTTTTTTGCTTCATGGCAGCCCATGGGTTTCCCCTGATACGAAACCTTGCAGGAAAAGTCTGCTGTGCCGCAAAGCTCTGCTTTCACCGTCACGCTTCCATCAGTAATATTGGGATAATACTCCACACGCTCAATGTGTGTTTCCGGCAAAAACTCCAGCCAAACGGTTTGCCAAATCCCGGTGGTGCGGGTATAGAAGCAGCCGTAGGATTCATAGCGGGAGGACTGCTTTCCGGACGGAATCATGGGGTCACGTGTATCGTCTTCCGCATAGACGACAATTTCATTTTCGCCTTCAACGAGTGTATCTGTGATATCAAAATAAAAGGAAACATATCCGCCAACATGCTCCCCAACCGAGATGCCGTTTACAAACACCTTGGTGCGGTAATCCACAGCACCAAAATGCAACCGCACCCGACCGCTGTGTACAGGCATATTCACACTTCGCTTATACCAAACACCGCCGATGAAATCCGTATGTTCAATTCCGGAAAGCTTACTTTCCGGGCAAAATGGCACCAGAATTGAATCGGAAAGCGGGACTCCGACCGCACTCAAACTGCGTGCCTCTCCACTACAACCGTTGTCCATTTCAAATTGCCAGGTTCCGTTTAAGTTCATCCAATCCTCTCGCATAAATTGCGGGCGAGGATGCTCGGGTCTTGGAATTTGCATTTTTTACCCCTCCTTTTCTTTCATTTTAACCTTACAACATTTGAAAATAAATGATAATTTGTGTTCTGTAATTGACATATCCTACTGTTTTGTCATACAATACAGTTGAGGTGATTTGATGTTGATTCATAGCATTCGCCATGATTGGCCCGAAAAAGCAGGGTTTTTGATCTCACGCCCGAACGGATTGGCATATTACACATTTTTACATTTTACCAATTCTGCCGATTTCAGGTTCGGTTCCGAAACGGTTGTTGCCCGCCCCGGTGCCTGCATCTTTTATGAGCCGACTGTGCCACAGTGGTTTCACTCCTCACAGGATGTGATCCACAATTGGATTCACACCGACCACTCCATCGCACCGCTGCTTGAGGCATATGAAATCCCGTGCAATCAATTGCTATATCCCGAAAATCCGAGCTTTATTTCAAAGATTTTCCGTGCGATTGAAATGGAATATTTCTCCGACCTGCCAAACAAATCTGCACTGATGGAGGGATATGTAAACGAATTCCTCATCAAATTCTCCCGTGCGCTCAAAAAAGACGCCCGCCCCGCTGTTCAGGGCAGCAAAAAACTGCGTGATGTGCGAAAGGTCATTCTCTCCCGTCCGGAATGGAACTGGACGGTAGCGAGCATGGCAGAGTATGCGTCACTCTCTCCCTCTCGGTTTCACGCAGTTTATAAATCCACTTTTGGTACCTCACCCATGCAGGACCTCATCGAGGCACGAATCGGATATGCAAAGTCACTTTTGCTCTCCGACCATTCACTCTCGGTCCTTTCGGTTGCAGAAGCGTTGGGCTACAACGACCAATATCACTTCATCCGTCAATTCAAGGCGGTGACCGGTATCACGCCGGGTGCATGGCGCAAAAATCAAATGATTACAGATTCAGAAAATCCTTCCGATAGTTGACCCCAAAGGCTTCTGCCAGCGTTTTCAGCTGGTCATCTTGAATGGTGTTAATCCGTGGCAGATGTGCGGTAAGCACATAAATCTGTGCCGCTTTTTCCACCGTTTCAATCAGCCCGAAGGTTTCATCCATGGTTTTTCCGGCGCCGTAAACCCCGTGCATTCCCCAAATCACAACACGGAATTCTTTCATTTTTTCCGCTGTCGCTTCCCCAATCTCGTTGGTGCCGCAAAGCATCCACGGAAGCACGCCCACACCGTCCGGAAATACCACAATGCACTCGGTGCACATTTCCCAAAGGGTGTGGGTCATTTTTTTCTCATCTAATTCATAGATGTAATTCATCGCCAAGGTATAGGTGGGATGCGTGTGCATAACAACACGGTTTTCCGGGTCCACCGCAAGCCGTGCAATATGACTCATCAGGTGTGCCGGAAACTCCGATGTGAATTTCCCACCATCCGAGAACCCCCACAGAAGTTCTGCGCTCTGTCCGTCTGCAGACACACGGACCAGACCGAGATTTCCCTCAGGATCGTGCTCAACGTTCTTAAAATACTTTCCTGTCCCGGTCACCAAAAACAGTTTCCCGGAAACCGGCGAGGCATCAAACCCGAGCGGAATGGTGCGAATGACACGACTGAGATCCAGATACGGTTCCGCTTCTGACTCCTCGATAAGATAGCTGATGTTCCCACCGTTACGCTCATCCCAGCCCAAGCGGTACATATTTGCGGTGGTTCGTTTCATTTCCTCTATAAACGGTGCGGTTAATATATTTTTCATCGCCCTAGCCTCGCTTTCTGAGCACATCTTCTTCATAGCGCTCTACATCCGAATACCATGCTCGGTCTGCGGGTGCACCGCAGCGGCGGCAGTATTCTTCCCAAACCGTGCCAAATGGCATGGTTTTTTGTTCTTCTAAGCGTACCATGAGTTTGGTGAGATTTCCTTCATCCTGCAATGCTTTGAGTTCTTCTTTCGGCTCAAGCAAAGCGTACAGAAGCGCCTTTTGCACGTTGCGGAATCCGTTTAC
The DNA here is from genome assembly GCA_017421025.1 of Oscillospiraceae bacterium. Taxonomy (GTDB): domain Bacteria; phylum Bacillota; class Clostridia; order Oscillospirales; family JAAYXM01; genus SIG510. The sequence goes on from JAFQME010000019.1 coordinate 8,126, forward strand.
CCATGCCGAAATGCGGTTGATGGAAGCATCGAAGAAGTCCAGCGCCAAAAATACTCGGTCCAACCCGCAACGGACTACTTCTTTGCAAATCTCACGGGTCTCATCATCAAACAATACCACATGGTCACTATCCCAACGCACGCCACGGGTGATATGGAGTGCGACTTTTTCATCGTATGCAAGCACTGCGGAAAGCTTGTCGGACACCACCTCGGTGGGGTGGTAATGTCCGTTGTCCATCAAGGTAATGCAGTCGGGTCTGGATGCCGCATATTTCACGCACCATTCCGCACTCGTGACCGTGTAACTTTCCACGCCGATTCCAAACACCTTGGACTCTGCACACGGATAGACCAGTTTCGGGTCAAACGGCTCGGAAAGAATCTCGTCAAACGACTGCTTACAACGCAGACGGGGTCCCAGGCGGTCAGCGGGGATGTCCTTAAACCCATCACCAATCCAAATGTTCATGACACACGGCTGACCCAACTGTTCCGCCAAATACTGAGAAATGCGGACGCAAGCACGTCCGTGATCCACCCAAAACCGACGGGTCTCCTCGTTGGGGCTCGACAAAGTGAGCGGATCACACTTGGGGTGAGAGAAGAAGGTGGGGTTAAAGTCACAGCCTAAACCGCGTTCGCGACAGAAGTCCACCCATTTTTGGAAGTGCTTGGGCTCCAACTTATCACGGTCCACCCAACCGCCGTTTTCTTCGTTGAAAATTGCATAGCTTGCATGCAGGTTGAGTTTGACCGTTCCCGGAACCAATGAAATCACACGGTCAATATCCGCCATCAACTCCTCGGGTGTACGTGCACGACCGGGATAGTTTCCGGTGGTTTGGATGCCACCGGTCAACGGCTTATTCGGATCGGTATCAAACCCACGCACATCGTCTCCCTGCCAACAATGCAGCGAGAGCGGTACGGTTTTTAACGTTTCAATTGCAGCATCGGTATCCACGCCGAATGCGGCGTACTGCTGTTTCGCATTTTGATAACTCATCGGTTTCCCTCCATCTGTATCTTCAGATTTCCGATTGCGGTCGCTTCAATAGGAAGCGCAATCACTCGTTTCCCGGTAATTTCACGGGTCAGTTCATTGAGATAATTGTTCTTTGCACCGCCGCCGACCACATAAATCTCGTCATAGTGTGTCTTTGTGTTTTGTTCCAATTCCTCCAGTGCGACACGGTAACTCACGGCAAGGGAGCGGTATGCACAGCGGAAATAATCACCCATCGCACGACACGGACCTCCCAAAGCAATATCAAACGCCTCTTTCATGCTCTTTGGAGCAAGAAATGCCTGAGCGTTGACATCCACAATTCCGTCAAATGTGCTGCTTTCCGCCAGCGCAACCAACTCGGAAAACATCACTTTCGGGCAGATTTCACGGCGTAATTCATTGACCACCCACATCCCCATGATGTTTTTTTGATAACGGTTATATCCGACTCCGCCCTCGTTGGAGTAATTTGCTGCACGGGAGTTTTCATCGCAAATCGCCCGCTCGGTCTTAACCCCCAAAAGGCTCCATGTCCCGGAGGAAATATACGGAGCATTTTTCTCCATCGGAATTCCTTCCACCGCAGATGCGGTGTCGTGCGTTGCACACAGCATACAACGAATCCCCTTGTATTCCCCTACCACAGTACCCGGTCTGCTCAAAGACGGAAACAGCTGCAACGGAAAATTCAGCCGAGAGAGGATTTCCCGGTCAAACTCACCGCTTGCCGCATTGACAAGACCGGTCGTGGTTGCATTGGTGTATTCCCGTGTTTTTCCGCCGCAAAGCTGATAAATTAAGTATTCGGGCAGCATCAGAAGGTCGGTAACTCCATCCAACCTGCCACGGCAAAGATCGTCATAAATCTGATAAATGCTGTTAAACGGCTGAAACTGGCATCCGGTCCGCTGATACAACTCGGAAAACGGAATGATTTCATGCACATCCTGAATAACTGCATCTGTCCTCGCATCACGGTATGCAAAAACCGGCAGGACCGCCTCGTCCCCACGCAACAGCACGTAATCCACACCCCAAGTGTCAATTGCAAGGCTTTCAATCTTTGGATATTGTATCAGCGCCGCATCAATTCCTGTTTTCACCTCAGAAACCAAGCGCTCAAGATCCCAGATTAAATGTCCGTCTTGCTCTTTCACTCCGTTTTCAAACCGGTAGATCTCCCGTGTTTTGATTTCGCCATCCTCACTCCAGCCGATAATGTGCCGACCGGAGGATGCTCCAATATCAATTGCAAGATATGTGCGCAAGGCGCTCACCTCCCATTTAAGTTTATCGCACAGAGTTGTGTTTTTGGAGGTCCTGATTTATCTGAAAAAGTTACCTGATTTGCACTCGGTATTCTCGTGGAGACATCCCGAAACTTGCACGGAAAATACGATGAAAATATCCCATGTTCTCGTATCCCACCGCATGTGCGATCTCATCCACGTTGCGACTTGTGGTTCGAAGCAGAAAGCACGCCTGTGCAAGTCGTTTGTCTTGCACCAATTGCGTGTAGGTTTTCCCCGTTTTTCGCTTGATTTCACGGGAAAGCCAGTAAAAATCATAATGCAGCAGTTGTGCGGCATCGCTCAAACTCCCCGATGCATAGTGCTGCTCAATATAGGAAAGCACCTGTACCATTGTGGCTTGCGTGCGGTCCTCGGTTTCCAAACAGTTCGTCAAACCCATAAGTTGCAAAAAGAGCAGTGTCATTATCATTTGTGTGCTGCTGCGCCGTGAGGGCGTTTCCTCTATCAAAGCAAACAGTAGGTTTTCCACCAGATTTTGAACCGGAACAACCTGTGACACACGAAAATGCAGGTGGTTCGGTCCGTCGGTCTGACCGCAAAGTGCATCCACCAAAAAACGACGAAGCGGGGTCTCCTCCTCGCCCAAAGCGGCAAGCGCTTCTCCAAAAAAACTCGGAAGCACGATAAAATTCACTGCGATATCCCGCTCGGAAGCACGTGCCACCGCATGTAGTGCATACTGATTCAAAAACAGCAGTTCGCCCTGTCGCAGTGTGATTTCCGTTCCGTTTACCGTGTGAATGGTTTCCCCCTCGCACATATAAATCACTTCTACATAATCGTGTGTGTGCGACGGAAACGGGATAAAGCGGGTGTGCAGGCGATAGTCAATGAGTTTCCCCGCATCCAATAGCTTCCTTGCATTCACCGTGTTTTCTCCGCCCTGCATATAGCGTTCCCGCTGGATGGTGGTGCGTCCGGAAAGAATTTGCGCTTCCTCTTCGCTGATGACCGCAAGGCGGTCGAGGATTTCCCGAGCAATCATGGTATCACCTGCCAAAAAGTATCGTTATTTGTATGATATCAAATTCCACAGAAACACGCAATAAGAAAAAACTCCCGACTCAAGGCCAACCGCCTTGAGTCGGGAGTTTTTTTATTCCGCAATTTCTTTCTTTTTCCAAAGCTCATTGATGGCAAAGGGGATGAAAATGAGACAGAATGCAAGGGTAAGCGCTTCGATCGGCGAAAGGTCAAACACCGCAACCGAGGAGGGAAGAACCAGCGCAATTACGTGACCGAGCAGTTCGCAGACCGAGAAGAATACGGTAAGCGAGCTGGACAACACAGCAAGACGCAACTTCTTCTTTCCGAAGATACAGCCTGCCAATGCATAGAGGAACAGCACGGCACCGACCACGGCAAAGAGCAGATAGGAATAATCGAGTAAAATCGGATCTGCCACACGGTCCCGATAAATCAGGATCAGCGTGTAAGACACCCAAATTGCGGGTGCGATTGCAAAAACGGCATACGTTCCGCCGTTTGAGGGAGCAAACCCCTTCTTACAGAGCACAAGCGCAGCGCATGCGGCATACACGGAAAAGAGGGCTTGGATCAGGTTGGTCATGGAAAAAACCTGCGTGATCCCGAAGTAAATCTGAAATGCCGCTGATGCCAGCAAAATCAGCGTGCAGACAAGCCCGACCGGCAGGAGAACGGGAGAGGTCGGTGCGTCCAACGGCTCCTCTCTGGTGAAAAAAGCAAGCGCAGAAAAAAGCAAAAATGCAACGCCGGACAGAATCATCAGTGCGGGGGTGGCGGAAAGTCCGCTGAGATACAAGCCGGTTTCCGGGTCAAATGCATAAGAAAGCTCGGTTGCACGCAAGAATGCGGCACACAACCCCAAAAACAACGGTAATCCGATAAACGAAAGACTTCGTTTCATAAAAAACACTCCTTTATTTACGGTCAGACAGCGGGATATATTCGCTGACCGGAGAGAGCGACTTATATGCCGGACGAATGATACGACCGCCGGTGGTTGCTTCTTCGATGCGGTGTGCGCACCAACCAACCATACGTGCAATCGCAAAAATCGGGGTATAGAGATCTTTCGGGATATTGAGCATTTCGTAAATCAGACCCGAATACAGATCCACATTTGCACAGAGCGGTTTGTTGTTTCCCTTTTCTTCCAGGAACACCTGAGGAGTCAAGCGTTCCACTGCTTCGATGAGTTCAAACCGTTCGATAAAGTCGGTCTTTTTTGCCAGGTTGCGGGCGTAATCCTTGAGCAGAACTGCACGGGGGTCGGACAGGGTGTAAATTGCATGCCCCATCCCGTAAATTTTACCGCTTTGGTCTCCCACTTCGCGGCGAATGATGCGGCGCAGGTAGTTGGCAACCTCTTCGTCATCCTTCCAGTTGGAGACATTTGCTTCAATATCTGCAAGCATATTGCAGACACGCAGGTTTGCTCCGCCGTGGAGCGGACCCTTGAGCGAGCCAAGCGCTGCACCGATGGCGGAATAAGTATCGGTACCGGACGAAGAGAGGACACGGCAGGAGAATGCAGAGTTGTTACCGCCGCCGTGTTCTGCGTGCAGAATCAGGCAAAGGTCCAGTAAACGTGCTTCTTCCTGCGTGTATTTTTTATCTTTACGGATACAATAGAGCAAAGTTTCTGCGGTGGAAAGCCCAGCGGGCGGGATGTGCAGATACATACTCTTATGTTCGAAATAGTGGCGCTTTACCTGGTATGCCTGTGCGGCAATAATGGGCATCTGCGCAATGAGTGCAATGGACTGGCGCAGCATATTTTCCAGCGAGCAATCGTCCGGATCGTCGTCATAGGAATACATGACAAGGACCGAACGGGCAAGTTTATTCATAATGTTCGAGGAGGGAGCTTTGATAATCATATCCTCGGTGAAGTTTTTGGGAAGCTCACGGTGTTCGTGCAAAAGATTCTGGAAAATATCCAGCTGTTCACGGGTGGGAAGTTGGCCGAAGAGAATGAGATAGGCGACTTCCTCGTAACCGAAGCGGTTGTCTGCCAAAACCCCATGGACCAGGTCTTTGACATTGATTCCACGATAAAAGAGCTCGCCTTCAAGCGGGTGACGCTCGTTATCAATCATGGTATAGCCGCGTACGTTGCCGATTTGAGTCAGACCGGAAAGGACACCGGTTCCGTCCGCATTACGCAGTCCACGGCAAACATTCAGACGGGAATATGCTTCCGCCGGAATATGGTTATTCTTTTTGAATTCTTCGCATAAACTGGCAATAACCAAGTTTGACTTTGCAGCATTGAGTTCAGACATGCTGTAGTCCTCCTTGTTGGGATAGATACTTCTATTCTACCTTATTTTATGAAAATAGTCAAATCCAAAGAACGAAGGTGTTGAGTGTGAAACGATTTTTCTTACTGAGTGGAACGTTGTGGCTTTCGGTGTTCTTGCTGCCGCTGTTTACCCCGCATGATGAAATGCCGCTTTTGCGGGCGCCTGAGACAGAGGCGGTTGCAGTTGATGCGGAGACGAACGTCACCGTGCTGACCGGAGGAAAGGTGGAAACTTTGCCGCTGGATGTATACCTGCAAGGGGTGGTTGCGGCGGAGATGCCCGCTCTTTTCCCGGAGGAAGCGCTAAAGGCGCAGGCGGTTGCGGCACGTACTTATACCATGAAGCGAGCCAGCGAGACCCCTGCCGCCTCGCACAAAGGGGCAATGGTGTGTGACGACCCAAACCACTGCAAAGCATACCAACCGCTTGCGGCAATTTCTGCAAATTGGGGTGCAAGCAGCGCAGATTACGAAGAAAAAATCAAATCTGCCGTGGGAGAAACCGACGGCGAGATTCTGTTGTATGAGGGGGAGCCCATCAGTGCGGTGTTCCATTCGTCGTGTGCAAAAAAGACGGAAGCAGCAGCGGATGTGTGGGGACGGGATGTGCCGTATTTGCAGAGCGTGGAGAGTGTGGGAGATACCGATGCTCCCAATCATGAAAAAACAGTTCGTGTCCCAATCGAGGAGTTTCGCACAAAGGTATTGGCGACATATGCAACGGCTGATTTCTCCAAAAGCCCGGTTTTTGGGGAGCCGGTGCGGAGTGCGGCTGGCGGAGTGAAGACAATCAGTGTGGGCGGCGTGAACATCACAGGGCAACAGTTGCGCATGATGTTTGGGCTCAGGTCGGCAAATTTCACGGTTTCCGAAGAAGCGGATGCAGTGGTGTTTCAGACGGTCGGATTTGGACACGGTGTGGGGATGAGTCAATACGGCGCACGTGGGCTTGCTCTGCAGGGGATGGAATACCGGGAGATTCTGGCACACTATTATACCGGGACACAACTTGGAAAAATCGAAAAAAAAGAGGTGTGAGAAAACTCACACCTTTTTTGTTTGATTAGTCGGTAACGTACGGGAGCAGAGCGATGTGACGTGCACGCTTGATAGCGACGGTCAACTGACGCTGATGCTCTGCACAAACACCGGTCATTCTGCGCGGCAGGATCTTGGAACGATCGGAAAGGTAACGGCGCAGCTTTGCGGTATCCTTATAATCGATCTGGCCAACTTTATCTACGCAGAAAGAGCATACTTTTTTGCGCTTACGAGCTCTATTACGATCCATTACGGAATCCTCCTTTTATAATATAGGGGACTTAGAACGGCAAATCTTCATCTCCGTCCAGCAACTCTTCAAACTGAGAGGGGCTGGGTGCGGGAGCTGATTGCGGCGCAGTCGGCGCCATGTTGCCGCCAAAGCCAAAACCATCCGCAGCGGGAGCGCCGCCGGCGGAATCGCGCTTCGACTCAGCGAAGAAGCACTCATCGGCAACCACTTCGTAAGTAGTACGGTTGTTGCCGTCTTTGTCGGTCCAACTACGGACCTGGATACGACCGGAAACTGCAACCAACTGACCTTTACGGAACCACTTGGATACGAACTCCGCAGTATTGCGCCATGCAACGATGTTGATGAAATCAACGGTCTGCTGGCCTTCTGCGCTGTTCTTGGAGTATCCACGGTCTACCGCAAGGGAAAAGGTTGCAACCGGGACGTTTGACTGCGTGTGTCGAAGTTCGGGATCGCGGGTGAGGCGACCCATCAGGATTGCTTTATTCAACATGAAAAGCCCTCCTTACTTCACATCGTCCTGGCAGACGATGATGGAACGCATGACGCCTTCCGTGATTTTGTAAACACGGTCAAGCTCTGCCGGGAATGCCGGGCTGCCTTCAAATTCGATGAAAACATAGTAGCCTTCCGGTTTGTCGTTGATTGCGTATGCGAGACGGCGCTTGCCCCACTCATCGATGTTGGTGAGGGTTGCATTTGCCTCAACCAAAGCCTTGAACTTTGCAACAAGCTCAGCAATGGCAGCTTCTCCCAGATCAAGATCCAGGATCATAATGGTCTCGTACTTTGCAGTGACTTTTGCCATTTTTCTACACCTCCTTTTGGACGTTTGGTCCCCGCTTTGCGGGAACAAGGATACAAAGTTATATTATATTGATTTTCTCTGAAATGTCAAGAGAAATTTGAAAAAAGTCTGAGATAATTGACATATTTGTTTTTTGTGATACACTAAAAGAAAAAACATGTTTGGAGGAAAACCATGATGAAAACCTCTCGCCTTGCAAGAGCAGGGTTGATTGCCGCTGTTTATGTGGTGTTAAACTTGCTGCTCCCATTTGGATTCGGTCCCATTCAATTCCGCCTGTCCGAAGCGTTGTGTCTTTTGCCGATGTTATTCCCCGAATCGGTTTGGGCACTCTTTATCGGCTGTGCCGTGTCGAATTTACTCGGCCTTGGCATGGGGTTGACCACTCCGTGGGATGTTTTGTTTGGATCGCTTGCAACCCTTCTTGCTGCATTGTGGACAAGGAAATGCAAATCGGATTTTACCGCACCGATTCCTGCGATTTTGCTCAATGCGGTCATTGTTGGTACGATGCTCACAGCGATTCTGACACCGGGCTCCCGGTCTGCATGGCTGTATCATATGATGACGGTTGGTTTGAGTGAACTGATTGTATTGTATGTCTTTGGACTTCCGCTTTTGAAAGTGCTTCGGCGTTTAGAAGAAAAAAAGGAGAGTGGAATAAGATGAGGGTAAAAAAAGCGGTGATTCCCGCTGCCGGATTTGGGACCCGGATGCTTCCGGCAACAAAATCGATTCCAAAGGAGATGCTCCCGCTTGTGGATCGGCCGAGCATCCATTATATCGTGGAGGAAGCGGTTTCTTCCGGAATTGAAGAGATTCTGATTATCATAAGCCGTGGGAAAGAAGCGGTTTGCGATTATTTTGACTACACCCCGGAGTTGGAAGAAAAACTCAAAAAGAGCGGTCGTGAAGAGGATGCTGCTGCTTTGCGTGCCATTGCAGACATGGCCAAAGTCACGTTCATCCGTCAAAAAGAGCAGCACGGATTGGGTCATGCGGTTGCACAAGCCAAGACCTTTACCGGGGATGAACCGTTTGCTGTGCTGTTGGGCGACGATGTGATGGAGGGGAACCCTCCGGTCACCCGCCAACTGCTTGATGTCTTTGAAGAGACCGGCGCTCCGGTCGTGGGTGTGGCGGAAGTGCCAACATCGGAAATCCATCGCTACTGTTCCCTTGGCGTAACACCCGTTTCCGAGCGTGTGATGGAAGTGCATCAGCTTGTTGAAAAGCCAACTCCCGAGCAGGTGCTTTCAAATTATGCGATTTTGGGTCGTTATGTTCTTACACGAGACATTTACCCCATTTTGGAGGGGCTTTCCACCGGATTCGGTGGCGAAATTCAACTGACAGACGGACTCAATGAACTGTGTCGTCAAAGCAAACTGTTTGCCCTTGCATATCAAGGGACACGGTATGACACCGGAAATCTGCGTGGATACTTAGAGGCGCAGGTGAAACTTGCACTGCAGCATCCGGACGTGGGTGCGTGGTTTGCAGAATTCCTGAAAACACTGTAAGGTGACAATTTGAGAGTTTAAGGGTAGTAAACTCCGCAGTTTTGAGATAGAGATTTATCTGAAAAGAAAGAATAAAAATCAGGTAATACTGGCGTATTACCTGATTTTTTGATGCACTTTTAGCGGAAAAGATCATTTCAAAACCGACTTCTCCCTAAGACCAACCGCCTTTAGCCGGTGGTTTTTTATTCATTGCAAAGGGAAGTTGTTTGTGTATTGATCGCAAGAAATGCTTTTTCGATCTCGGTGAGTTCACTCTCTTTGTTTGCGTCCAGCCAAGACTTGCGATATTTTGCAAGCCATGCCTGTGTGTCAAGTTCTTTCGTTTTTGTATATCCTGCAAGAACGGCAAGATGTTCCGCCATGATTGCCACGGCTTCGGCAGATAAGAGGAGTTGTGTTTGGAATCGGGATTCTTCCCAAACCTCGCCTGCAACTGCATCCATCACCGACTGACATTCTGTGATTGTCAACCGCAGCGCCTCTGCGGACGGGTACTCAACCACGTATGCCGAACCGTCGGTTATCATATTTGCGTAGCATTTTGCAAACAGTTCCCATCTTATTTTTTCGCTGCAGTCGGACACTTGCATTAAGTAGCTGACAGCATTTTTGTGTTTATAGAGCAAATCGTTGACCGAGTCGAGATATGGCTTATCAACTGTGGTGGAAACGTTCCACGATTTTGCCGCACCCAGCACAAGCCCAAACATCGCAAGCTCTAAACTGCAGGGATTTCCCCAATCGCCCCAGTTGGTGTTCAGCACACCTTCCGCACCGTATTGGTAGCCCAATTCCGTCATCTTGCAGATGTTTTCAATCTCGGTCTTCACTAGTTCACAAAACCCCATCCAGCTTCCGGTGCCGGGACATACGATTTGCGGTCGGTTTGCGTTTTGGATCGCTTCAAATGTTTTCTCATCGGGTTCGGTCCAATAATACCAGTTGAGCAGGGAAACTCCGGTCGGAAGTTTGTCAATCTGCTCCGGGTGATTGAGCAAAATGTCCGCCCACATGAGAACTTTTTTGCCCTTGCTTTGCAGATACTCGACGATCTTTCTGATAAAATCGAGATATAGTTTGCCGGTGTCTTCCGATTTGTGTTTGCCGTCCTTCAAATCAAAGGTTTCATCACCGCAGATGTTGAATTTGTCCGAGGAAAAGCACACCAAATACTGGTCAATCAAACGCTTGATGAGTTCAAAACTCTCTTCCTGCGTGGGATCAATAGTGTGGTGCCGCATTCTGTTTTCCCAGAAAAAAGGACTGCTTTCAAAGTTCTCGATCTCTTGGAGATGCCGATATTGTTCTTGTTCCAACAACTCATATAAATGCCCGAAAGTCGCCAAAGAGGGGATGAATTCGATAAAATGCTCATGACAATAGGTGTCAATTTCCCGCAATTCCGCTGCGGAAAGATACCCGGTCCTGTGGATGCTGTCTGCAAATTCCGTAAATTCAAAGGTGTGTTCCACATACAGTTGCAAGGAATTCAGTTTATAATACGCCATCTCATCAATGAGTTTTTTGATCGTTTCCACTTTCGGGACTTTGCCTCGTGTTATATCGTGATAAAACCCACGACATCTAAAATCCGGTGCATCTTCAATGGAACAACAAGGGACTTGCTCGTTTGCGAAGATCTGCCGCAGCGTTTGGATCGCATAAAACGCACCTGCAGGTCCATTGGAATTAAGTCTGATTGTTTTCTCGTCAATTTCAATTGTGTAACTTTCATCATCGCAGGCACCGATCGACAACTCCAAACGTGTACCGTCTGCATCGCAAGAAAACCACTCCAATGCCTTTTGAATCCGCTCATCCGTTGGTGCTTCTGCTATGTTGAGGGTTTTACTTGTTAAAAACCCTTCTTTGATTTCGCTTTTTTTGGGACTTGGAATCAGTTTCATTTTATATCACAAACCCTTCGACTCTCAACTTTTTTTGGAGTTTTTTCACGTCAATTCCGTGGAGCGACTTCCCGTCCTCTTTCGCAACCGCAACCGCACAGCCTGCCGCTTGCCCCAATTCACAGCAAAATGGCATGATGCGGTAGGACGCCTGCGCCTCGTGAGTGGAGGAAATGCATCTGCCTGCGGCAAGCAGGTTTTTCATCCCTTTCGGAATCAGGCATCGGTAGGGGATCTCGTACCACTCGCCGGACTTGAATTCATGCCAGTGTGTGCCGCACCCCTCCGGGTTATGAATGTCAATCGCATAGTTTGCATGTGCGATTGCATCGTCAAACCGTGCAAGGGAAAGCAGATCCTGTTCGGTCAGCACATACTCGCCGACGATCTTCCGACTTTCTCTGATGCCGATATGCATTGCAGTAGACAGCACCCTTGCATGTTCAAACCCCGGGATATTGTCTTTCAAAAACCCGTAAAGCTCAAAAACCTGCTCTCTGGCTTCGATTTCCGCCTCGGTGATTTCAAACGGGTCGGTCGGATCCTTCTTGATGATTCTGGTGCTGTTGATGTGCAACACCCCGTCGTTTAACGTATCAAATATCAGCAGATTTTCACGTGGATTCTTGATAAGCCCCTTTTCCTGGAACTGCCGATACAACGGATCGATCATCGCTCTGTTTTTACGGAATTCTGTTTTATTCACTCCGCCTAAACGGAAGCACAAAGTCATCGGCTGGCACAGTTTGTCGGCTTCTCTTCCCAGCTTGAATTCACAACCGGAAAGCGCACACAATTCTGCGTCCCCGGTCGCATCGATCAAATGATCCGCATAAAATTCGAGAGTACCGGATTTCCCGTATACTTTGACAGATTCCACCTTTCCGTCTTGCACCACGGCTTCGGTGACGGTTGCGTGAAACAAAAGCGTAACACCGTATTTTTTTGCCATTCGGTTGAGGACAAGTTTCAAAATCTCCTCGTCGAAATCCGACATTGTACTCATAATACCAGAAAGTTTTTTCAACTCATCTGTGATTTCCAAAAACAGATTTCCGCAGAGATACTTGCGCTCTTTTGTTTCGGGATGGTTGGTCCAGTACTTCATAAACGGCATGACCAATGCATTTGCAGCCGCTCCGCCAAGACAGTTGTTTCGCTCGATGAGCAACACGTCCACACCTTCTTTTGCGGCAGACACCGCTGCTGCAAAACCGGCAAAACCGCCGCCCACAACGATCAGTTCATACTTGTTTTTCATCACCGTATCACCTCACACATATTATTTCAAATCATTTCGGGAAAATCTTATCTTATGGAAACAATGTATTGAACAAACGATACATAAATGATATAATACGTCAAAATATATGCGCAGGAGTTCAATATGGAAGTTCGAAATCTATACGAAATGATCGCCTATCTTCAACGGGGGACCAAACTTCATATCGGTGTATGTTTCTTCGGGAATTACGGAAACGAATTGTGCAAACTTCCGCACAGTCACCAAATCCATTCCGGTCAAATCTGCGAAGCATTCAAAAGCCAAAGCAACGGATATCAACGTTGCTTCAAATGCCGTAATTTAGCGTTGAAAAAGGCACTCCGGACCAAACAACCTTTTGGTGGATACTGTATCAACGGGGTCTATGAATACACGCATCCGGTTGTATCCGGAAATGATGTCATGTGTGTGATTTTCATCGGCAATGTCGTAGATGAGGTCGGGCGCCAAACGATTCGCAAGAAACTCGGCGAGGATGTTCACCTGATTGATACGATGGAAACCGGGTTTGAACACCGTGAATTTGTTATCATTGCGGAACTGATCGAAGGTCACATCAGAACGCTTTTGGAAAAACACCCGCATCACAGCACCCCTGCGAGAACGTTGAATGAGAACATCAAAAACTATATTGATTCAAATCTCGAGTTTGATATCAATGTTGCGCAAATTTCGGAAATCTTTCATTATAATAAAGCGTATTTGGGGCGCATGTTCAAAAAAGAAAACAATATGACCATTGCTGAATATATCAACCGGCAGAGAATTGAAGCGGCAAAAGAATTGTTGCAAAACAGCAGTGAAACAGTGATCGACATTGCAAATAAAGTAGGGTTTAATACCGTGACATACTTTAATAAAGTATTCAAAAAGGTTTTGCATATGTCCCCGATTCAATACAGAAATACATACAAACATCGATGATGAATCTACTGATCGACTGTTGTGAAAAACAAAAATCAGGTAATACTGGCGTATTACCTGATTTTTTGATGCATTTTTAGCGGAAAAGATGATCGAGAGCGACCACCTTTAACCGGTGGTGTTGGTTTGTTTACTTTTCGCTCGGTGCGACACGGATTTTCAAGGTGTAGGTCTTGGTGACGCCGCTCTCGGAGCGAACCTGTACGGTCACAGTCGAGGTGTAATATGCGGTAGCGTTGGAGGAAACCGAAATATTACTCGAGGTGGAGCCGCTCTTTACAATGCTTCTGTTGATGGTGATGGTAGAACGCTCATCTGCCGCAACCGGGGTAATGGTGATGTAGTTGGTGTTGGCAATGGTGATTTCATAGGTGTCTTTGTCAGGCTGAATGTCTACTTTGTAAGAGCCGTCCGAGCCGTTGATGGTCAAGGATTTGAGCGAGGTCTCGGTCGAGGTGGTATCCGTGGTAAAGGTGATATCACGGGTGGTGGAATTGTTGCTTGCATCCGTGAAGGTTGCAGAAACAATATAGGTTGTTCCCTCTGCGAGATCTCTCAGCGAAACCGACTTGGTTCCCACCTTGTTGGGGATGAAGTTGGAAAGGGCAACGTGTTCGGTATCATCGCCGGCTTTTTTGTAGCTGATTGCCAAAGTACCGATGGTGCTGAACGTTGCTTCGATGGTAGCACCGTTCTTTGTGATATCGCTTGCTTCCAAATCAAACGAAAGTGTGGTGGTACGGAAGGTGGTCTTCTTTTCCACCGAGGTGCGGCCCGCACCGTCTTTGACGGTTGCAACAACCGTGTAATCGGTGTTCGGGGAAAGGCCGGTAAATGACATTGCGGTCTGACGGCCTGCAGAGACAGAAACCGTCTGTGTCAGCGGAGCCTCACCACTTGCAGAGAGTTTGACGGTAACATTGCCGGTGGTGTTAGAGGTGACATACAAATCTGCAGTCGAGGAAGAAGCTTCTCCCACAGAGAGATCCGTAACACGCAGAGTACCGTCGGTGGTACGGAAGTTGGATGTGGTCTGCGGAATGGTTTGGTTTGTGCTGTACTGCAGAGCATAGTTGTTGATGCGGATATAGTATGTGGTGTTGGTATCAAGTGTTTCATCCGGGAGGATGGTCACCATACGCTTGTTGGAACTGATGTCTGCGGTGAAGCTGACCTGCTGTCCGGAAGCGCTGCCACGGCGTAACGTAATTGCGGTTTCTTCCAGATAACGCGGGGTGACTGCACCACCACGGTACTGATAGATCGGACTGTCAAACGAGAGGGTGATCTCAGGATCGACCGCCACATCTTCTGCCCCGTTTTCCGGATTAAACTGAATGTCCGAACCGTTGATGGTTGATCCGGTAGAGAAGCGGGAAACAAAACGGGAGTTGGTGTTGTGGTTTTCATCGGACAAGGTGTCACGAGGAATGATGACGTAATAGGTGGTGTTGGTTTTCAGTCTGGAATCCGGAGTAATGGTAATGATTCGCTTAGAGGAATCAAGTTTTGCGCTAAACGGAACAAGGGTACCGTTTACATTGTCCTCACGCAACTCAACGCAGTTGGTTTCCACATAGGATTCGCTCAAAGTTGAACCGGTTGCACGGTAAACTTTGCTTGCGAAAGCGAGGCGGATGGTGCTGCTTTGAGAAACGCTGGTACGTCCGTCACTCGGGGTGACTGTGGGAATCATCGACTTTTCGTCGTAGTCATAGGAGCCTTCATCGTCTTCTTCGGTGGTGAAGCTTGCGTAAACACGGCCGTTGCTTTCGCCGACCTCGTTGTAGATTCTGTCGGCTACCAAAACAATGTAGTAACGGGTGTCAGGCTCCAGGTATTCGTCCGGAGAGATGGTGATGACGTCTTTGTTGGAGTTGAGAGTTGCGGTAAACGGAACTTCATAACCCGAAAGGCTACCTTCACGAAGTTCAACCGCATAATCTTCAATATAAGAAGTGGTGAGCTGGATACGAGACTCCGAACGGAACACGGTATCTTCAAAGGTAAGACGAATGGTGGGTTCAAGAGAGATATTGGATGCACCGGTCTTCGGATAGAAAGAGGGGATGAGAGAAATGCCGGATTCTTCTTCCTTATCGTCTGGCTTGGGATCATCTTTTTCTTCATCCTCATCGGGCTTGTTGTTGCCAACAACCGAAGCGGGGCGTTTTTCATATGTTACAGCGCCGCCGGTTTCATATGCGGACTGAATGGTACCGTTGCCTGTGAATGTAGCGGAGTCTTTGATATATGCGGTTTTGATGGTAACACCATCGGAAAGCGCAACCGAAGACCCCTTTGCGTCTGCTTCCAGATCAAAACGGTCAATGTTAGCTGCCTGGAGCATCAAGGTAGCACGGTCGAAAATGGTGAACTGCTTAATGGTACCGCCGGTTGCTTTGATGACCGCACTGGTGGAGAGGTTGACCGCATTGAAATCGCCGATGAGACGGACTGTGTCGCTGGAAAGGTTTTCCCCGTCTAAGGAAACAGTGTCAAAACCGGAACCAGAGAGGGTCACACCGTTGATAACAAGGGTCTTTTTCACAAAGGAAGAACCGGTAAGTGCAACCTTGGATTCGCCGGAAGCACTGGATGCGGCCAGGGTATTCACACCGGTGTCTGCGAGGTTGACGGTGGATTCCGGACCGCCGCTTGCGGTCAGAGTACCGAGGACACGGCAGGAATTGAACGAAATGGTGCTGACCCCGTCGTTGATTGTGACGTTATTCGGATAAATGGTGTTGTAATAAGAAGAGCCATCCGCAGAGAAAGTCTGATCGGAAGAAGCGACGATCTCGTGCTTGAGCACTTCATAGAGCACTTTTGCTGCTTCTGCACGGGTGAGCGCAGCTTTCGGACGGAACTTGTTGTTCTTATCGCCCAGCATATAGGTCTTTGCTGCCATCGTGGAAACCGCATCTTTTGCCCATGCATCAATGGCGCTCATATCGTCATATACGACAGCGGAAATCGTGTCGGTTGCGGTTACAACACGGGAAAGGATCACAGCCGCTTCCTGACGGGTGATGCTCTTGGCAGCACCGAAAGTGTTGTCCGCATAACCGGAAATATAGCCTGCGGAAACCGCCTTGCGAACTTCGTTGTAATACCAATCACTTGCTTTGAGGTCGGTAAACGAGACGCTTGTGGCGTGGTTAATACCGAGTGCAGAGTTTACCATCTTGGAGAATTCCGCACGGGTAACGGTTTTATTGGGGAGGAAGGTGCCGTCGGTGTAGCCGGAGATGTATCCGGAGGAAACACCGTAGTTGATGAACTCTTCTGCCCAATGCCCTTTGATGTCACTCAAGGTTGCG
This sequence comes from Oscillospiraceae bacterium, assembly GCA_017421025.1. GTDB lineage: Bacteria > Bacillota > Clostridia > Oscillospirales > JAAYXM01 > SIG510. The sequence goes on from JAFQME010000019.1 coordinate 24,809, forward strand.
GCAGATGCGCCGGGCAGCATGCTGATTACCAGCACGACAGCCAGAAGGAGTGCGGATATACGGATTTTGTTTTTCTGCATCTTAAATACCTCACTTCTAGTTCCGTTTGTTTTAGGGTAGAAACCTTTTCTTTATTTTACACCAATCTGTGCCGAACGGCAATGTTTTTTACAAAAAAAACAACTAATTTTTTATAGGAAAGATTTGGGAGAGAAAACCCTTGCTGTAATTTGGGTTTTGCGGTATCATGGTAGGGAAAGGAGTGAGGGCTTTGAAACGGGTTTTCGCACTGTGTTTGGTATTGATTTTGTGTGGTTGTCAGAGTGTCTCCAATCGGGATGCAACCTGCCGCATTGTTGTTTCTGCGCAAACAGATGCGCTCACAGCGGAGTGTTTGGAATTGGTCCCGGAGGACGGTGTGCTGTTGGATGAAACCGTGGACTTTGAGACCGGAGAATCCTTGCTTTCTGTCATGCTCCGTGTGATGCGCAAAGAAAAGATTCCGCTTGTGTATGAGGGGAGTTTTATCAAAAGCATCGGTGGTCTTGCTCCGGGGGATGCGGGACCCATGTCGGGCTGGATGTTTTCCATAAACGGGGAACTGCCCATGGAAGGGTGTGACGAGATTTTGCTTTCCGAGGGCGATCTTGTGGAATGGACGTATGTGACCGAATGGACCGAATGACGGCTGCTTATTTCCTTGCGCCCAAAATATGAAAAAAGCGGAAGCCTGCCGCAGTGTAAGTGTTCAGACGTCTCAGAAAAGAATCGGCGCTGTGGGAGGCAACGTAGATTCTGCCACGACGGATTGCAACCACAATGAGGGTGTGGTACAGTTTCCCACTACCGTCGATGAGTTGGACAATATCGCCCGGGGCGAGGTCGGTTTGTGCCACCTCTTCCGCAAACGGTCCTGCGCCGGTGTTTGTGGTGAGGAAGTTGGAAAGAAATTCCACTCCGGTCCAGGCAGGGGCACGCTGGTTGACATCAATGTAATACCAACCAAAGGTTGGGGTGAAATTCATCACACCGCAGCCGGCGTAGATGCATTGGGAAACAAAATTGGTGCAATCTCCGCCCAAATCGTCAAAATTATAATAGCGCGGATTGCGTAAAAACGCCCATTTCCGTGCGTAAAAAACCGCAGCTTCACGGTCATAGGGAATTTCTGTGAACATAAAACATCACTCCGATTCGCTTCCAGTTTATGCGAAAGATCGGAGTGATGTTCTTTTTTAGAGATAGGAACGGTCGATTTTGATGACGGCAAAACAGGTGGGGTCCAACCGCTGCACCGCCGCTTCCAGCTGTGCTTTGATCTCGGCTTCGCTTTCTTTGCAGGTATATGGCACCACCAGATCGAAAATCACGTTGGTATGCGTCGGTCCGGAGACCACACGGAAATCATGAAGGGTAAATCCTTGGTCCAGGTCTGCCACCAACAGCGAGATTTTGGCACGCAAATCGTTGGTGAACGCATCGTCGGTCACAATCGGGTCCATGTGAATGGTTGCTTCACACCGCAGGGTTTCGCAAAGGGTGCGTTCAATGTTGTCAATTGCATCGTGGATTGCGGAAAGGTCTTGATCTGCAAGCACTTCCGCATGCAATGAGACCATCATGCGTCCGGGCCCGTAGTCGTGTATCACAAGATCGTGAATGCCTACCACCGCATCGTCTGAAAGCACCAGGTCGGTAATGCGTTCGACCAACTCGGGATCAGGTGCCTGCCCGAGAAGCGGGCTGATGGTTTCCTTTGCCGCATTGAATCCGGCATAAAAGATGAATAAGGAGACCAAGACACCAAAGTATCCGTCCAGCTGCAGATTGGTTGCATGTGCAATCAAAACCGAAAGCAGCACCACAAAGGTTGCGACCGCATCACTCAGACTATCGGTGCCGGTGGCACGCATAGCGGCTGAGTCGATTTGCTTCCCTACCGCACGGTTGTAGAAAAACATATAGAATTTCACAGCGATAGACCCCGCCAGGATGAGGAGTGCAAGGGGATGGAACACAATGGGTTCCGGATTTGCGATTTTCCCAATCGAGGATTTAAGCAGCTCAAAGCCCATGAGCAAAATAATCATAGCGACAGCAAGCCCCGAAAGATATTCGATTCTGCCGTGACCAAAGGGGTGGTCCGGGTCGGGTTTTTGCCCCGCAAGACGGAAGCCGATCAGGGTAATCACCGAGGAGCCTGCGTCGGAAAGGTTGTTGACCGCATCTGCGGTCATGGCAATTGAGCCGGAAAGGAGTCCTGCCAAAAGTTTTGCCGCAAAGAGCAGGAGATTGAGCAGGATTCCGACTGTGCCGCAAAGCACACCGTATGCACGGCGCACAGCCGGATCGTCTTTCTTTTCTCGGTTAGAAATCAAGAGTTTGGAAAGCAGAGAAATCATAAAAACACCTCTTATTCGGGTCGGTTGATGAGGAGTAGGTCGCCCGGATGCAGACGGGTATCTCCGTTTGGAATAATGACTCGGTCGCCACGCTTGATCAAAATGACCAAAGCTTTCTTGCCTTTGACCGATTCCCGCAACGGACGTCCTGCATAGGGACTGTCTTCTGTAATCAGTTTTTCGGAGAGGTTGACGCCCTCCGGCCGCTCACTGGGACGGGCAGAGAGCACCAGGCGGTCTCCTTCCTGCAAGCGGGTTTCCCCTTTTGGGACGATGTTTTTCCCGTCACGGCACAAAAACACCAAAAGCGTGTCGGGCGGGAGTGCAAGGTCTTTGATTTGCATGCCGCACCAAGCATGGTCACGGCGGATGATAAACTGGATAAAATGTACCGGGATTTCTCCGTTGTAGCCGGAAAAGGTTTTCATTACATCTTCTTTTTCGTCGATCATCCCAAGTTTTTTGCACAGCGGCGGAAGCAAACTGCCTTGCAACAAGATTGAGAACAGAACGATGAAAAAGACGGTATGGAAAATGTCGTAATTCGGTTTTGCCAACAGCGTCGCTGAGATAGCAAATACGATAGATGCAACACCACGGAATCCTGCCCACGAAACCGCAATCATCTGAGAAAGTTTTGCTTTCAGCGGTGAGAGCAAGAGAAATACCGCAATCGGGCGTGCCACAAAGGTCAAAAACAGCGCAACGAGCAGAGCGGGAAGCGCAACTGAGGGAAGTTTGGACGGGAAGGCGAGCAGTCCCAACATAAAGAAGAGAACCATTTGCATCAGGCTGGTCACACCGTCGAAAAACGGGATCAAGCGGCGCTTAAACGGTAACTCGGTATTTCCCAAAACAATCCCGACGACATATGCACTCAAGTATCCGTTTCCACCAAGGAGGGTGGGGATGAGATAGGAGAGCAGGGCGATTGCGGTGACAAGGACGGTTTCCATGCCGGAAGAGGAGATTCGGACTGATTTGAGCAGTTTGGTTGCAGCCCATGCGATGAGCGCACCCAGCAGAAGTCCGTACACCACCTGCGCAAAAATCAGATAGGCGGTGCCATGCTGGCTTTGGGTGTTGGTCATGAGAGAAAGCACGATCACAGTGAGCATATAAGAAATCGGGTCGTTGCTTCCGCTTTCCACCTCCAAAAGGGAGGCGGTGTTGTATTTCAGGTTTAAACGTTTTGAACGAAGAATGGAAAACACACTTGCCGCATCGGTGGAGGAAATCACCGCACCGAGCAGAAATGCTTCCAACCATGCCATATGCAGGGCAAAACGGCAAAAAAGTCCGACCAGACCTGCGGTCATGACAACACCGAGGGTGGAGAGCAGGATGGATTTTCCTGCGGCGGGACGAGCCGCATCCCAGTTGGTACCGAAGCCGCCGTCAAAAATAATGAAAATCAGTGCGATGGAACAAATCTGCTCCGCAAACACAAAATTATCGAAGGGGATTTTGACCACTCCGTCCGTGCCGAAAAACATTCCGAGCAAAATGAACGCAAGCAGGGCGGGGATACCCAAACGGTCGGAAAACTTATGAAGTGCCACGCAGGCGAGCATGATGATAGATGCCAGAAACAAATAGGGGAGCATAGAAAACCTCCAAGAAAAATATAGAACATTATAACACAAACTATGAAGTTCGTCACGAAAAAGATGAAAAAAGGTTGACAATTCGGACAAAGGGTGTTATCATGAGAAAAAATTTCCGTTGAAGCCTTCGGAATCGTTTCGAGACCGGAGGGGAAGGAAGCTCTGGAGAATCCCGATCACGAGCGGGTGCCGAAGGTGCAAGGCGTAAGCCGAATCTCTCAGGCAAAAGGACAGAGCAGATAGCCCGACTTCGGGTTGTTTGTGTTGTTTTTTCCGGAGCTGCCGATTCCAAACGGGATCGGCAGTTTTTTTATTCCAAAAAAACAGGAGGAATTTTCATGGAAGCATTACTCAAACTCGTGCAAACAGTCAATCTCTATCTCTCGGACTACATTCTCATCGTGCTGCTGGTGGGCTGCGGTTTGTATTTCACCGTCCGCACCCGTTTCATTCAGATCCGTTGCTTCGGTGAAGGTTGGAAGCGTCTGTTTTCCAACTTCAGCTTGCGTGGCGGGAAAAACAAGAGCGGCATGAGCTCGTTCCAGGCACTGGCAACTGCGATTGCGGCGCAGGTCGGTACCGGTAACATTGTGGGTGCATGCGGCGCAATTCTCATCGGCGGTCCGGGTGCGATTTTCTGGATGTGGATCATTGCATTCTTCGGCATGGCAACCGTGTATGCGGAAGCGGTACTTGCGCAAAAGACCCGTATTGTGGATGAGGACGGCACCGTGCGTGGCGGTCCGGTCTATTACATCAAAACCGCATTCAAGGGGAAATTCGGCACATTCCTTGCGGGCTTCTTCTCGGTTGCAATCATTCTTGCGCTGGGATTTATGGGCGCAATGGTGCAATCCAATTCAATCAGTGCGGCGTGTCATACCGCATTTGGTATCCCGACTTGGGTGACCGGTCTGGTAATTGCAGCGCTTTCTGCATTTATCTTTATCGGCGGTGTGCAGAGAATCGCATCGGTCACAGAAAAAATTGTTCCGATTATGGCAATTCTGTATTTTGTGGGCGGTATCATCGTTTTGGTTGCCCGTGCGCAGTACATCCCGGAAACCGTTGGGATGATCTTCAAGTATGCGTTTGCACCGCAGTCAATCATTGGCGGCGGACTCGGTTATGCACTCAAAACAGCAATCAGTCAAGGCGCAAAGCGAGGCCTTTTTTCCAACGAAGCGGGGATGGGTTCCACTCCGCACGCTCATGCGATGGCAAATGTCAAAGACCCGCATGAACAGGGCGTAGTTGCTATGATCGGTGTGTTTATTGACACCTTCATTGTTCTTACCATCACGGCACTTACGGTTATTTCGGTCTTGTATGCAGGCGGCGGTCCGCTTGCAGCCGGCGCTGCAGAAGGGATCGACAAGACCAACATGGCACAGCTTGCGTTCTCCGGTGTATTTGGAGCTGGCATAGGCAATGCATTTGTTGCAATCTGCCTCTTGTTTTTTGCGTATTCTACCATCATCGGATGGAATTTGTTCGGACGCATCAACATGACCTATCTCTTCGGCAAGAAATCCGGTATGATCTACTCGGTCATTGCGATTGCATTTGTTTTCCTCGGCTCCCTCCTCTCCAATGACCTGGTTTGGGAACTCACCGATATGTTCAACCAGCTCATGGTCATCCCGAACGTCATTGCACTCTTTGCGCTTGGCGGAATGGTTGCCGCAGTTGCAAAGAATCATAAGAAAAACAATCCGCTCGAATAAACCCCAAAGACCCCGATTTTTTCGGGGTCTTTTGCCTTGCTTTTTTCTTTGAGATGCGGTACAATAAAACAGTATTTGATCTTCGGGAGGGATTGACATGAAAATCGGATTTGATAACGAAATGTACTTTGCGCTTCAAACGCAGAGAATCCATGAACGTGTGGATTCGTTTGGAGGAAAGCTCTATTTGGAGTTTGGCGGCAAGCTGTTTGACGATTTTCATGCGTCCCGTGTTCTTCCCGGCTTCCAGCCGGACAGCAAGATGCAGATGCTGCTTAAAATGAAGGACGAAGCGGAAATCATCATCACCATCAATGCCAACGACATTGAGAAAAACAAAGTCCGTGGCGACCTTGGCATTACTTATGACCAGGATGTCATGCGCTTGATTGATGCATTCCGTGAGTATGGGTTCTTTGTCGGAAGCGTGGTGCTCACTCGCTTTGCAGGTCAGCCTTTGGCGGAAAAGTTTGAGCGCAACTTGAAAAACTTTGGCATCAAGACGTATCGCCACTATTCCATTCCCGAATATCCAACCAATATTCCGCTCATCGTTTCCGAGCAGGGGTTTGGCAAAAACGATTATATTGAAACCGAGCGCCCCATTGTAGTCATCACCGCACCCGGTCCGGGAAGCGGAAAGATGGCTACCTGCCTCAGCCAGCTGTATCATGAGCATGAGCGTGGTGTCAAAGCGGGCTATGCAAAGTTTGAAACCTTCCCGATTTGGAATCTGCCCCTTAAGCACCCGGTCAATCTGGCGTATGAGGCGGCAACCATTGACCTTTCCGATCTCAACATGATCGATCCGTTCCATTTGGAAGCGCACGGGGAAACCACTGTCAATTACAACCGTGATGTGGAAATCTTCCCGGTTTTGGAAGCGATTTTCCGCAAAATTAACGGAGAATGTCGTTACAAGAGCCCGACCGATATGGGCGTCAACATGGCAGGTTACGCCATCATTGATGATGAGGTTTGCTGTGAAGCATCCCGACAAGAGATCATCCGCCGTTTTTATGAAACCCAATGTGCAGTGCGCAAAGGGAATTCGGATGCGTCGCAAATCCATAAGCTGGAAATGCTGATGAGTTCCATGAATTTGGAATGTTCGGCTCGTAAGACCGTTCCTGCGGCGCTTACTGCCGCTGAGGTCACCGGTGGTCCCGCCACTGCAATCGAGCTTGCAGACGGCACCATTGTCACCGGAAAAACATCGGATCTTTTGGGTGCGACCAGTGCAGCGCTGCTCAATGCGCTGAAACACCTTGGCGGAATTGACGATGATGTGGACCTGGTCAGTCCCACCGCACTTGCCCCGATCCAGGATCTCAAAACCAATCACTTGGGCAACCACAACCCGAGACTGCATACCGATGAAGTGCTGATTGCGCTTGCAATCAGTGCGGTGAGCAATGAAAATGCGAAAAAGGCACTCGATCAGTTGGATCGTTTGGCAGGTTGTCAGGTGCATTCTTCGGTCATTTTGTCCACCGTGGATGAAAATGTGCTGAAAAAACTCGGTGTCAATCTCACCTGCGAGCCGGTTTATCAAAACCGCAGATTATATCATAAATAAGACAGAAGAAAACGCTGCAATCTCAGATTGCAGCGTTTTTTAACAGGATTGGATGCTTATTCAAACCATTTGCGCCAGGGAAAGGAATCCTCAAAAACAAACCGGCGTTCAAAAAAGCGAGAGAATCGGCTGATGCAAAAGCCGTTGACCGCCGCACAGAAGATGGTTCCGAACTTGATGCCTTCAAAATGCCCGAATCCGAAAAAGAGAAAAGAAAGCGCAATCGAGACCAGACAACTGAGAATGTCATAGGCGGTTTTACAATAATTGATGTTCCAGCCGGTCTTTGCGGAAATTTCTTTTACAAACAACTCATATACCTCAGGAGAGAGGTAGGTGTGAAACAGAAGCGAGATTCCACAGGTGGCAAACAAAAGTCCGACGGTGTACAGCGCAAGGTTGACTGCCGGATGAACCAGCGGGATCAATTCGATGATGAGTGTGGCGCCGTCCAGCAAAAGCCCGTAAAGAATGGCGGTGACAAATGACATCAGATAAGAGAATTTGAATTTCCGCATCAAAAGAGTCAAACCCAAAAGCAAAATCGCTTGCACAAAGTATTCCGCAACCCCAAAGGTAAAAAACGGAAACAAGGGCTGAAGTTTTAAGTGCAGGAGATATGCGGGTGCAACAATCATCGAAACGCCGAAATCAGATCTTGCCATCATGGCAACCCCGATTGCGAGGATGAACAGTCCGCACACATAGGCAAGCTCGGTGGAAAACCGCTTCATAAGCCCCTCCAAAACCAAAGAAATTTCCCTTATTCAACCGTTTGATCTGCAAACTTTGCAGCGGAGACCGCACGTTTGCGCCAACCGCCGCGACGGAACACCAAGAAGGAAATCAGTGCGCCCATACTCCATGAGATGAGAAGCGAGGTAAACAGGGCAGCAGGATGTCCGTTGACAAACTCCGGTGAACGAGTCAGATAAGCGAGGCCGTAAGCAACCGGGATACGCAGCGCAACCGTGGTAATTAAGGTGATCCACATGGGCGTGACCGTGTCACCCGCTCCACGCATGATTCCGCCGAGGACTTGGGTAACCGCAATACAGAGATAGCCAAATGCGAGAATCCGCATCATGCGGACCGCAAGGTCCATGAGTGCCGGGGTGTCGGTAAAGAGATTAAAGAGGAAGTGGCCGCAGAAGAGCAGAATTGCGGTGATGGCTGCAGAAGTTCCAACCGCCATGGCAAGACCTTGTTTGAGACCTCGATCCACACGATCCATACGGTTTGCACCGACATTTTGACCCGTGTAAACACTCATTGCCTGCCCGAAGGTCATATTCGGCATCATGGCAAAGCCGTCCACACGCATAATCATCACGTTACAAGCCATGACCAGTTCTCCCATGCTGTTGGTCAAAGACTGCACCACAAGCATTGCAACCGACATAATCCCCTGGGTCAATCCGGAGGGGACACCGAGTTGGATGATACGCATGGTGATGTCTTTGCGGAGGCGGAGATTGTCCCAACTCATGTCAAACACATCCCGCATCTTGAGGAGTTTGACAAAGCAGAAAATTGCAGAAATAAACTGAGCAATGATGGTGGCAAGAGCAACGCCCGGAACGCCAAGACCAAAGCCTGCGACAAACCAAACATCAAGGATAATGTTGAGCATGGTGGCAACCAAGAGAAAGGCGAGGGCGGAAAAAGAGTCCCCCATGCCGCGCAGGATGCCGGAGAGGATATTATAGAACGTAAAGCCTGCTGCACCAAGGAAGAAAATAATCAGGTATTCCGCACACCAGTTGATGACCGAGGCAGGTGTGCCGAGCAGATTCAGAAGCGGACGGGCAAGCAGTGAGCCAACCACCATAACAAAGACCGAGGCAATGCCCGCAAGGGTGATGCAGTTGCCGATTGAGCGGGAGAGCCCTTCCCGGTTTTCTGCACCGAAGTACTGGGAAATCACGATGCCCGCACCGGTGGAAATCCCGACAAAGAGCGCAAGCAGCAGGTTGATGATGGGCATGGAAGTGCCGACTGCGGCAAGCGCATTGTCGCCCACATATTTACCGACAACGATGGAGTCCACCGTATTATAAAGCTGTTGGGCGAGATTGCCAAGCAGCATGGGTACAGCAAATTCCGCAATTCGTTTCCAAGGCGCACCTTCGGTCATATCGCGCGCTGAAAAAAGTTGTTTTAAGTTCATGGATGTATCTCCTTTTTTGGGATATCTTTTTTATTATAACATAAAGTTTTTCAAAACGGAACACCGGAATGTATCTTTTACATATGATAAACCGAGGGAGACCTCATTACTTTTTTGGAGGGAAAAGAATGGCGACATTTACAAACTTTGCCACTCTTTCTTATGACGGCGGAAGCACCGTGTCCAATACGGTCACAGGTGAAATTTTGGAAACCCTCGCAGTGACCAAAACCGCAGTCATTGATGAGTACACATCGGGCGGAAACGTCACGTATGTGGTGACCTTGGTCAACAGTGGCACGGTACCGTTTTCCGGGCTTACCGTCACCGATGATTTGGGTGGATACGAAGTTGGTGCGACCACGGTCTATCCGTTGGAACTCGTTCCGGAGTCGGTCCGCTACTATATCGGAGGTGTGTTACAGCCCACCCCGACTGTGGTGGCGGGACCGCCGATGACCGTGAGCGGAATCAGTGTTCCTGCCGGCGGCAATTCAACACTCATTTATCAGACAAGCGTGACCGAATTCGCACCGCCGGTCACCGCATCTGCGATCACAAACACGGTTTCGGTCACAGGCAACGGAGTTTCTACGGCTGTGACCGCATCCGAGACCGTAACCGTGCGGGATGATGCAGTGCTTACCATTACCAAGACGTTATCTCCGTCGGTGGTGGCAGAAAATGGTCAAATCACCTATACCTTCGTGATCGAGAATACCGGAAACACTCCGGCGGCCGCCACCGACAATCTGGTGGTCACCGATGTATTCGATCCGATCCTGTCCGATATTACCGTCACCTATAACGGTGCAGTCTGGCAAGAGGGAACCGGTTACACCTACGATGAAACCACAGGGACCTTTACCACGGTTGCAGGTCAAATCACAGTGCCTTCGGCAACGTATACGCAGAACCCGGACGGCAGTTATACAGCAGCACCCGGTGTTGCCGTAATCACGGTAACCGGAACCGTTTGATTCCAATCCAAGCGGCGTCATAAGACGCCGCTTGTGCTTTCTGTCAGAACCTGATAAAATAAAAATAAGGAGTGAGGAAAATGTTAGAAACTGTGAAAGCCGCAATTTTTGGACACGCTGTTGCGGATGCGCTGGGTGTCCCTGCCGAATTTCGCCGCCGTGAGGATTTGAAGGAACACCCGATTACCGATATGGTAGGTTTCGGAACGCACCCGGTGCCGAAAGGCTCTTGGTCGGATGATGCTACCATGATGCTGTGTACCTTGGAAAGCCTTGCAGAATACGGCGAGGTGGTTCTTGAGGATATCATGCGCCGCTTTGGGAAATGGGTAGATGAGGGGTACATGACTCCGCATGGAGAACTCTTTGATATCGGCCGCACTTGTCTGCTTGCCATTCGCAAGTTTTTCAGCGGAACTCCGATTGCAGAGTGCGGCGGTGCCGGGGAGCATGACAACGGAAACGGCTCGCTGATGCGGATCATTCCTCTTTCACTCTATCATTCCATCAAAGGCATTTCGGGAGAAGTTGCAATTGATGAAATTTTTGCTGTCAGTGCGCTCACCCATGCCCATGAGCGTTCTTGCGTGGCGTGCGGGATTTATGAAACGGTGCTGCGTGCGTTGCTCGAGTGTCCGAGTCGTGAGTCGATCACAGAAGGACTCGCCAAGGCAAAAGAACGCTTTGAAGGATTTTCCGAACTGGCTACCTACCATCGGGTTTTTGATGCAGATTTTGCAAAAACAGAGGAGGCGGACATCAACAGCTCCGGTTATGTGGTGGATACTTTGGAAGCTGCACTTTGGTGTCTTTTGACCACTGAGAATTACCGTGACTGTGTCCTCAAAGCGGTGAATTTGGGGAGTGATACCGATACCACTGCCGCAGTAGCAGGCGGTCTCGCCGGGATTCTTTACGGATTTGATGCGATTCCGCACGAATGGGTGGAGAGCCTTGCTCGAAAGGACGAGATTTCCGAAATGTGTGCAGCGTTTGTTGAAAAATGTGGAAAAGCGGGATGCTGAGGCATCCCGCTTTCTTGATTTGATACCGATGAGACTTCAAAACAGACCGAAGAAACAAAAAACACCACACCTCATACTTTTTTTGCTATGATGGTATTGCAAAAAAACAAAAGGAGTTGAAAGCATGAAATACAGACTCGTCATTGACAAAGATGCGGAAGAAGAAATTGTCGCCATTGTCCATGCACCGTCTGCTTTGACCGAACAGATTGAAACCCTTGTCCGCACCTGTATGGGGACAGAGTTTGTGATGGGATTCCGTGAGGACGAGATGCGTAAGTTGGAAGTCTCGGAAATCGAATGTATCACGGTATTGAATCGAAAAGTGATTGCTGTTGATTCCTGCGGCAACCACTATCGCATCCAAGACAGGCTTCGAGAGTTGGAAGAAACCCTTCCCTCGCATTTCATCCGCATCAACAAATCCACGCTTGCAAACGAACACCGGATCTTGCGATTTGAAACCACCCCGGTCGGCGGTGTGGATGCAGTGTTTTGTTGCGGCTATCGGGAGTATGTATCCAGACGATGCTTTGCAGAAATCAAAAGGAGGTACAGAATATGAAAAAGACTGTGTTGGAATTTGTCCGTCGAGGACTCATTGCGTGCGGGTTTGGACCGCTTGTTTTGGCGATTGTTTATTTGTTTTTGGATGTTCAGACGCTTGCGGTAAGTGAAGTTTGTCTCGGAATTGTTTCGATTTCAGCCCTTGCATTTGTCGCAGGGGGGATGAATGTGGTCTACCAAATCGAACGACTTCCGCTTGCCGTGGCAATCCTCATACATGGTGGGGTGTTGTATCTTACTTATCTCAGCACCTATCTGCTCAATGGTTGGCTTGCGCAGGGGCTGACTCCGTTTTTGGTGTTTACTCTGATTTTTGTGTTTGGGTATTTGGTAATTTGGGCGGTCATTTATACAACAACCAAGCACAAAACCAAAACCATCAATCAAATGTTACAGAAAAAACAGCAGCAGGTTTGATCCTGCTGCTGTTTTTATAACTTACATGACTTGAAACCAAGCGGGAGTGCGCCGAGTGCGAGAAAAACCAGTAGGAAGTAGCGCATAGCATCCCAAAGCAGACCCTCGGGTACCAGAAAATCCAGTACGAACTTGAGTGTGAGGAGTGCAACCACGGCAAGAAGAACACGCAGGATGCAAAGGGAAAGAGTGCTAGGCGCCTTCAACTGCACAAATCGGGTTTCAAACCAGTCGGAAAGCCAAAGTCCGCCCAACATTCCATAGACTTTGAAGAAATCCTCAAAGAGTGGGTCTGGATTTGCGAGAAAAAACACAAGAAACGGGGTGGAAAGGAGCAGGACTCCTGCGTACAGACGGGAGGGGTGCCGAGCATAAGCGTTGCACAGAAGCAGCGGAGTAAGAAGCCCCAAAAGAGCACCGACTACCACATCGCTCGGATAGTGCGCACCAAGATAGAGTCGAGAAAAGCCAACCGCAAGAGTAACAACAGTTGCCAAAATCCAAAGAACCGGCTTCTTGCGGGAGCGAGCAAATGCAAAACTCCAGCTTGCCGCCGTCTGTGTATGCCCGCTCGGGAAGGAATATCCGGTCGCCGTTTCCGGACGGACGCAGGTGACCGCACCATCTGCAAACGGACGGGGAAGTGCGACCAGGTTTTTGATGACCCCGTTTAGCGCAAGCGAGGTCAACGTCACAAAGGTAATGTTTCGTGCCAACTGTTTGTCGAGTGCAAAATACAACACAGCGAGAAAGACGATGAGTAGGGTTTCCTCGCCTAAAAACGTGATGATTTCAAACAGTGTATTTCCAAATGCGGTGCGTGCGGCTTCGAGTGCTTGTAAAAAACCGAGCTCTCCGGGGAACATTTGTCCTCCTCCTTCTGTGAACGGAATTTGCTTGTGATGCACGAGTCTGAAAAAATACCATTTCTTAAGAATATAATAGAAGACTTTTTTGGAAAAAGCAACTATAATAGAAATAGAAAGCGAGGGGATTTGTATGAAACGAGTGCTTCTTTCTAAAATCAAAGCATATTTGGCAAAGCATTATATCGATGAGCAGAAAACCTTATCAAGATACAAAAGCAACATGTGTCTTGATGATTGTCAAATGACAGCGCCAAGTGTTTCTCTTCGGTTGGATGAACTGATGGAGGACTTGGATGCCGGCTTTTCCGAAACACTGCTGAAGCTGATTGATGCAAAAGGAAAAACCGATGCCGAGATTTATAAACGGGCGAATGTGGACCGCAAACTCTTTTCAAAAATCCGGACCAATCCGAACTACCGTCCGTCAAAACCCACAGTGATTGCCTTTGCAATCGCGTTGGAATTAAACCTCGAGGAAACGCAAGACCTTCTCTCTCGAGCCGGGTTTACATTGAGCCACAGCAGCAAATTCGATGTCATCATTGAGTTTTTTATTCGAGAGAAACATTATGATGTGTTCGAAATCAACGAAGCACTGTTTGCTTTCGATCAACCGGTCCTGGGAAATTGAATCAATTGTCGCATGTCATGCGACCAAACCCTCCTTTGAATGTGCGATACTGAAAGCACAAACAAAAGGAGGGCTTTTTTATGACAGAATTGGTTTTTATTTTGGATCGCAGCGGATCGATGCGTGGTTTGGAGGGAGATACCATCGGCGGATTCAACTCCATGATTGAGCGTCAGAAGCGGGACACGGGAGCGGCGGTGGTCTCCACGGTACTCTTTGACAACGAAAGCACGGTTATCCATGACCGAATTCCGCTCAGCAAGGTGCCGCAGATGACCGAGCGGGAGTACTACACCTGTGGCTGCACCGCACTGCTGGATGCGGTGGGCGGCGCCATTCGGCACATCAAAAACATTCACAAATATGCACGTAGCGAAGACGTGCCCGAGAAAACACTGGTTGTCATCACGACAGACGGCTACGAAAACGCAAGTCGGGAATATGATTATGACACAGTGCGGAAACTGATTGAACAGCAAAAGGAGAGTGGTTGGGAATTCTTGTTTCTTGGTGCCAATATCGATGCGGCAAAAGAGGCGGGACGGTTTGGAATCGATACCGACCATGCCGCAGATTACAAGTGCGACGAAAAAGGAACCGCCCTCAATTTTGAGGTGTTGGGAGATGCATTGTGCTGCGCCCGTGCTTGCCAACCGATTGCTCCAAACTGGAAACAACGCATTGACGAAGATGTGAAACAACGAGGAAAATAGAGCAAAAGGCGTCATCCCTAAATGAAGGCATTTAAGCCCGTCTTTGAAAAAAGACGGGCTGATTGCTATTCGGTTTTGGAGAACAGGAAGAACAAATCCTCCAGCCAATCGATTGCTTCCGGATGCACCATGGATTTGTCCGCAATAGCAGAAAAGACGATTTCTCCAATTACGTTGCGATCGTTGAAAGAGTCATTCTTTGCAAACTCATAACTGTTATAAGGCGAGGAGAGTGCAGTGTGCAGCTTCTGAATCGCAACCGTATTTTCTTCCACATCGGTAAACACATTGCTTTTGATGGAACGGTTTGCACAGACCACTTGCTTGTATTCGCTGCAGGTTTCAATTCCGTCGTCAATGTTGAGCGTGTACACATAAGGCCATGAAAGAGAGAGAAACAGTTGCTTTTCCTCTTCGATCATCACTCGGGTAAAGTTATTTTTCAAATAATTCTTTTGCTCGGCTGAAGGAACAACGCTATGATAGGTTGCCGAAATGTTGGAAAAGAATAGCCTTGCAATTCTGCCTTTTTCGCATTGGACAACGGCAGGATTTCTTGAATCTGTTCGAGCATATATTGACGGTAGTCCTCGCCGGACGGAACATGCCCGTTATAACTGGGACAGTTTCTTGTAAAACCGGAGCCGACAATCGGAATGAGCATTTGTCTGCGGAAATTGCTGATCAATTGAATCAATTATAAAAACAAGGCACCCCTATGTAGAGTGTTCTAAAGGACAGTTAAAAAGGAATCGTAGAAAGTAAAAAGAGTCTACGATTCCTTTTGTTTTTTAGAAACTCTTATAAATTAAACACACATTGTTAATTTATTCAATGTGTTTTCGGTTATGCTTAATTCGGTTGCTATATATTTTTCCATGTATTTGTAATCAGGATTCCCGTCTATATCAGCAGGCAAGAGTATTTTGCTCTTTTCCATATCTTCCTTTTTCCACTTATCTATGAAAGCGTATCTTTTGCCTGCCATTTTCAAAAGTGGAATAATGAAAAACGCAATTTCTCTATTCATTTCAAACTTTGGATATAAAACATTTACATCGTCTGATGCCCAAAACATTTCATCCTGATAAAACGCTTCACCGATAGAACCATTATAACTCAGTGTAATTGTATTTTGTGGATGTAGGTGTACATCGTTTGAAATATAAGCAGTAATACCATTGTTAATGGCACTTGCACCTATAAATCTTATTTTACCATCCTTCATATCTGCCTTTGTTAGTCGTTTCCCCTTTTGCACATTAAACAAATCAGATATTTGAAATAGTTTCCATCTACTTATATCAATTTCGTCCAAAACACCGAATTTCTTCGCTGACTGCAAGTCAGTCA
>JAFQME010000020.1 GCA_017421025.1 Oscillospiraceae bacterium
AATCCGGGTAACAGCTCCAAAAAGCCTTGAAAACTTCGGTTTTCAAGGCTTTCTTTTTGCGTATATGTAAAAAACCGCATCTGCTGATGCGGTTTTTTTAATCTCTGAAATCAAATAATTCTTTCGGCGTAATTTCCAAAACCTCACACAGTTTGAAGATGACATCAAAAGAAACGCCGACATTCCCCAACTCAATGGCACTGATATGACTGCGATCAATCTCTGCAAGTTCAGCCTATGTATGTTTAAACGATGCTTTTTTAGTAACCGAATAAAAAACTTCAAAAAAAGACATCCACGGAAAATTCCGTGGATGTCTTTTTTTAGATGGTCATTTGTTCTACAAGTGCGTCAACAAGGGCGGTATGGTCAGGAGAATTGAGTACGGCAAAATAGATATCGTGCATTTTTCGCCAAAGCTTCATATCCTCATTTTGGATCACCTGAGTGACCTTTTGTTTGAGTCCGATATCGACTCTTGCACGTCGCAGGATGGGAATGCAGCGTTCGACTACATCGCCGTTATCTGCGATGACGTCCGCGCCCACGAGGGTAACCGCGACCGTATCGGTGGGTGCCACGGTGAATGTGACCTTGAGCGACTTGGTGGCTGCATCATATTCGGCATCGGTTTTGACAGCGGTGCCGTTTTTGCATGCAGAAACCTCGACATTGTTCACGCCACGGAACACGACAGTAACATTCCTTGTTTCCGGGAGCAGCGAGAGGTCCCCATTTGCAGGATGCATGGTAAAGGTCTTCCCTGCCCAATCAAGGGACAGTTCGGTTTTGACACAAACCCCGTTTTTGTATTCACTGCCATCACCGCCATCTTCATACAGCGTGAAGGAATTGTCTGCGCCCGGGAATACAGCGATTTCCAAATCTGCACCTGCTTCCAGGAGATAGGAATTCTGCATCGGAACAATTGCACCCGCTTTTGCAAAGACCGGATAGGAATCCGATGCACGGTGCACAGAGAGGGTTTTGCCGTGTGCGCTGATATAACGTGCACCACTAAAGAAGTCAAACCACTCGCCCTTCGGGAACCAGACCTTGGTACTTCCCATTTGGGTGATCGGGTTGGTGGGACTGGTAATCGGTGCAACCATCAGCTCGCTGCCAAAGAAGAATTGGTTCTTCCTTTCATACGCTGCACTCTGCATCGGGTAAGCGTAATACATCGGCTGTACCAACGGCTGAAGTTCCGCATGGTTGCGATAGTTCATGGTGTAAAGATACGGGAACAGGCGGTGACGCAAACGCAGCGCTTCTTTTACGATAGCTTCGCTTTTCTCCGAGTAGCACCAGGGCTCTTTCCGCAGATATTCGTTGGGAGAGCTGTGCAGACGGTTGATGGGAGAGAATACACCGAGTTGGAGCCAACGGATTTGCAAATCTTCATCGGTATATCCGCCCATGTGTCCGCCAATGTCGTGACTCCACCAGCTGTAACCTACGTTGGATGCGGTAGCGGTGAACTCAGGCTGAAAGTCCAATGCATCCCATGTGCTGTAAGTATCACCCGAGAAGCCAACCGGATAGCGCTGAGAGCCTATTCCACTGAAACGGGAGAAGAACATGGGGCGTTTGCCGTTGCGCTGAATGTCGGCAATGTGCAGATGATTGAGCATCCAGAGCGGATCAAGGACTTCACGCTCGTCCTGGAGCTTACCGTCCACATTCGGCTCGTGAATCCACCCGTAGCGTTTGCCCTGCTGCCAATCCATCCACCAGAAATCCACCCCGTCATCTTCTTACGGGTGATGGATGATATCGAAGTACTTTGCCATGAATTCAGGCGAGAGGATGTCGAGTTTTACACGCTTACGGGTTTTCGGGTCGATCCCGCATGCGGTGGCAAGTTCCTCGTACATTACTTCATGGCAGGCAACACCCTGCGCAGGATGGAGGTTTAAGGAAACCTTGAGGTTATGCTCACGCAGGAAGCGGAGAAATGCTTTGTAATCCGGGAAGAGCTCTTCATTCCAGGTATAGCCTGTCCAACCGCTTTCGAACTCCCAGCCTTCCCCGTTTTTATACTCGTCGGGAATGTTTACGATATGCCAATCCATATCCACCACGCCGACCGAGAACGGAACTTCTTCTTTTTCAAAGCGCAGGACCAAATCCTGATACTCCTCCTGGGTGTAGGCATGATATCTGCTCCACCAGTTGCCGAGTGCATAAGCCGGAAGCATGGGAGGGATACCGGTCAAACGGTACAAATCCGCAACCGCTTCACGGTAACGGAAGCCGTAGCCCCAGAAATAGCAGTCAACGGTGTTTGGGGTACGCACTTCTACCCAACCCTCATCGTTTAAGAGCATGGTGGTACTGTCATCCATGACAGAGAAACCGTTTCTCGAGCAAACGCCTTGGCCCAGCGGGACTTCGCCGTTTGACATATCCAATGTTTTATAAGTACCGCCGAGGTCCTCAAACTCATCGCCAAAGTTCCAACTTGTTGCCGGTGCATTTTTCAAGCGGAGACTCAGGGTTTCTGCAGAGAAAGGCGCATTTTCACAGTAGGTCAGCACCAACTCTTCGGTCTCCACGGTAAGGATACCGTTCTCCAGTTTTTTGGAATAGGAAACCTCAGGGAAATCACGGAAGAACACGCTTTGGCTTGCACGGTCTTCAAACACACCGTTTGAATGAAACTCCATACGAATCAAAGACGGTGTAAGCACGGTAAAACGGTAGCATGCACCTACCACGAGATTCGCTGCAAGCGCCTTCGGACGTGTTTCATATTGGAAACGGGACATATCCATCAAGAACTCCTCCTTGCATTTTCTTTGTAATTATATTATATTAAGAGTGCAACCTCTTGAAAAGACTCTATTTTCACTTAAAATTGCACAATCTTACGATCGGAGGAGAAAAAATGAGTCCAGTTTTAGAGACCAAACTGCGTGGAACCGAATCCTTCCGTTTTGCCCACTATCACCACGCTGCTCCAACCCGCTCCATTTCACTCCATTGGCATCCCGAAATCGAAGTTCTTTACGGGGTGGATGGTACGCTTGCAGTCACGGTTGCGGAGGAGACACACCGTTTGCGTGCAGGGGAAATTTTGTTCATCAATCCGGACGAGTTGCACACTTTTACCCCACTCACGAAGGACACGCACTACCATGCGGCGGTGTTTGATCTCTCCCTGTTTCGATTTCAGACACCGCATTTTTTCGAACAAGAGATGATTACACCGCTTGCCAACGGAGCATTGAAATTCCCACGTTTGATCGATTCCGACTCCCCGCATTATGATACGCTCAAAAACGCCGTGCATCGTTTGTTTCATGAGGACTGCACGTCTAATGCGATGGTGTTTGCAGATTTGATTGTGGTTTTCTCCACGCTTTGGGAGCACGGAATGTTTACCCAATCGGAACATGAGCCAAAATCAGCGGAAATCAAAGAATGTATCAAATATATGAAAGCACATCTTTCCGAACGTATTTCACTCTCTACACTCGCAGGGCTTGTTCACCTCTCCCCCAATTATTTCTGCTCGTATTTCAAAAGCCACACAGGGGTCACCCCGTTTGAGCATCTGCACCATCTGCGACTCATGCATGCAGCACGGCTTCTTGAGCACAGCGACGATGCGGTTTCCGAAATCGCAGAGGAGTGCGGGTATGAGTCGGTGAGTTTTTTCATCCGAAAATTCAAAGAACAATTCCACTGCACTCCTGCAAACTATCGCAAACGCACCCATGAGGAATAGATTCCGCTTGCCCCTCATCCTTCACCTAAGGAGAATTTGGACGTTTAGAAACGAAGAGAGAGCATCCAAAAAAAGGATGCTCTCTCATTTTTCGATTTTGGGATTGTTTGAGATTTCCAAAATATAATCTACCGATACGTTGTAAAAAGCAGAGAGTCTGATGAGAATGTCGGTTGGAATGTCACGTTGCCCGAGTTCATAATTGCTATATACCTGTTGCGAACAATTGAGTGCGGCGGCGAGTTGTTTTTGCGTCAAATCCCGATCTTCCCGCAAATCACGTATCCGTCGAAACATCTCGGCTCCCCTCCTTTATTTCATTATACCCTACCGCAATTTGCGGTATTGACATTTACTGCAAATTGCAGTAAAGTAGATACATAACTTTACAAAGGAGTGTTTTATCATGAAGCAAAAACTACTTTCCCTGTTCCTTGCGTTTGCACTCTTGATCGGCATCATGCCGCAGATGCACGCAGCAGCCGCAACCCCCGGATTGTCCAATTTTAAAACCGAAAACAAATTCACAGCAAACCTCTTTACGGACGTCGCCTCCTCTGCATGGTATGTTGCCGGAGTCCAGTCTGCTTATGAGTACAATTTGATGAAAGGAAGCTCCGCTTCCAAATTCAACCCAACCGGTAACATGACCGTTGCTGAAGCACTCGCTTTGGCAAGCCGTATTCATTCCATTTACAACACCGGAAGCGCTAACTTTGTGCAGGGTAGTCCTTGGTATCAAGTTTACGTGGATTACGCAACTAAGAACAATCTGATCAGTTCCGGTGAGTTTTCCAGCTACACCGTTGCTGCAACTCGTGCACAGTTCGCCAGCGTTTTGTCTCGTGTACTTCCGGCTGCAGAACTGAAAGCAATCAATAACATTGGCACTATCCCCGATGTCCCATCCAACGCCGCATATCGTAACAGCGTGCACCTGCTTTACTCTGCAGGCATTTTGACCGGCAGTGACAAGTACGGCAGTTTCCGCCCGACCACTACCATTCAGCGTTGTGAAGTTGCAACCATCGTAACTCGTATGGTTGATCCGAAACAAAGAAAACAAGTTGTTTTGGAAACCAGACCTGCTTTAACCGGAATCAAACTTGCAGGCAAAACCTCTATCATGGTCGGCACTACTACCACCTGGACTGCTTCTGCAGACCCTGCTGATGCAGCGTTCGGAAAAGTCACCTGGACATCCGGTAACCCTGGTGTTGCAACCGTTGATGCAAACGGCAAAATCACTGCTCTTAAGGCAGGTCAATCAAATATTACAGCATATTATGGTAGTTTCAAAAAAACAGTCCTGCTCACAGTTACCTCTCCTACACCTACATTGACCGGAATCAAACTTGCAGGCAAAACCTCTATTATGGTCGGCACCTCTACCACCTGGACTGCTTCTGCAGACCCTGCCGGAGCATTGCTTGGGAAAGTCGCTTGGACCTCCGGCAACCCCGGTGTTGCAACCGTTGATGCAAACGGCAGAATTACCGCTCTTAAGGCAGGTCAATCAAATATTACAGCATATTATGGTAGTTTCAAAAAAACAGTCCTGCTCACAGTTACCTCTCCTACACCTACATTGACCGGAATCAAACTTGCAGGCAAAACCTCCATTATGGTCGGCACCTCTACCACCTGGACTGCTTCTGCAGACCCTGCTGGCGCAGCGTTCGGCAAAGTCACCTGGACCTCCGGTAATCCCGGTGTTGCAACCGTTGATGCGAACGGCAGAATCACCGCTCGCAAAGCTGGTCAAGCTCACATTTCCGCATCTTATGGTTCTGTGAAAAAGACTGTACTTCTCACAGTTACTCCACTGCCCACCCCACAATCTGTACAACTCGCCGGCACAACTTCCATCTATGTTGGAGCCATCACCAAGTGGACTGCAAAAATCACCCCCTCCAACGCAAACCAGTGGGTCAGTTGGTCGTCTGGCAATCCGAGTGTTGCTACCGTTGATAAAAACGGCAACATTAAAGGACTGAAAGCCGGTCAATCAAATATCACAGCAACAGCCGCCAACGGTGTAAAGAAAACCGCTTTAATCACAGTGTCTAACAGACCCACTGCAAATTCTGCAAAAATCGATACAAGTGCAGTTGATTCGAGCAAAATTTCCACTTCCTATCGTCGCACAATTACAATGGAAGTTGGCGAAACAATCAGATTAAACAAAATAGCATCGCCTTCCGGCTCGAATTCCTCTCATATTATTTGGGGCTATACTACAGGCTATGAAAAATTCATTTCCGTTAATGAGGGGCAAAACGACAGTTACACAGAAATTACCGCACGCGAATTAACAGGAAGTAAGACCATCTACGTTTCCCTTATGAAGCAAGATGATTTTTCCTATGAGTATGACGAAATTGAAATCGAAATCGTTAAGCCCGCACCAAAAATAGTTTTGAGAACAGCGATTCCAAAAACTTTGCATGAATACAACTATAATAAAAGCATTGAATCTAGTTATATAATTACTAATTTCAAATACACATGCACTTCCAGTTATGATGGAACATTTAGAGCAGAAATTCACTTTGGAGGCACAAAAATTTACGATCGTCAAGGTTCTGGACATAGCAGCAGCTGTGAAATTGGTTGGAAACTTTACGATTCCTCCGGTTATGTTATCGACAGTGGCACATGTTATTCGACAGGCTTGGCTATGGGCGAAAAATTCAAAGATGAGAATGACTACATATACTACTTAGAGAGTGGCGAAACATATTATCTTGAAATTCTCAATAGTTCTGCGACCTAAAAACTCATCACTCCAAGGAGCAGGGATTCCCCCTGCTCCTTACTTTTTGTTGAATAGTTCTTGAAAAAAGAAGCAAGTCACAGTACAATAAAGTTATCAAGGAGGTGTGATATGAAACGTTTGACCGCCTTTATGGTATCTGTCTGCATTCTGCTTTCTGCATCCTATGCCGGTGGCATTGAGCCGGCATCTTACGAACGACCCGTTGTTTTCGAGGATGGCGGGTATGTTCAGTTGGTAGAAAACAGCATTGGTATTGTTTGTGATTCCGCCGGAAATGCAGTTCTTCCCGAAGTCGGAAAAAGCCAACTTTTGATGAATGGATATGTCATCGTACAAGAGGAAGATGACACTTACTCTGTATATGGTTTGGACGGGAGCCGACGCACCGACCGGTACAATGCAATCAAAACCATCACCGCAGGCATTGCGGTTTGCGGCAACGGCACTTGGGTTCCGCCCGGAACACTGCGTGGGAAATACGGTGCAGTTGATTTGGAGAGCAAGCGGATTGTCGCTCCCATTCAATTTGATGAGGTGCGTATTTCCGCAGACGGACAATATATCATCGGGATGAAAACTGCCGCTTATGTAGCTCAACCAAACACTTACACGGTTTATGATCGGTCCGGCCAAGATGTCACCGCATCTGTCGGCTTGGTTTCTTGGGAAGAACGTCCCCCCTTCATCCAGGTTTTAGATCCGTGCTCCGGTCGTTTCGGTTTGATTTCCAAAGAGAAACAAACGATTCTCCCAGCAAAGTTTACTGAGATTCGTGAAGTTTCCGAATCTGCGGCACTTGTGAGAGACGGCATGAAATTTGGCATCTGTTCCACCGACGGAAGCGGAACAATGCTTCTTCCGATGCATTACGAATACGACCAGATTGACCTGTTGCCAAACGGAATGTATGCCGCAAAAGACGGCGGGTCGTTTTTTCATCACAACAGCGGCAATTCGGTTACATTCTATTTCAGCGACGGCGGCAGAGTTCCGATTTACGGTTACAGCGCTCTGATCGGTGCTTTGGGAGATGTACTGTTTTGCAAAAAGCCGCAGGATGACACGTTATATTGTCTTTCACTCACCGGTCAGGTACTCGGAAGTTATCCCGGCGGATATCTCGCCTTTTCTGCAGACACGCATGATTTTGTCATCATTGGAAGAAACGGTGCTCTCGAACACACGGTTTTGGTCAACCGTTGGGGTGAACAGATCCCGACCACTCCATCCGAATCGCTTTTGAGTAGTTTTTCCGGTGGAAAAGGGCTTGCCCTTTTGGATCAAGATACCGGGAACACTCGCTTTTTGATGACAGATGGCACAAGCATCCCGGCCCAGGAAAGTGATTATCTGGATGCAGAGTGCGGGCTGATTCTGCGAAAAGGAACCATTCTGGATGTCACTGGGGCAGAACTGATTTCCGATCCGACATACACACGCATTTCAACCGGATCATATTTCATAGCAGGTCACAATGTTGCAATTGACGGTTATTTAGTTGAAGATACAAACGGCAGGTATCGCCTCCTCCCGTTTGATTTCAAGCCATATGAATACGCTGCACATACTTGGGCTATCCCGGAACTGGAAACTGCAATTGCTTGCGGTTTGGTTGACAAGTCTCAGCAGCGCAACTGGCGTGACGTCTGCACACGTGGGGATTTTTGTCGGATGTTGACCGTACTGCTGCAAGACCTCTCTCCAACAGAGACTCCGCTTGTCTTCTCCGACACTTCTGATCCTGCAATTCAAATGGCATCCGCATTTGGAATCGTCAATGGGATCGGAAACGGAGTCTTTGCCCCAAGCCGACCTATCACACGCCAGGAAGCGGCGGTGATGTTGGCACGAACGGCAAAACTGTTTCATTTGAATCCAACCGAAAAACCACTCGTGTTCGAAGATGAAATTGCACATTGGGCGGCGGATGCTGTTTCCTATATCACTTCCGTTAAAGGCTCAACATCTGCGATTATGCAAGGAATCGGAGGGCAAATGTTTTCTCCGCTTGGATTATACACACGAGAGCAGTCAATCATAACGATTCTGCGACTCTATCAAGCAATTACAAACCGGTAATACAACATTGAAAGGAGACCATACAATGGCAGATCTGAAGAAGGTATTGGCTGCACTTGAGGCAAACTGCATGACGGGCGAGATTGTGGAAAGCCGTGATGAGGTTGTTGCGGCAGTAGCAAAACTCCTGCACGAGGGTGATGTAATCGCATCAGGCGGGTCGATGACACTCAAAGAGTGTGGCGTGATTGAGTATGTAAAGAGTGGTCCTTACAAGTATCTCGACCGTGCGACCCCGGGACTTACCCGGGAGCAAATGGAATACCAGGTGTTTCGTGGTGCATTTACCTCCGATGTGTATCTGATGAGCAGCAATGCAATCACCGAACACGGTGAACTTTATAACGTAGACGGAAATTCCAACCGTGTGGCGGCACTGCTTTACGGGCCTAAAAAGGTCATTATCGTTGCGGGCCAGAACAAAATCGTTCCTAACCTTGCCGAGGCAGCGGTGCGAGTCAAAACCAAAGCGGCACCGCCAAACTGTGTCCGCCTCGATTGCAAGACCTATTGCAACGAGACCGGGGCTTGCGTTTCCTTAAAAGACGAAGATGCGTTCCTTTGCGACGGGTGCAAGAGCGATGATCGTATTTGCTGTAATTATGTGGTATCCGCAAAGCAGCGTCAGAAAGGTCGCATCCATGTCATTTTGGTAAAAGAAGATCTTGGGTTCTAAACCTCTGTTCTTTTTTGGAAATGTGTGGTATAATAAAAAAGGATCCGCCTGCAGAAGACGATCTGCAGGCGGATTTTTTCAGGTGGAGTTACGCATTGCGTACTGAAGGATTCGGGAAAGCATGACCGAAACGACGCATCCACCTGCTGTATTCTATGCTGATTTGACGGACTCAGTTCCGCAGTTGGAGGTAGTGATCATGATCCAGGTTTCCCCTTCCATTCTTTCCGCTGATTTTGCAAATTTAGAGCGAGATCTTTCGATGCTTGAGGAGTGCGGCGCAGATATGGCGCATGTGGATGTGATGGACGGACATTTCGTCCCGAATCTCACCATTGGCGCACCGGTGGTCAAGGCACTTCGCAAGGTGACCAAACTCCCACTTGATGTACATTTGATGATTTCGGATCCCGACCGTTACTTGGACGATTTTATCAAAGCAGGTTCGGACTACATCACCATTCACGAGGAGTGTAACGCACCGATTCGAGAAACGTTAGAGCGAATTCGTTCTGCAGGGGTCAAAGCTTCCCTGTCCATCAAACCGAATACTCCGGTCTCGGTTTTGGAAGAATATCTCCCGATTCTCGATATGGTGCTCATCATGACGGTGGAGCCCGGCTTTGGCGGGCAGTCTTTCATCCCCTTCTGCATGGAGAAAATCAAAGAGACACGAGAGATGATTGACCGAATCAATCCAAAGTGTCTCCTGGAGATTGACGGGGGTGTGACCGTACAAAATGCGCCGGACTGTATCCGTGCCG
Source organism: Oscillospiraceae bacterium (assembly GCA_017421025.1). Taxonomy (GTDB): domain Bacteria; phylum Bacillota; class Clostridia; order Oscillospirales; family JAAYXM01; genus SIG510. The sequence continues at coordinate 10,032 of JAFQME010000020.1, forward strand.
GTGCGGAAGTCTTGGTTGCAGGAAGTGCGGTATTTGGTGCAAGCGACCGTGCAGAAGCCATTGCCGCAATTCGTGGCAGATAAGGAGGCAGACGATGGCTGATTCTTCACGCAAGAAACAGAGTTTCCTCAAAGGCACCTTGATTTTATCCATCGCCGCCGTGATTGTGAAAGTAATTGGTGCAGTCTTCAAAATCCCGCTCATGAATATTTTGGGCGGAGACGGCATGGGATATTTCAGCACAGCATACGACTTGTATATGCCGGTGTATGTTCTCTCCACCGCAGGACTTCCGGTAGCAATCGCACGTGTGGTGGCGGAATTCTCCTCACAGCACAGATTCCAAGATGTCAAAAAGACGCTAAAAGTCGCAAACCGCACATTCTTTGTCACAGGTTTTATCGGCTTTTGTATCATGTTTTTCGGTGCAAAATTCTTTGTCACCACCATTGAGAATCCGGGTGCATACCTGGCAGTCCTCGCCATGGCGCCGACCGTGTTTTTCGTCTGTCTGACCAGTGCGTACCGTGGCTATTATCAAGGTCTTCAAAACATGTACCCCACCGCCATTTCTCAGGTGGTAGAATCCCTGCTCAAGTTGGTTTTGGGCTTGGGGCTTTCCCTCTTGGTTTACAATGCGGGCATGAACGGATTTGATGCATCGGGTGCAGTTTTTGGCAAACACGCCGCCGATTTTGAAGCGGCTCGTCTCATCGCATTGCAATATGCTTCTGCCGCAGCAATCTTAAGCGTTGCAATCGGCTCCTTTGGCAGTGCACTTTCCACTTGGTTGTATTACCGATTCAAGGGCGACAGAATCTCAAAAGAAGAACTCTCCGCTCCGCAAGAAACGATTTCAGCAAATGCAATCTTCAAAAAAGTGGTAAAAATCGCAGTTCCGATTGCACTCGGCTCTATGGTCGGGCAAGTCACCGGACTCATCGATCTTTGGAGTGTGCTCAACCGATTGGGCCATGCAGTGGAAACCAATTACGGCGCAATTGCCGAAATGTACGGAAGTGCCATCCCGGTTGGGAAAACACTGGAATCTATCCCGAATTACTTAAACGGATGTTATAAAGGAATGGCAGTTACCCTGTACAACCTCATCCCGACATTCACGGTGGCAATGGGCGTGAGCGCCCTTCCTGCAGTTACCGTTGCTTGGGAAACCAAAGACCTCCCCGCACTCAAGCAGAATATTGAATCAGTTTTGCGTGTGACCCTGCTCTTCGTTCTGCCCGCCGGGCTTGGGATGTCCGCACTGTCACAGCCCATTCTCACCCTGCTCTATGGTGGGAGACCAGACGAAGTCATCATTGCGACCCCGCTTTTGGCATACCTTGGTCTTGCAGTGATTTTTGCTGCCGCATGTTCCCCAATCAACAGTATGTTGCAGGCAGTGGGACGTGCAGATCTCCCGGTCAAGATCATGGTGGTCTGCGCTTCGTTAAAATTGATTATCAACTATATCCTGGTCGGAATCCCTGAAATCAACATCCGTGGTGCCGCAATCGGAACACTGATCTGCTATGTTTTAATCATGACAATCAGCTTGTTCTTCCTGTTCCGAATTGCAAATATCAGACCAAATTTCAAAACCACCTTTATCCGCCCCACACTATCTGCTGTGATTTGTGCAGCGGCGGCATACGGTGCATATGAACTCTTCCACATTGTCCTTCCCGGAAATCTTTCCACGATACTTGCAATCGGAGTTGCGGCAGTGGTCTATGTGGTTTGTTTGGTGCTCTTACGTGCCATTACCGAGGATGATATCAAAATGCTTCCCAAAGGTGAAAAACTCGCTCAACTTTACCGCAAGCTCCCCGGAATCAAGTGAAAATTAAAAGCGATGAAGAAATTCTTCATCGCTTTTTTCTTTAGTCTTGCCAGAAATCGGTTGTATCTTTAAGTCCGATATTCTTTGCTTGAAAGACCGGGTTTTTGCCCGCTTTGCGCTGTTTGACATAATCATCCAAACTGCGGATTGCAGGTTTTCCAAGCAAAACAATTACCGGCAGATTGATGATTGCCATAAAGCCCATGATGACATCAGACAAATTCCAAACCATACCGAATTCCATCTGTGCACCAAGGAAAACCAAGATACATGCAATCACATAGAAAACACGCATTTCCCATTTGCGCAGGGTACGCTTTGCGAGATAATTGAGGCAGCTTTCACAATAGAACAAGTTGCCAATGAGCGTGGTAAATGCGAAAAGCAAAAGTGCAACAGTGACAAAATAAAAGCCGAATGAACCGAAGTTTACACTGAGTGCAGTTTGCACAAACGGAGCACCCGCAAGGGTTTCGTTTGGAACAAGACCACCGGAGAGACACATCATTGCGGTTGCGGTACAAATGAGCAGAGTATCGATGAACACGCTGAGCATCTGAACCAAGCCCTGCTTGACCGGGTGGGTAACATCTGCGCTCGCTGCTGCGTTCGGTGCCGAACCCACACCCGCCTCATTGGAATACAGGCCACGCTTGATGCCGTGCATGAGTGCCGAGCCGGCAAACCCGCCGAAGATTGCCTTGAAATCAAAGGCAGAAACAAAGATGTTGCGGAACACTTCGGGCAGCATTTTGAAATTCAGAACCATCACCACAAGTGCCATGAGGATGTAGGTAACACCCATGATTGGGACCAAAACACCTGCCACCTTGACAATGCGTTTGCCTCCGCCAAGGACGCAGAAGCCCACCAAAACCGCAAGGATTGCACCGCAGATAAGCGGGACTTTTGAGGTGAGCGGATCACCGTAGAAACTGTATTCGGAAAGACTGCTGACCAAGTTAAACGAGCAGAGCATGTTAAATCCAATCGCATAGGTTGCAATCAGTGCAATTGCAAAAATGACACCCAGCCAACGCTGCTTGAGGCCGCCTTGAATGTAATATGCAGGACCGCCGTAGCTTCCGCCGTTTTCATCTCGTTTTTTGTAAATCTGAGCCAGAGTACTCTCAATAAATGCAGAAGCACCGCCGATAAGTGCAATCACCCACATCCAAAACACAGCGCCGTAACCGCCAATTGCAATCGCATTTGCAACACCGACGATATTTCCGGTGCCGACACGGCTGGCAGTAGAGACCATGAGTGCCTGGAACGGCGAAACTGCTTTTTTGTTATCGGATTTTTCAGTCGTCAGACGAATGGATTCCCCCAGCATACGGAACTGGACGAATTTGGTGCGGATGGTGAAATACACTCCCACCGCCAAAAGCATGATGATCAGCACATAACTGTACATCACGTTGTTGATATCCCCAATCAACTGATCAAAAAATGCGTACATGTCATTTCCCCTTAAAACAAAATTTGTTCCATTATAGCATAATTCTTTCTCAATTTCCAGACTTTTTGAAAAAACGTGGGGTTAAAATCTTAACCCCACGTTTTCCACTTTTGGTTTTCCGATTATGCGTTTTCGAGGTCAATGTCGTCACATTCTGCGCAGAATACGATCCAGTCATCTGTCATGTTCGAGGTTTCAGAAACTTCCACTTGGGCACCACAACCATCACAAGTGAGGATCTTGGTTTTTCCACAACCGGAAACAAAAACAAATAACCCCAATGCAAATATCAAACAAACAAGTTTTTTCATTAAATACGCACTCCTTTTAAGAAATTTGAACAAAGTCGATTTTGGTCAATGACAATTTCACATCATAACCTAACCATTCCGCAACCTCTTCCAGCGGCACCATTGAAAGATCTGGCCTGTCAATAGAATAATCCGGAATATAGCCGTAGAACTGCTTTTGCTGACCGGTTGCCTGATTTTGTAATGTAATCACCGCAAAGCGTTTTTCAATTGGGTTACCCATGTCAAAGAACAGTGCGTCGTCAGTTTCTTCCGGAACAAGTGAAGCACTGGTTGCAACAACACCTGCACAGAATTCTTCTGTGGTACTCGGGTAGCAATACATCTTCCCTTTCCAGTTTTTGTAGACACCTACACCTCTGTAAGTCGGTTCTTCTCCGCGTTCAAGAATAATAAGTTGCCCGTTTATGGAACCAAGATAGGACTTGTAATGATAGCGATTACTCATATCTGCGAGATGGAACAATGCCACCAGCGAAACCACAAAAGCAACAACTGCAATCAAGACTTTGGATTTCGATTTTCGAAAGATGAGGAAACCAAAAATTGCTCCAAGCGCAGCCGAGAGGATCACACATGAGATAACAGGATGGTTTCTCCAAAAATCCGAAACGGCAACACAGATGACTCCAATCAAAAGAAGCCACCAAAAAGAGAATCCGGAGCAGCCCGGCAACCTGGCACCTGAGCCATTGTCGGAACTTGATGTTCCCGAGTTGTAGTCAATATGAGACGTAACACTCGTTGCATGAACCCCTGAGCTCAAGTGCAAAAGTGCAATCGCTGCCGCAGCAGCTGCACCATCAGCATCCCCGTCATACATTCCAATCACATCACTATACTGCATCGCTCCATTTGATCGGTAGATTTTCCCGCTCCCGTAGGTTGCAACAGTTCCTGCGGTAACAACCCCACCGCCTACTCCGGAGCTGACTCGACAGATTTTTCCACCGCCATAGTTCCCGATGCAATAGGCACGAGAATATGATGAAACGCTATATACAAATCCGTTTTCATATTCACCAATCAATGTTCCTTTTGATGTAACACCGCCAAAGCCCGGAGTTGCACTGTATATTTTCCCATTTTCATAAATTGCAACAGGGCTATCGACAGCTGTATTCCCGAGTGAATCTTCAAATGCACGATATAAGGTGCCCACATCACCATCTCCTTTTATCAAAATTATATTCTCTTTGCACACCAAAGTCAATCAATCCCTAACTGAAACCAAGGATTGTCGCAAGCATTCTTTTGTGTTTGATATCCTAGACACAGCTCAAAACAGAGTCAATCGACATCGTGATTATGACACTCTCACTCTCTTCTCAAAACAGAACTCACTTGTTGTTTGCAAAAAGTGTCGAATTGTTTGACAAATATGAAGATTTTGTATAAAATAAATAAATGATTAAACATGATATGGGAGGTTGGTTTTGTGCCTAAGATTTTTCGCTACGAAGAAGTTACAGACGAACCATTTCTTTTCATTAGTTACAGCCATAAGGATAAACCTCTCACCGAAATGATGGCAACAACGTTATTGGAAAACGGAGTGCGACTTTGGTATGACGAAGACTTGGCTTACGGAGATGAGTGGGAACAACGAGTAAGGCATTTAATTACTCATCCCAATTGCCACGGAGTCATTTTCATGTGCAGCCCCGATTCCTATCTCAGCCCGGCAGTCCATACAGAGCGCTCGCTTGCATTGGAGACTCAGCAAGTGCGAGGGGAAGATAATTACCAATTATTCCTGGTAAATGTGTGCGACGATCCAATTTCCGGAAGTTATATGAATCTTTTAAAAGCAACTTTTGCACGGTTATCAGCCGATTTGATTGATAAACACTTCCCGATCAAAGCCATGCACACGTTGATTAGCATTATAGGCAGAGATTCCATTGCCAGCAAAACCTGCGATGAAAACTGGGTTTTCGATCTATTGGAAAAAGGGATTCGTTGTCGAGCAAAGGAAACGATCGACAAAGGCGCTGTGATTCTTGACAATATGCAAAGTGCTGCGCATTTCGGCAACATAAGTCTTCCCTTTGGGACACTTCAGGTTGGCGAGGAGACTCTCCCGCTCAAATGGCAATTGATTGACCGAGAGCAATCCGATGGATTATTTTTATTGGAAGCGCCTCTCCCTGCAATGAATGGGGGCGACAATCTGTCAAAGTGGCTCAATGGAGAATTCCGAAAAAAAGTTTTTTCTCCGGAGCAGGATGCCAAAATCATTGGCAATATTCGGCTTTTGACGCTGAAAGAAGCAAAAAAAATCCCCGCAACGGCTATGAAAACTGGAAACCGTTGGTGGTTGGCTGACCGCCAAGGAGGAAAACAAGCTTGGGTAGATGCCGAAGGATGTGTAAGCGAGCGAAATTATTCCATCGCTTCCCGTTTTTCCTTTGATGTTCGCCCGACAATTACACTCACAATGCAAGATGCAGAACAGTTGTTCCAACAATAATAAAAGGAGATGTGTATCATGAGTAATAGCAATGTGCAAGACGCCACTACCGAAAGAAAGATTCCTTTGGTTTTCGAAGCTCATAACGATAAGGAAGATGTCGCAAAAAACATATTTGTTGAGTTAAACAAGCGTTTTATCACCATCACTGAAAATGGCAGAAAGCGCAAGGGTTTCTGCATGGAAGACGGTTCCCGCCGCATCGGTTTGCTTTCTCAGTGCCATTCGCTGCAAACCATGGTTTCCTTGGCGCAGGATTTTGGATTGGACTTTACAGATGCAAATATTATTGAAAAACAAAACGGAACCATCCGTGAAATGATGGACGCCGTCATCGAAGATGTTTTGGAACTTTTATATGTCAAGAATGAAAACGGCGATGTCACGGGTTACAAATTTGACGCTTCTCCCTATGAAACCGATGCATTTAATGAAACTTATTCCAACATTGACTCTATCACCTGGGTCATCTCGTCCTTCCTTCTCATTTTAAAACACCATGCACACATTCATGAGGTATGTAAATGGGAGTCGGTTTTGGTAGACGTCATCAAACGTGGCTTAAATTATATCAACAATTCTTTTATCTCCAAAAAAGGTGACGGTACCTCTTTGACAACCGGTTGGAACTTTACCGCTGAGTGCGAAGAGCCGTCTTTGTATTTCACTTTTGCTGTTTGTGATTGTTACATTTCTTTTTACAATACATTTGAAGTCTTTTTGAAGTACTTGCATGCAGAACGCAACAAAGAACAGCTCGGCGGTGTGCGAATCAATGAAGACGACGAAAAGCAGCGAGAACGCTACAAAGAGTGGGAAGATACCTACAAAAAGAACTTGTTGGAATACGAAGAGCACCGCGATGACGTTGTTGCCGATGAGAAGACTGCGCGTCACAATGAATATAACGAACTGATCCGTGTATTCCGTCTAATCAACGACATTAACGACCGTGATGAAGTGCGGATTGAAAATACATTATATGAAAAACTCGCAACAAACTGCATGACGGTTGCAAAGCAGGTTTGGGCTTGCACCAAAGAGAATCTCGCTGAGAAATTTTTCTACAACGATTTAAAAAATACAGTTACCGAGCAGGAACTCAAAATGAGTACTACCAGTGACGTCTTGTTTAACACTGTGTATATCATCAACATCATGCTGAGTGCCGGTTTAGACGCAGACTTGGAGTTAGAGCGTGAGAAAGCCAAGCGTTGGGGCGACATGGAAACTGTGCGTGAAAAACAGCGTGAATACGATAACTTGCTGGAAAGCTGCATGCTCGCAGTTCAGAGAGCATTCCGCACCTACGAAAGCCTGCGCAATGCCGGCAAGGATTACATCGTTGACCAATTCCTGATCGGTTTCAACGAAAACTTTGACGGACATAAAATGCCAATCAGTGAGTTGCGTAAACTCCGCATGCGTGTATTCTCCCTTGTTCCGCTGCTGATCCATACAAACAACACCATCAGCGAATACCTCATCAAATATCCGCATTACAATATGCGTAAGTACCATCAGTATATTTTGGACAACCGCTTTGTTGACAAAAACAATAAAGTGCATTGGATTTGGGAACGTGACGGCTTCTTCAGCGGCAGCAATTTCTATTATGTGCTCTCCCTTAAGGAATTCTATAACTATCACGAAACCTACGAAGATCCCTACATTGAAATCCACAGCAAGAATTCAGAGCAGCGCAAAATCATTGAGGGACGTTACAAAAAAGACCTGGAGTTACCGGACGGAGCGATCGGCAAATTAGAAATCGAGAAGAATTCTCTTGAACGGGCAAACTCGGCACAAGCCGCTGAAATCAAGGAACTGAAACAGCAGCTTGAAAATATAGAACGTCCGGTTGAAGATGCGGTGCGCAACATTGTAAACGAAGAGTTTGAAAAGCAGTTTGCGCTTCGCTTGTCTCAGGCGTTCTCTACCACATCCAAGGTACTGACTTTACCCTCAGTGGATGACACATCTGACATTCCGTTACCCAGCGTTCAGAAAACGACCGACGGCGACGAAACAACATCGGATGACAAGAAGAAGAGGAGAAAAAAGAAAGAGAGAACTCCCGGCATTTACGAATCCATCAACAATTCATTGTTCGAGTTAATTTGGAGATCAATGTTGGCAAGGTTCTGTGACTCGCAAATTGGCACTACAATTACAGCGGATGAGTATCTTGCATTCCAGGAAAAAGTAAAAAAAGAATTTGCTCGAACTGTTCGCCGTTATATTAACGATATTTGCTATCAAAGTGAGCAAATATCTGACACAGAAAACAAATAAATATGTTCATTTCAATCAGAAAAGGAGTTAAATTATGCCTGCAAATGTGATATCTTATTTTTCTTATAAAGGCGGTGCAGGGCGCAGTACCCTGGCATACAACACCATTCCGCTGATGATAAACGAACACATTCATCCCACGAAAGAGCATCCTGTCGTGGTGGTTGATATGGACATTGACAGTTGCGGTATGTCCTATCTGCTCGGAATTCCCGCAAAAGACATTCGTGGCGATGCCTGTGTACAGCATATTTTAAAAGAAGGTTGCGACACGAGGGTTGCCGGATGTATTCAAGATCATGCGTTTTTGAAACACTTGATCCCAGTCGGAAACAAATTCAACTATGCTGACAACGATGCGGTTCTCTTTTTACCTGCAAAAGATAACAAAAACATCAACCAAGACACTGTTTACGGGAATTATGAGGGGCCGGGTCCGTTTACCGAGTGTATGCGCAGTTTCATTGATGCCTGCGAAAACCACGGTGTTTCCACAGTGATTTTGGACTCTGCAGTTGGTTATCAAGCAACCGCCAATGTTTCCAACACCCTTGCAGACACCATTGTCTGCTGCATGCGTCCGACCAAGCAGTTTGTCGACGGTACTGTCCGTTATTTGGAGTCTTTGGATTCAGATGAAGATTCTCCGATCGGTGGCGGTGAAAAACGAATTATCATCGTCCCCAACGTCATTCCGCAAACCCAGATGAGCATCGATGGGCTAGAGTATCCCAGTACCGCAATTTCTTATTTCCGTTCTCTCCTTTCAGATGTATTGGACCGCGATGAGGATGACGACATTCAATACGCCATTGATATGATGGAAGGAAACGGTGTTGATTTTGGCATTCCCGCACTTCCAAGTTTCATGTGGCGAGAAGGACAGCTGTGTTCTATGACCAAATTGGACGAGGACGAACAGCATGTTCTTGTTCGATACCGCAAATTGGCAGGAGTTATTTGTGATTTCTAACGTTAAAACCAGAGAGGGATAACAATGAGTGAATACGAAACCATGAGTCAAGAGGAACTCAAAGCCGAACTAAAACGGATTAGAGCACAATTGCAGTATGTTTTTGAAGATGAAATTACGGATGAAAATATTCGGCACTTTATTTTCGGGAAATATGGGTATGATCTGAAAACAATCAAAGCAACCAATGAATTCCCAAAATATTTCAAAAACATTCTCACGTTGACATATTTCTTTGCGTTCGCCTGCTACCAGAGGGACCTCAATGAAGGCTTTGGTGATATGGACAACGTGAAAGGACATGTGGCATTGCGTGTCAAACGTTATTTGGAAGATTCCCTTGCCACAAACCCCATCACAATGTCCTTAATCGAGTTTGTTTTATCAGATATACAAACCGATTTAGCGCTCGGCGGAAGCAGCGAACTGAATGCCACCTTTTCCAATCTCGGAACATTTGATAATGGGTTTAATTTTCAGCCGTATCTTAAGTCAATTTCTAAATATGAGGAATCGCCGAATCGTTTTAGAGCAAGCAAGCTTGAAATGACAGTTTTATTGCTCCGTATGGTGGAAAACCTGACGTTTTTGAAAAAGTATAATTTGATTGAAGATGCGCCCGGCAAGTTCCGTTTCGCATCAGATACCTGCCTAAAGAAGCAGAAACTCGGTATCGAATTGAGTAAATCTGAACGCTATGACGAACTTCCGGTCGACCATCTCTTCTTCAAAGATAGTACTCTCCCCGGCATTATTTTCCGTCTATACAGTTTGGAAACCGGCGAAAGTTCTGAGGGCGCTGTTGCGCAAAATCTCCTGCGGTTGCGTTATGTTTCCACAATTGGAAATCAAACCCGCATTTTTACAGTTCCCGGTGAAACCGGTGACTCTCATCTCTCAGATGCAGATCCGATCCTTCTCTACGAGGAGATCGTCGCATTTGAATGGAACAAACACAAAGAATTGCGTTCTGCCGGGATGGATGCCTTGAGCATTTGCCAAATCCATACCGTAAATTACAAGTATCTCAAACCATTGGCACTCGCAATTTCAGATGTCCTCAGCGACCATGATGAAGCCAAGCGAAAATTACATGGTCTTTTCTCAAAAAAATACTCATATATCTTCGAACAAAAGAGACAAATGATTCTTTCCAACGAAACCGGAAGCGATCAGTATGATCTATTGGATTGGGATTCCATCATCATCATGCTTCTCATCGAGGCAAGTCCTACTGTTGTACTGGAAGCAATCACGCAAATCAACCGAGACTTGTTTTATCTGATTTGCCAAGATTTATACAAGCGTGTATACGATGTGGAAAACTTGACTCTGTTCAAAGGAACAAAAGACCAAATCAAGGCTGCAATTGATGCTATCATCGAGAAAAAGCTTGCTTTGATGAGCAAAGACAGCAGTTTCAGTAAACTATCCGCAAATCAAATGCGCGACAAGCTCTTCCCCAAGGCTGCCTCCATGTTGTTGCTCACCAAACTGAACGACCTTCAGAATGACGATATTGAAGAAAATCTTGTATATACAGGCGATCTTGATACCTATCTTTCCCTGCTCAAAAGAACCAAGGAAGAGTTGGATTCCGAAAAACAGATCAAATATTCCTGTATCATCTTAGGTGAAACCATCAAACGTCTCATTTGTTTCTACGAGGGATTGATCGCATACGGGGAAAAAAAAGCACCGTATGACAAACAAGCTCGCTGTAAATCCTTGGACAAAGACGAAATTAAAAAAGTCCAAAATAAGCTGGAAAAAGTATTTCTGAATGCGGCAGAAACTGCAGCAAGCGACTTCCCGTCCGAGCCAAGCCGCGATCCGGCTTCTGCGCTTGCAATTTTGGATCAATTCTGTACTTTGTGCAAAAAATGTGCCAGTTTGGACAACAACAAAATGTCACAGCACCTTGTTGCAGCGATCGGACGTTTTGAAATCGTTGATGCGACCCGTTTCGGCAAGTTTGTACAACAACTTCGCACTTTGAACACACCTTCCTTGGAGCAGCATGCCGGCAAGTGGCTTGATGTTACTCTTGAAATGCTCGAGTATTTCAAGAGTGGCAGAACTCGCAAGATAACCATGGACGATGATTTGCTCAATGCGGTATATCCTTTCACAATCTCCTTCAAGAAAGGCAAAGAGAATCTTGATGGATACAAAACTGTCACATTTTCATTGGACATCGTGATGGACGAGAAGAACAAGGAAGAAGAGATCAATGTTCTCTCTGAGTTCATTTACGAGCCAAACGAAGCATACTATTGTCTTCCTAACATCATTCGTTCCAACTACAAATGGTGGATTGATCCTGTTTTAGTCAGTTTCCGGAAGTTTAACCATATTTTGTCCGCCGAAAGAAAGGAAGATGAATGATGAGAGCGACAAGACATTTTATGTTAGATGCTTACGACTGCAACTTCGAACAAGCCAACAGTTTCATGGTTGTAAACACCTTGTTGGTCACATTAGCAAACGAGTTGGAAATGAACCCCATTATGCCCCCGTTTGTTCTGCCGTACTACTACTGTGATGAAACCGAAGACGGTGGGATTAGTGCATTTGTTCTTTGCGAGAACGGCTCTCACATCACCGTACATACATTCCCCTATCGCTACTGCTACTTCATTGATATTTTAACGGATAAATTCTTTGAAGAGGAACGAGCAAAGGAATTAATTTTGCGACAAATTTATGCAAAAAAAATGAATGTACTGGTGACTGACCGTCGATACGATTCTCTGAAAGAGAGTGTTATTAACAGTTCAACGGATTTTGGACCACACTACATGATAACAATCGAAAACCTAGATGCTTCTATGGAAAGCATCTATAGTTGGTTAGATTCTGTGGCGCCAAAGATTAACATGCTTCCTATCTCACGTCCGTATGTTATCTTTGATCGCATTGAAGATCACGACTATATCTCCGGGGTATTGGTTGTAGCACAAAGCCATATCGCATTCCACTATTCCACAAAAGAAAGATGTGCTCATGTTGATATTTTTTCTTGTAGTTTCTTAGACGACGGAGTTGTTGAAAACATCTTGGAGCAATCTTTTGGGCAGGATGTCAAAATTCAGCTTTTCGCACGTGGAAGTAAGCATAAACACAATATACAATATACAGAAAAGCACAATGACAACGTTCGCATGAACAAGTCTTGGCGCACAAGTATCATGTAATTTACAAACACAAGAGGTGCTCCGTAATCGGAACACCTCTTGTTTTCCCTTTAAGGCACTCACTTTTTAGACTCACTCCAATCCTTTGAAGAATCGTTCTAGTTGTGGTATGATTTGTTAAAAAAGAAAGAAACGGCAGTCTTCTTTGTCAACTCAGAGAACGAGAGAGGGTGCGGTATAGATTCTTGCGGCGTATTCGCTGTCCAGCGAGTAGAGACCTTTGCTGTCTCCGCCGAAGAGTTCCATCTTCTTGATCATATCATCCGCGTTTTTCTCTTCCTCAAGCTGCTCTTTTACGAACCAGTCGAGGAATTGCATGGTGCGGAAATCCTTTTCTGCATAAGCTGCAGCATAGATATCGTTGATGAGACTTGTTACATAACGCTCATGTTCAAGGCCTGCTTTCAGCGGATCCATCAGGCTCTTCAGTTCTTTGTCCGGTCCGTCATCGCACCGAGAGTTGCCTATTTTTCTCTCAACGGGAGATGTTTTAGAAACAACATTGACGTGATTTCACTGCATTTTTCAAAATTTTCTTTCATTTTTCCACATTTTTAAGATTTTCCAAAAATAAAATTGACTCTATTATTCAAGAGTAATATAATAGACCCAAAGACAAAAGAAAGCAGGGACGGAAAATGAACCAGGATTTTAAAATTCAGAATGGCGTGTTGTACGCATACAATGGATCTAAAGAAATAGAAGAACTCATAATACCCGAAGGTGTAACAGAAATCTATTCGTGCAAAATAGTTTATACCAACATCCGTTCCATTGTTTTTCCTACAACATTGATGCATATTAGAAGCGAAGTTTTCTGCAACTGCTCTAGACTAGAACGTATTACTTTCTTGTCAAAAAAAGTCTCAATAAGCGATAATGCGTTTGCAAAAAGTTCCTTAAGCGAAATAATAAACCCTGAAAGAATCTCTGCTGTTGGTAGCTATGCTTTTTCTGAAACGAAACTGACTCATATTATCCTTGTCAACATTGACGATTTAGGCGTAGAAGCTTTTTCGCATTGTCGCCTTTTACAACACGTTGAATTATCCGACAATTTGCGTTGTATTCCCCACAAATGCTTTTATTCCTGCCCTTCCTTGAGATTTATAAAATTACCGAAAAACCTTGAACGGATATCGGACGGAGCTTTTAATTTTTCTCCTGTACCTGTTATCAAGATACCAGATACAGTACATGAAATAAAGTTATTAGGAAATTATGCAACTTTTGACGATTCTACAAAAATTGAATTTGGCGAAAACCATCCTTATTTTCAGTTTACTAACAACAAAATCATCAAACGTCCCTTTCACGAAGAAGGCGGATTATATACAATTGTACCTTACGATGTGGCAGGGCGTGCCACTACTAAAAGAATCGCAAATCAAAACGAGTCCTGTCATCTAAAAAAGGTTTTGTATAAAGAGGAACAAATAAGAAAGTTTCAAAAGCTTTGCTCTGAGTATTGCTTCTTGGTAACAACTTATGACATTGAAGGAAATGATGATTTGGATATCGAAACAGAGACCCTTGTAAGCAAGACTTACCGTGATATTTCTATTGATAGCATGGTGATCAAAGACAACGAGGTGATCGGTTTCATGTGCGCAGACAGTGTTATAATGATTGCCGATGTTGGCACTTCTGTAACAGAGAAGAGTTGTTACAGAAGTACATCCGCATCTTGTTATACTGAAAGAAAAGAAGAATACCTACTTTTAAAAAGATAAATCTATGTTGATCCATTGTGTTTAATATCCCCCCCTTGACAACCGGTATTACCTATTGTCAAGGGGGATAATTTGTTGCTATTTTAGCAGAGTCCTTATATGCTTACCGTTGTTGAGCTTCGTCCTTTGCCATTTCGTGGGCGGTGGCGTGGATTGCATCCAGCGGTGACAACTTCGCTAAGCGGTTGTGGCTCCCCCCTGCAGTAATTATCTGTGGGGGGCGGAACATTTTACTCCCTTGAGGAATTGGCATAGTTGTGGTATGATTTGGGGGGATAAAAAAGAAAGACCGCCGTTAAGAAACGGCAGTCTTCTTTGTCAACTCAGAGAACGAGAGAGGGTGCGGTATAGATTCTTGCGGCGTATTCGTTATCCAGCGAGTAGAGACCTTTGCTGTCTCCGCCGAAGAGTTCCATCTTCTTGATCATATCATCCGCGTTTTTCTCTTCCTCAAGCTGCTCTTTTACGAACCAGTCGAGGAATTGCATGGTGCGAAAATCCTTTTCTGCATAAGCTGCAGCATAGATATCGTTGATGAGACTTGTTACATAACGCTCATGCTCAAGGCCTGCTTTCAGCGGATCCATCAGGCTCTTCAGTTCTTTGTCCGGAGCATCCACAGCACCGAGTGTGACTTTCTCACCGTTTTGCTGCAGGTATTTGAGGAACAGCATTGCATGATCACGCTCCTCTTGTGCCTGGATCATGTACCAGTTTGCAAAGCCGTCAAGGCCTTCTGCTTCGTAGTAAACCGAGAAATCCAAATACAGGTATGCGGAATAGAGTTCTTTTGTGATCTGCTCATTGAGCAGTCTGGAAACATTTGGATGTAACATGAAACTCACCTCATTTTCAAAGATTTAACCGAAATAACGGTTGAGGAGTCCGACAAAGCCGCAGCCATGGCGAGCTTCGTCCTTTGCCATCTCATGGACGGTGTCGTGGATTGCATCCAGATTCATTGCCTTTGCACGCTTTGCAAGATCCATCTTACCGGCGCAAGCACCATGCTCTGCATCTGCACGCATCTCGAGGTTCTTCTTGGTGCTGTCGGTAACAACTTCGCCGAGCAGTTCTGCGAATTTTGCAGCATGCTCTGCTTCTTCAAATGCATAACGCTTGAATGCCTCTGCGATTTCCGGATAGCCTTCACGGTCTGCCACACGGCTCATTGCCAGGTACATACCGACTTCGGTGCACTCCCCTTCAAAGTTCATGCGCAGGCCCTTGATGATCTCTTCATCTACGCCCTGAGCAATTCCGACACGGTGCTCATCAGCATAAGCGATTGCACCGTCTTTCTTCTCGACAAATTTGTCCTTCGGTGCACGGCAGGTGGGGCAGATATCCGGTGCCTCGTTGCCTTCGTGAACATAACCGCAAATGGTGCATACAAACTTTTTCATTGAAATTTCCTCCTAAAAAATTTTTTCCTTAATTTGTTTTTTTCAAACAGCAGCGACACAACCCGTAAGCAGTCAGATGAATTCTGGATGCCTGCGCACCGCAACGCTCGCTGATTTGTTTTGAGATTGCTTCTGTTTGGAGATCAAGCTCCAAATCCTCGACTGCGCCACACGCAGTACAAACAAGGTGTTCGTGCGGAGAGGTATCTCCGTCGATACGATCGATCCCATCTACCACCGCAACGCTCATCACCTCGCCCGATTCCTTGAATTCGGCAATGTTGCGGTAAACAGTCCCCAGACTCAAATTCGGAAAGTCTTCCCGCAGTTGCTCGAATACCCATTCGGCGCTCGGATGCGATTTTGTGGAGCGGATGGTCTCAAGGATCGCATCACGCTTTTTGCTGTGATTTCTTCGTCGTTCCATCAGACCTCCTCCTTAAAAAATAGGAATCATTCTTGTTTTTGCGATTTTAGTTTAACACATGGAATCTCATTTGTAAAGAGTTTTTTTGAAAATTTTCAAAAATTTTTTGAAAGGAGTTTGCCACATGGTCAAAGTATCCAACCTCTCGCTCCCTCTCGACCATACAGAGGATGACCTCAAACGCTTGGCTGCCAAGGAATTGAAGGTTTCTGCAAAGCAAATTCTCTCGCTTGATATTCTAAAGAAATCTGTGGATGCAAGAAAAAAACAAGCAGTCCATTTTGTCTATACCGTGGCGGTCTCACTGGCAGACGAGCGTGCATTTCCCTCTTATGAACTTCCCAAAGCGCCCGCTGTCCGGCTTGCAAAACGCTGTTGCCGACCCGTGGTGATCGGGGCAGGTCCTGCCGGTCTTTTTGCGGCGCTCACCCTTGCAGAGGCAGGGTTGAATCCGACACTGGTCGAGCGTGGTGCAGATGTAGAAAGCCGCACCCGTGCGGTGGAGCGGTTTTGGAAAGACGGAATCCTCTCTCCGCTCACCAATGTGCAATTCGGAGAAGGCGGCGCCGGAACCTTTTCAGACGGAAAACTCAACACCGGTACCAAAGATATCCGCCAGCGCAAGATTTTGGAAACGTTTGTAGCATGTGGTGCTCCGCATGAGATTCTCTATCTTGCAAAGCCGCACATCGGGACAGATGTTTTGCGCAAGGTGATTCAATCCCTCCGGGAGCGCATCATTTCTCTGGGTGGAACTGTTAAATTCGGTCATCGGGTGTGTGATTTTATTTGGGAAAACGGTGCACTGTGCGAAGTGGTTTGCGAAACCGAAAGCGGTATGGTGAGTATTCCTGCCGACTGTGCAGTGCTTGCAATCGGACATTCCGCACGTGATACCTTCTCTCTTTTGGTGGAACGGAATGTTGTCCTCTCGCAAAAGCCCTTTTCGGTCGGTGTGCGCATTGAGCATTTACAGCGCATGGTGGATGCCGCACAGTACGGCAGTTTTGCAGGGCATCCGGCACTCCCCGCCGCAGATTATAAACTCTCTGCGCATCTGCCAAACGGACGCTCTGTATATACCTTTTGTATGTGTCCGGGCGGCGAGGTGGTTGCGGCAGCAAGTGAAGAAGGCGGCGTTTGCACCAACGGTATGAGTTTACACGCACGAGCCGAAAAAAATGCCAACAGCGCTGTTTTGGTCAACGTCACTCCATCGGATTTTGAAAGTGACCATCCCCTCTCCGGCGTGACGCTCCAACGTACGTTGGAACAAGCGGCGTATCGCTTGGGCGGTGAAACCTACCGTGCACCGGCACAATGCTTTGCAGATTTTGCTACGGGAAGAAAAACCTGCTCTTTCGGAGCGGTTTCGCCAACTTACCGTCCGGGTGTGACAGGCGCAAATCTGCGTGAGATTTTACCCGAATTTGTTGGTGAATCGCTGATACAGGGAATCCGTCTGTTTGATCGGAAACTTGCCGGTTTTGCTGCTCCCGATGCGGTGTTGACCGGTGTGGAAGCACGGTCTTCTTCTCCGGTAAGAATCGAGCGAAACGAACTGCTTCTCTCCTCCCGCCCCGGGATTTATCCTTGCGGCGAGGGTGCCGGGTATGCAGGTGGAATCCTCTCTGCTGCAGTAGACGGAATCCGTGTTGCGGAAGCGATTTTAGAACAAAAAGCTTAAAGTATCAAAAAACCTCGGTCATACCGGTGTATGACCGAGGTTGTCTTTTTGAAACACGTTTGCCGCCAAAACTTTTTTACTCATTTTTGGCTTCAAAGCGAGGGATAAGCTGCTCGGCGAGACGGCTTTTATTCCGCCCGTGCAGGTAGAAAAAGCCGACGATAGAAAAGAGAATTGCACCGATGCAGTTGACGATGAGGTCTTTCATGGTGTCGATGATTCCGACATCCAAAAGTCCCCCCTCCACCGTGTAGGTTTCACCCTCGCCGTAGGAAATCACGGTTTCGGTAATCTCCTCAAGGCGGATAGGGTCATTGAGTCCCGAGGGATTGAGTTTGACCGAGGAGACCGACTCGATGACACGGTCTTTCTGCATATCGGTTTTCACCATTTGGTCCATACCGAATTCAAAAAATTCCCACACCACACCCACGGTCATCGAAAAGCAGAATGCGACAAACGCCACGAAGATGGGAGAAAGATTAAAATGGAAGCGTGGCGAATCGTTGAGCAAATCAATCATAGCAAAGCCGATTGCTGCCATGAGGAATCCGTTGACTGTATGGAGAAGTGTGTCCCACCACGGGAGGACGGTATAGAAACTTCCGATTTCACCCAGAATCTCGGCACAGAAGATAAAAATCAGTACAATGGCTTCCAAGACGCTTGGGAGTTTTAGATTGAGCTTTTTATCCACGATACGGGGAATGTTAAACAGCGCCAGCGTCAATACACACAAAAAGACCGGAAAAAAGTCCCGCCGTAAGAGGCGTGCAACCAAAACAAGAAGGACCATGGCTTCCAGCACAAGACGGATGGCGGATTTGCTTTTTTGATATTCTCTGAGTTTCATATCAATTCTCCTTTCTACTATATTGTATCATAGAAAAGAAAAAAATGCGATGAATCAGTTCATCGCATTTTTCTTTCTATAATATTCCATTGTTTCACGGAGACCTTCCGCAAGGGTGTACTGCGGGACAAACCCAAGGAGTTTTTCTGCCTTGGAGTTGTTGAGTGCGCTGTGGAGGATATCTGCCGCACGGGGCGGAAGATATTCCGCTTTGACATTCCCTTCGCTCAGGGTGTCCAACAGTTCATTGACTGTGATGCGGCGGTTGGTGGAGACATTGATGATTTCGTTATCCCCTTTTGTGAGCGCAAGCAGATTCGCCGCTGCAATATCCTTGACATAGACAAAGTCACGGGTCTGCTCTCCATCACCGAAGATTTTCGGGGTGTTTCCCTTAAGGAGGCAGTCCACAAAGATGGAGACTACGCCGCCCTCGCCTTTCGGGTCCTGACGGATGCCGTAGACATTCGCATAACGCAAGATGGTGTATTTGATTCCATAGAGATGGGCAAAAGTTTTGATATAGAGCTCCGGTGTGAATTTAGAAACTCCATAAAATGAGAGCGGAGCTACCTGGTGGACTTCATCCACCGGGAGGTACTGCGGGTCGCCATAAACCGCAGCGGAAGATGCATAGATGATCTTCTTTACCCCGAAATCCCGACAGCAGGATAAAACATTCACTGCACCGAGAATATTCACCGAGGCATCAAACCCCACATCACGAACCGATTTTGCAATATCAATCTGCGCCGCTTCATGATAAACCACGTCTGGTTTCACCTCGGAGAATACATCAGCAAGCGCCGCATCCCGTACATCCAATTCATAAAACTTTGCTGCTGCGTTTAAGTTTTCAAGATTTCCTGTGCTGAGGTTATCGACCACAAACACGTCATGCCCGGCTTCCACCAAGCCGTCTGTGATATGCGAGCCGATGAAGCCGCAGCCTCCGGTGACCAAAATACGCATGGACTACACCCCCAAAAATTCACGCATAACCGAGATCGCCTCTTCTGCCACAGCGTGGGTTTCCATTTCACTGAAAACACGGATGAGCGGCTCGGTGCCCGAGAAACGTGCAATGATCCAGCCTCCGTTTTTGAAGTTGATCTTGCAGCCGTCCAGATAAGTGACCGACTCGATCTCCCACGGGAAGGTCGGAAGTTCTTTTTTTGCAAACAAACGATCCTGCAGTTCGGCTTTCTTTTCTGCCGAGAAACGGGTGTCAAACTCCGCCATTTCCAGGCGGCCGTAACGCTCGTAGATTTCATCCAACAATTCACGCAGGGTCTTGCCTGTCACGCACAGCATTTCCACCAACAAAGCGGAGGCGAAGATGCCGTCTTTGCCACGGATGTGACCACGGATGGTGAGACCGCCTGAACTTTCGCCGCCGATGAGTGCATCGGTTTCCTCCATTTTGGAGCTGATGTGCTTAAATCCGACCGGTACTTCATGACATTTTTGCCCGAAATCCTTTGCGATACGGTCCAAGATATGGGTGGTTGCGATGTTTCGCACCGCATCCCCACGTTCTCCTTTATAATGAAGCAGATAATAGTAGAGCAGCATCATGATTTCGTTGGGGTGGACAAACACACCTTTATGGTCAATGATGCCGATACGGTCTGCATCGCCGTCGGTACCGATTCCCAGGTCGTAGCCCTCCTCAACCACCATGTTGGAAAGTTTTTGCAAGGTGTGCGCACTGGGTGCCGGAAGGCGTCCGCCAAACAAGGTGTCATGACGGTCGTTGATGATGTCCACATCACAGCGTGCGGTGACCAAAACGGTTTGGAGTGCGGTTTTGGAAACACCGAACATGGGGTCCAACAGGATCTTCATCCGCTTTTTCTTGATTTCATCCATGCGGATGAGACTGATGATGCTATCCAAATAGGCATTATACAAATCTGTGATTTTGATATACCCCGAGGAGATGCCCTCTTCAAACGGAACGGTTTTGACTGTTACGCCAGCATGGATGCGTGCTTCCAAAACCCCGGTTGCGACCTCGTCCGCATCACGTCCGCCCTGGGTAAAGACTTTGATGCCGTTGTAGTCTGCCGGGTTGTGGCTTGCGGTGACCGCCATACCGTACATAGTTTTCATCGTCATAACCCCGTACATCACAAGCGGCGTGGGCGCAATTTGATCGATAAAATGTACCACCACACGGTTTGCCGCAAGCACCTCTGCGATCCAATGCGCTGCAGTATCGGAAAGGAAACGGCGATCGTATCCGAGCACGATGCCCTCTTCCCCACGCCCTGCGGCATTGATCTCATCCGCCATCGCCTGTGCAAGCAGCTGGATATTGGATTTAATAAACTCATCACCGATGATGGCACGCCATCCGCCGGTACCAAATCGAATCATAACTTGTTCCTTTCTTAATCGAGTCGCACGCCGGTATCCTGTTTTAATACTTTTCCCGGATAACCGCGTTTTCCGACTGCTTCCAAAATTGCATCACATTTCTCTACCGGAGCATAGACGTAGCAGCATCCGCCACCACCCGAGCCGTTGAGTTTTCCGCCGTAAGCACCTGCTGCCTTTGCGGTCTCCAAAATCCACTCGATGGTATCGGTGCTGATACCGAGTCCGTCACGCAGCTGCGCCTGGTGCGCACTCAAGAGCTCCCCGAGTTTGGCATCGTCCATCTTGCCGCTTTCAATGAGCGCAAGACCTTCTTTGAAAATGCGATAGTCTTCGATATTTGCCTTGACCGCTTTCGCATATGCCGGGGGCAGTGTATCTGCAAGTGCCGGGTCCGCATCCCCATCCACAAAGTCCGCAATACTCTTGACGCCCTGCTCTTTTAACAAATCAAGGCCTGCAAGAGTGGGAGTTTTGGAGGAAGCGAGGACACGCAGCGTGTCTTTTCTCTCCAAAGAATCAAACAGGATGAAGCGACCTGCAAATGTGTGGTTTAAGCTGCGTGCTTTGGTATCTCCATTTGCAAAATCAAGATGCACCAGCCCGCCCAAAGCGGATGCCATATGATCCATCTTGCCGCCCGGGTTGCCGAATTCCTCAACCTCTGCCTGGAACGCAAGCAGAGCAATTTTCATGGGGTCTTTTGCATCCGGATGTCCGATGCCTTCCAAAATCGCTTTGATGAGGGCAACGATCATCGTGCTTGATGAGCACATTCCCTTACCAATCGGGATTTGGGAATCCATCTTGATATCAAACCCACGCAAGTCATACCCGTTTTTGAGCAGGGTGTTGACCGTACTGGGATAGAAATCCTCGTCATTCCGATAAGTAAGAGGTTTGGAAAAGTCTACTTCATATTCCTGATAAAGTGCTTTGTCGTTTTGGACATTGAGGAAGTCCAGCGACTCATCACGAATGATGATGCGAATCACTTTGTCGTCACGGGGTGTTACCTGCGCAGAAAAGCGCAAATCGATGGCAACTGCAATGACCGAAAGCCCCAAAAAATCCTGATGTTCGCCAAAAAGGCAGAGTCTGCTCGGAGTAGATACACAAATCTGTGCTGACATTTCAACTTCTCTCCTTGTATTTTCACATTCGGTTTGATATACTGTTAGTATAGAGCAGATCCTTTGATTTGTCTTTACAGAATCAGCCATAGAATTTGCACAATCGGACACGAGGTAAAAAATATGTCAAATTCCTTCCCCCGACACGACCTGCCTTCGGTGGTTTCACTCGAGAGCATTGTGACCGTGTATCACTTCGAGTATTCGCCGGACTTTCATTTCACCGGAGAAAAGCATGATTTTTGGGAGTTTGCGTATGTGGAGAACGGTCCTGTCGGCGTGATGGCAGAGTCCACCGGTTATGCCCTGCGCCCGGGCGAGATTATTTTCCACAAACCAAACGAGTATCACAACATTTGGGCAAACGGCGAGAGTGCGCATGTGGTCATCGTTTCCTTTGTATCCCAAAGCCCGGCTTTGGAGTATTTGCGCAACAAGATTTTGACTTGCTCTGCTGTCGAACGAGGGTTGATTGAGAATATCGTTGCACTTTCCGACGAGGTGTTTTTGCCACGTCTTGCGCATTGTAATAAGGAAACGCTTCCGCAAGTTTTGGAACACAGACTAAAAAAGCGAGCCGACCAGCCGTTTGGGAGTGAGCAGCTGTTAAAACAGGCGGTGGAGAGTCTTTTGATTCGTCTGATTCGTTCCAATGCACAGATTGAGCGTGATACAAGATCTTCTCATGCAATCAAAGAAGAAAACGAACAGCGCATTGCAGAGGCGGTCTTAAATTACATTGATGAGCATTTGTGTGAGACGATCACATTAGACGATGTGTGTTCCGCCCTGTGTTTTTCCAAAAGCTATATCAAGCGGGTATTCAAAGCACGCACCGGCAACACGATTTTGGATACGGCGCTGACCCGAAAACTGGAAGCAGCAAAAGAACTGCTTCTCACGCACACGGTCACGCAGACCGCAGAAACTTTGGGGTTTTCCTCGATTCATTATTTCTCCCGTTTATTCCGTCAAAAAACAGGGCTGAACCCACGGGAATTCCAAAGAAAAAACGCTTAGAATTTCCGCAAAATCGCTTGACATGTCCCCCCATAATGTTATAATGACCTTAAACTAGAAATTTCATTTTAAGAAGTGGAGTTGAAACTATGAGTTTGATTCAAGTAGGCTTTGGAAAATCCTGCCTGACCCCCCGTCTCGGCGTGGAACTCACCGGTTACGGAACTTACCGTGAACGAGTTGGCACCGACGTTGAAATGGATTTGTGGGCACGCACTACCGCATGGGATGTCGACGGTGTCCGTTTTGTCATGGTAGTTTGCGATCTTTTGGCATTCACCGAAAAACTTTCCGCTGATACGGTCAATCTGATTGCGAGTGAAAACCGTATTTCGGCAGATAACGTCTTCCTCGCAGCAACTCATACCCATACCGGTCCTGCCACCGGTGCTTTGGTCGGTTGCGGTGAGCCGGACATCGAGACCATTGCAGCACTGCCCGGAAAAATTGCGGCATCGGTCAAGGCGGCATTTGAAGATCTGGCGGAAGTCATTTCTGTCTCCACCAATGAAGACACCATGCCGTACACCTTTGTACTCAACCGTCAGATGAACGATGATTACCGCATTGACCCCACCATCCGCACCATGCGGATCGAGCGCAAGGGCAAAAAGACAGTTGCAATCTCCAACTACTCCTGCCATCCGGTTTGCCCGGATCTTTCCTCGGTCATCTCTCCGGATTACCCGGGTCACTTCTGCAAGAAGATGGAAGATGCAGGATATGAGGCAATGTACTTAAACGGCTTCTGCGGCAACCTCAACCCGATCCGCAAAGGTCAGTTCGGTTGCGCAGATCAAGCGGCTCAGCGCCTTTTCGACCGTTCGCACGAACTCTTTGAGACCGAAGTCAAGCAGGACATTGACGGTGTCGGGATCGTGGCAGGCCGTGAACCCATTGAACTGCGCCATGTTGATCCGATGGATACCGATGCAGGCGTTCAGTTCTGGCTGGACCGCAACAATTGGAAGCTTGCTCGCAGTTTTGCTGTCAACTATGACCGCATTGTGAACCGAATCCTCTACATGGAAGATCCGTATACCGAGTATATGGAATTCAAGGCACTGCGTCTTGGCAAGGCACTCTTCATTTTCCACAGCGGTGAAGTTTGCTCTCCGTTTGGCGATATGCTGCGGGAAGCATTCCCGGATTACACCGTGTTTATTGTCGGTACTGCATTTGCAACCACCCGTTACATCGGCACCGAGAAGAACGCAGACGAAGCAAACTCCATGTATATGTATGAAATCCTGGATTCCTGCGGCGCTTACGGCACCATTCCGATCGTGCGTGGTGCAGGCGAAAAGCACTTTGCAGGCGTAATCCGCCGCATTAAGCCGATTGTTTAGGAAGGAGGAGAGATTGATGATGAAATTAGGTTTTGGAAAATCTTGTCTCACTCCGAAGCTCGGAGTAGAGCTGACCGGATTCGGTACCTTTGGCTACCGCCGTGCCACCTCGGTGGAAGAGAATCTCTACGCCCGTGCAACCGCATGGGAAATTGACGGTGTCCGCTATGCGATGATCGTCTGTGATCTTTTGGGCTTCACCGAAAAACTCAGCAAAGAAATCATTTCTTTGATTGCAAGAAACAACGATATGAAGGAAGAAAACGTGCTCCTTGCAGCAACCCATACCCACACCGGTCCTGCTACCGGTTGCTTGGTCGGTTGCGGTGAGCCGGACTTTGAGACCATCAAAGAACTCCCCGCCAAGGTTGCAGCTTCTGTTTCGGCAGCATTTGAGGATCTCGCCGAGATCACTTCTGTCACAACAAACGAGGGTGAATTCCCGTTCACCTTTGCATTCAACCGTCAGATCAACGACGATATCCGCATTGACCCCTCTATCCGCACCATGCGAATCAATCGTGAGGGTGCAAAGCCGGTTGCGATCGTGAACTATTCCTGCCATCCGGTTTCCCCCCGTGCGGTCGGCATCATCACGCCGGACTATCCCGGTTTCCTTTGCAAGCAGTTGGAAGAGGACGGTTTTGAGGCGATGTACATAAACGGCTTCTGCGGTAACATTGACCCCTACAACACCGGTCACGCAGGTTGTGCACAGAATGCGGCGCAGCTTTTGTATGAGCGTTCCAACGAACTCTTTGACGCAGATTCCGAGATGAAGGTTGACTCCGCATCGGTTTGCGGCGGAAACATCCCGCTTGAGCTTCAGCACGTTACTTTGGCTGAGGAAGAGCAGTTTGTTAAGGATGCGGAAGCAAAGGGCGATTGGCCGCTCACACGCATGATGGCGGTTTGCTACGACCGCTCCTCCCTGCGTTTGATGTATGACCCTGAGCCGTATACCGATTACATGGAATTCAAAGCATTCCGTCTCGGCAAGGCGCTGTTTGTCTTCCACGGCGGCGAAATCTGCTCCCCGTTTGGTGATATGATCCGTGATGCATTCCCGGACTACACCGTGTTCCTCGCAGGCACCTCCTTTGCAACCAAGCGTTATGTTGCAACCGAGAAAAACTGGGACGAATCTCAGGAAATGTATATCTACGAGATTTCCCATTCCTGCAAGGCTTACGGCTGTTTCCCGATTGCTCGTGGGGCAGGCGAAAAGCACTTTGCAGAAGTCATCAAAGTAATCAAAGAAAACATCTAACCATACCGTTTTCAGAGTCGCCCTCGGGCGACTCTTTTTTTGCATTGACTCTGATTCTTTCGCATATGTTTTTGTAAAAGGAGCTGAGCATATGCGAGACATACTCAAACGTGTTTCCAATCTACTTTTTCTTCCGCCCGAGGCGGTGGCGGGAGTCTTTCGTTTAGAACTCATCGGGGCCGAGGAATTGTATTTAGAAAACCACAAAGGGATTTTGGAATACTCAGACACCGAGGTGGTCCTGCACGGAGGCGACCGGATTCTGCGGATTTGCGGCAAACATCTCTCACTGTGTACCATGACCGACTCCGAAGTGCTTTTACGGGGTGAATTTGAGCAGATTTCATTTGCAGCAGTTTAGGAGGCAAGCGATATGTCATCACTCATTCGACTCTTACAGGGAACGGTCACACTGCGGATTTGCGGTGCGGAATTGGAGCGGTTTCTCAATTTATGTGCCGAGTGTCAAATCCGATTCTGGAATCATACCAAACACACCTTTGATGAAATGGGACTGACGATAGCGGCACGGGATTTTTTTCGTCTCCCTCCCATTGTGCGAAAGACCCGATGTCGGGTACATCTCTGTTCTCGCCACGGGCTCCCCTTTCTTCTCCGAAAAGTCCGTCCGGTTTTGGCAATTGGTGTGATTCTGTTTGTGTTGATTGCTTGGGTGATGAGCGGGTTTCTTTGGTCAATTGAGATTACGGGTGCGGATGCGGCGTCCCACGATTTGATTCGGAGTGCTTTGGCGGAAAACGGAGTGAAGCCGGGGGCCTATACCAAGCGGCTGGATTTGGAAAGAGTCCGCAATCAAATCCTGATTGACCTTCCCGAATTCATTTATCTCAACATCAATTTACACGGAAGTCATGCGGATGTGGCGGTAAAAAAGCGCATCCGACCGCCCGAGATCGTCCGTGAAAACGGGTTTGCAAACATTGTGGCAAAAGAGGGTGGCGTGATTGAACGAATCACGGTATATGAAGGGACACCCGAGGTCTCGCCCGGGGATTTGGTGGTGCCCGGGCAGTTGTTGGCAAACGGGTACATGACCGGACGGAGCGGGGTTTCGGTCCCGACCCATGCACGAGCGGATGTGTATGCACGCACATGGCAAACAAAACGCATCTTGTTCCCGCTGGAAGCCGAGCAAATCACACTGACCGGAGACACTTATCGCAAATACACCCTGGTTTTTGGAAAAAAACGGATAAAAATCTTGCAAAAAGGTAGCATCCCTGAGCACGAATGTGATAGAATAATAAAAAAGACGCAACTATCTCTCCCGGGTGGTCTTACCCTTCCACTCTATTTGGAACTCGAGACCGCACAAGTGTGCCGGCTGGACCGTGCGCTTCTCCCGCTCCCCTATGCGATCACATTTGGGACGCAGGCTTTGGAAGACTCGCTCGTTCTCTCGGACACCGACCGACTGCTGGACTTACGATTTTCCGCAACCGAGCAAAACGGTACAGTGGAGTTAGAGATGATTGCGGAATGTGTGAAACAAATCGGGGTGGAACAATGACAGAAAAAACCATCAATGTAGAACGTTTGGAACAAATCATCAATGTATTCGGCTCATTTGACGAAAATGTCGTCCTTTTGGAAACCGAATTAGGGGTACGTGTCATCAACCGTGACACCGAACTCAAAGTGATTGGCGATGTGGAAGCGGTGGACCGTGCGGTGCGTGTTTTGGAGGGACTTCTCTCTCTGTCCGCACGAGGCGAGCCTATCACCGAGCAAAATATCCGCTATATCATCGGGCTGGTGGAGGATGACCGTGAAGATAAAATCGAAGAACTTGCAAAAGATGTGGTCTGCATCAACAACAACGGCAAGCCCATCAAAGCAAAGACCATCGGTCAGAAGGATTATCTGAACGCCATCAAGAATAACATCATCACACTTGGTATCGGTCCTGCCGGCACGGGAAAAACCTACCTTGCGGTAGCATGTGCGGTGGCGGCATTCCGTGACAAAAGTGTCAACCGAATCATTCTGACCCGCCCTGCTATTGAAGCGGGTGAAAAACTCGGCTTTCTCCCCGGTGATTTACAAAGCAAGGTTGACCCATATCTGCGTCCGCTTTATGACGGTCTCTTTGATATGTTGGGCCCCGAGGGGTATCAGAAGTATTTCGACCGGGGAAACATTGAGGTTGCTCCGCTTGCGTATATGCGCGGTCGCACCCTGGACGATTCTTTTATCATTCTTGACGAAGCGCAAAACACCACCCCGGAACAGATGAAGATGTTTTTAACCCGTCTCGGGTTTAACTCCAAGGCGGTCATCACAGGCGACATCACTCAGATCGACCTGCCCGACGGGAAATACTCTGGGCTGAAAGACGCCATGCGTGTTCTCAAAAATGTGGAAGGAGTTGCGCAGTGCATGTTGACCAACCGTGACGTGGTACGTCATCCGCTGGTTCAGCGCATCATTGCAGCATACGAAGAATCCGAGAAAAAGCAACAGAATCGGAGGGATAAATGATGAATCATGCGGTTACTGTGGTCCCTGCAATCGAGGGAATTTGTGATCTTGACACTTTCACTCCTCTGCTCACTCGCTGCATCACGCACACGCTTGAGCAACAAGGGGTGGAGCAGGCGTGCGACATTTATGTGATGCTCACAGACGATGCGGGCATTCGTGAATTGAATGCCGAGCATCGGGAGATTGACCGGGAAACCGATGTACTCTCCTTTCCCATGCTGGAACTCACTCCGGGTGAGCCGATCGTGGTCGGTCCATTGGAACTGGATCCGGAAACCGGACGTCTGATGTTGGGAGACATGGCGATTTCGGTGGAACGGGCGAAGGTACAGGCGGAGGAATACGGGCACTCGCTTGAGCGTGAAATGTGCTTCCTTGCGGTGCACTCCACCCTTCACCTCTTGGGGTATGACCATGAAAAATCTCCCGAGGATGAGGCGGTACACTTTGCACTGCAAGAGCAAATCCTGGAGGAGTGCGGGATTCGGAGGGATTCGGATGCTGAATAGTTTCCGCTATGCCGTTTCGGGAATCCTTCATGCAATCAAATCCGAGCGGAATCTTCGCATCCATCTGTGCATGATGGGGTATGTCCTCTTTTTTGCATGGTTCGGCGAGGTTTCAAGCCGACAGATCCCGATCCTCTTTGTCTGTTTCGGGATGGTACTTACCGCAGAACTCATCAACACTGCAATTGAGCAGATTTGTGATTTGGTGCAGCCGGACAAGCATCCTGCTGTAAAAATCATCAAAGATATTGCCGCCGGTGCGGTGTTGTTCTCCGCAATCATGGCGGCTGCGGCAGGGCTTTGGATTTTTTTGGATCCCGCCGTGTTTCTCACCGTGATTGCCAAATTCCTTGAATCCCCTTATATTCCGGTCCTTTTGGCGGTTTCGGTCGCTTTTTCGCTTTTGTTCTGTAAAGCGAAAAAATCTTAAGAAAAAATTTTGTGTAAAATTACCGATTTACAGTTGTAATTGTTAAGAAATTGTTATATAATAACAACAAGATGTGTCTCGCGCATATTCAATCAGCAACAAAGGAGAGAACAAAACTATGAAAGTCTACCCCTCTGCAAACATTCGTAACGTCTGTCTCCTTGGGCATGGCGGCGATGGCAAAACTTCACTGTTAGAAAGCTTGCTTTTCATGACCAAGACGACTGACCGTCTGGGCAAGATCGTTGACGGCAACACCGTCAGTGACTACGATCCCGAAGAAATCAAGCGTAAAATTTCGATTTCCGCAGCACTCGCTCCGATCGAGTTTAACAATTGCAAGATCAATGTGATCGACACCCCGGGTTACTTCGACTTTGCAGGCGAAGTGTACCAGGCTCTGCGTGTTGCAGACACCGCTGTGATCGTCTGCTCCGCAAAGAACGGTGTTGGCGTTGGCACCGAAGTTGCATGGAAGCATGCAGAAGAAAAGAAGATGCCGCGCATCGTTTACATATCCAAGATTGATGAAGAAAATGCTGATTTCAACAAGGCATACGAAAGCCTTCGTGAGAAATTCGGTATTTCGGTCTGCCCAATTGTCATTCCGGCAATCATTGACGGCAAGACCACCGGTATCATCGACCTCGCAACCGCAAAGTACTATGAACTGAAAGATGGCAAGGCTGTTGACACTCCGGTCCCGGATGCTTTGGTCTCCACCATTGAAGAGTACCGTGCTCACGTTGCGGAAAGTGTCGCTGAAACCAGCGATGAATTCATGACCAAGTACTTCGACGGCGAAGAATTCACCACCGAAGAATATTTGGCAGGCATCAAAGCGGGTGTTACCGCAGGCAGCCTGGTTCCGGTCGTTTGCGGCTCCGCTGCAACCGGCATCGGTTCCCTTGCACTCCTCCGTGCAATCGTGGACTATGCTCCCTCGCCCATCGCAGTCAGCCCGGAAGTTGCAACCGACGCAAATGGCGAAGCGGTTGAGCTCGACGGCGGCGAAAATGGCCCGGCTGTTGCATTCGTCTTTAAGACCGTTTCTGACCAGTACGGCAAATTCTCCTTCTTCAAAGTTATTTCCGGTACCGTGAAGGGCGACAGTTCCCTGACCAATGCACGCACCGGACAGGCTGAGAAGATGGGTCACTTAAACTATGTCTTCGGCAAAAAGCAGATTGCGACCGATACCGTTGTTTGCGGTGATATCGCAGCTGTTTCCAAACTTGCACACACCAAGACCGGTGACACACTCTGTGCTTCCGGCAACGTGGTTTCCCTCGAGGGCATTAAGTTCCCCACCCCGACCTATGCACGTG
This sequence comes from Oscillospiraceae bacterium, assembly GCA_017421025.1. Classification (GTDB taxonomy): domain Bacteria; phylum Bacillota; class Clostridia; order Oscillospirales; family JAAYXM01; genus SIG510. The sequence goes on from JAFQME010000020.1 coordinate 40,621, forward strand.
CAATGGCTCCGCAGGTCAAGGGCGGTGAAGAAAAGATCGCAACCGGCATGAACCGCATGGCGGAAGAAGATCTCACCTTTAAGACTGTCAACAATGCAGAAACCCATCAGTATGTCGTCACCGGTTACGGCGACATTCATATCGACGTTTTGGTTTCCCGCCTCAAGAGCCGTTTCGGCGCTGATGTCATCCTGGAAGATCCGCGTGTACCGTACCGTGAAAAGATCCGTAAAAAGGTCCGTGTTCAGGGTCGTCACAAGAAACAGTCCGGCGGTCACGGTCAGTTCGGTGATGTTTGGGTCGAATTTGAGCCGGGTGATCAGGAAGATCTGGTATTCGAAGAAAAGGTTGTCGGCGGCGCTGTCCCGAAGAACTTCTTCCCGGCAGTTGAAAAGGGTCTGCGTGACTGCATCTCCAAGGGTGTTTTGGCAGGCTTCCCGGTCGTCTTCTTAAAGGCTACTTTGGTGGACGGTTCTTACCACGATGTTGACTCCTCTGAAATGGCATTTAAAGTTGCAGCAGGTCTTGCTTACAAGGCAGGTCTCCCGCAGGCTGACCCGGTCATTCTTGAGCCGATCGGTCACCTCGCTGTCACCATTCCGGACAGTTACATGGGCGACGTCATTGGCGATTTGAACAAGCGCCGTGGCCGTGTTCTCGGTATGACTCCGGTAGCAGGCGGTCTCCAGATTGTGGAAGCAGAAGTCCCGATGGCTGAGATGAACACTTACACCATCGACCTCCGCTCCATGACCCAGGGTCGTGGCTCCTTCGAGTTTGACTTTGAGCGTTACGAAGAAGCTCCGATGAACGTTCAGCAGAAGATCATCGAAGACCGCAAGGCATACATGACCGAAGAATAAGAATCCGCCTCGGGATCTTATTTCCCCGCAATCATGAATCACAAAAGCCTTGGTGCAAATTGCACCAAGGCTTTTTTCTTGAAACCCACGCTGAAATGCGGTATAATAAAAGACGTATTTTTTGAGTTTTGGAGGCTTATATGGTCTTATACTATTCTGCGACCGGAAACACCGAATTTATCGCAAAAGAACTTGCAAAACGCTTAAATGAGCCGTGTGTCGATCTCCTTACACGCATCAAAGAAAAGAACTATGAACCGCTTCATTCCGAGACCCCGTTTATCATCTGCGCACCGGTGTATGTCTGCGAAATGCCACGGTTTTTGCGTGCATATCTGAAGCAACAAACATTCACGGGAAGTCGGGAGGTTTACGGTATCTTTACCAGCGGCGGATACTGCGGTCCTTCGGGTGTCCTCGCAAAAGCGTTGTTTCAAAAAAAGCATATGATCTACCGTGGTCATGCCGAATTCAAAATGCCGAGAAATTATGTGGCAAGCGATGCGTATCCCATGCTGGAAGACGCAGAAATTGAAACCCGGATTCGTGACTCTATGTGCCGTTTGGATGCGGTTGCAGCAGATATCCGTGCCGGAAAACGACTCAAGGCAAGACACGTATTTTTCTTTGAAACTCTCATCACACTCCCCTTTAATCCGATTTGGTGCAAGTACAAACTCACCGCAAAGGCGTTTTATGCAAAAGAATCTTGCGTCGGCTGTGGAAAGTGCGAGCGGCTCTGCCCGCTCAATAACATCCAACTGACGGATGGGAAGCCCGTTTGGGGAGAGAGCTGCTCTCACTGCATGGCATGCATCGGAAACTGCCCCACCGATGCGATTGAATACGGAACGATCACACAAGGAAAGCCCCGTTACCGCTTTGAAAAGTATCGCCATTTGGCAGACGACAAATAAAGCCTTGGTGCAAATGCACCAAGGCTTTATTCTTATCCTTTGAGTTTTTCTTCCAAGAGTGCACGGATGACAGCAGGGTCACCGTTGCCACGGAGTTCACGCATGCATGCCCCGAAGATGGACATGAATGCTTTTTCCTTACCGCTCTTGTAGTCTGCAACCGCTTTTGCATTTTCAGCGATCGCTTTGTCGACCACCGATGCGATGAGGTTGGTATCGGTCTGTGCATCCATCCCGTTTTCCTTGCAGTAGGCTTCCGGGTCCACATCGTTTTCGATGACAGCGATGAGGATCTTTTTACCGGCGCCACGGGTGATCTTTCCGCTGCCAACCATTTTGATGATGGAAGCGAGTTTTTCCGGAGTGATGTTGAGGTCCGAGAGAAGCTGACCGTTTTTACGCAGAATGCCTGCACAGTCGGTGATAATCCAAGCGACAACATCGGTTGCCGAGCAACCAAGCGCAACCACAGCTTCCAACAGGTCGCACAGTTTACGCTCGCCGGTGATGGTTTCGATGTCTTTCTCCGAAATCCCGAGTGCACGGTATTCTTCCGCCTTGACCTCGGCACTGACCGGCATTTTGCTCTTGATTTCATCCAGCCATTCATCATCCACCACAATCGGCATCAGGTTCGGATCCGGGAAATAGCGGTAATCCGCTTCGGTTTCCTTGTTACGCATCGGGAAGGTTCTCCCCTTGACATCGTCCCAACGACGAGTCTCCTGCACCAAAACCTCGGTCTGACGCTCGAGCGCATCGATATGGCGTGCGGTTTCAAACTTGATGGCACGCTCAATGGAAGTGAGCGAACTCATATTCTTAATCTCAGCACGGACGCCAAGTTCGGTTGCGCCCTCGGGGCGAACCGAGATGTTGACGTCACAACGCATTGCACCTTCTTCACACTCGGAGATATTTCCGAAGCGGAACATGGCCTTGATTTTTTCCAGATATGCGACCACTTCTTCCGCACTGTGGAAATCCGGCTGGGTAACGATTTCGATGAGCGGAACACTGGTACGGTTGAAGTCTACCAGGGTGGTATCTGCCCATTCGTCATGAACGAGTTTCCCTGCATCCTCTTCCATATGGATCTGCTTGATGCGGATTTTGGAAGTACCGGATGAGGTTTCCACATCCACCAAACCGTTTGTGCAAATGGGGTGGAACAACTGGGTAATCTGGTATGCACAGGGCAGGTCGGGATAATAATAGTTTTTCTTATCAAAGGTGGAATAGCGGTTGATTTCACAATTCAGCATGAGCCCTGCTGTGACCGCAAGCTCGACCACGCCTTTGTTCATAACCGGGAGCATACCCGGCATACCCGAACAAGCCGGACAGACACAGTCATTTGGCTCTTTCGGACTGGAGTGACCGCCACAGGAGCAGAAGATTTTGGATTCGGTTTGGAGTTCAACATGGGTTTCCAAGCCGATGGTTACTTCATATTTCATTTGCGTTTACACTCCTTCCGTCACTTTTGCAAGGCTGAGCAACATACTCTCGTCGAAGTAATTGCCCATGAGCTGAACACCGCCGGAGACCACCGCCGGCATACCGGTGATGGAAGCAGGTGCGGTGAAAACGCTTTCGGCAAATACTTTCATGAATGCTTCTTTGCAGTCATACGCCTGATACGAAGTGCTTTTGCAAGCAGGTGCGAGAATCGCATCATAGGATGCAAAAATTGCTTTCATTCGCTCCACAATGACACGACGAATCCGAAGGGATTTGTCGTAACACTCGGTGTATCTCCCCTTGGAGAGCGCTTCACTGCCGTAGATAATGACCGATTTGGTCAGGAAGTTGAAGGCCTCGGTACGGGTATTGACATAAAGTTCGTCAATATTGGAGTAATTCGGGGTACGGTAGCCAAACTTGACCCCGTCATAGCGGGACAGATTGTTGCAAGTTTCCGCACACATGAGGATTTGCCATGCGGTGTTTGCAATGTCTGCAAAATCAAATGCTACTTCTTCCACAGTAACGCCTTTTGCACGAAGTGCTTCGGCAAATTTGTCGATCTTTGCTTTTGTTTCCGCATCTGCACGGTCATACAAGTCCTTTGCGATGGCGACTTTTGTACCCTGAACGTCGAGTGCGGTGTCGTAGTCATAACTATCGTTTCTCAGGCTGGTGCCGTCTTTTGCATCATGCCCTGCAATCTTTGCGAGGACTTCTGCGCAGGAATCCGCAGTTTTTGCATACACACCGATTTGCTCACCCGATGCTGCACAGGAGATCACGCCATAGCGAGAAACGGTGCCGTAGGTGGGTTTTACAAAGGTGACATCGGAGAGTGCTGCCGCACGGCGGGGGCTACCGTTTAAGTCCACTGCAAGTGCAGCGTCCACTGTGCCGGCTGCGACTTTTTCCGCCGCATCACCAAGGAGTTTCCCGGTGGTGGATTCCCCGACCAGGTCCAACCCAAACTCGCCCACTGCGGTTTTTTCTGCCACGGCATAGCCGTTTGCAGTCAAACGCTCCACCGCCTCAGCGGTGAAAAGCGGGGTGAAGTTTTCAAGCATTTTGGAGCCTGCGGTTGCAGGCATCCCTGCTACCAAAATGGTATCATCAATTGCAATTCTTTTACTCATGCCGCACCTCACTTTACCAGTCTCGGAACGATCCAGCTGTCTTCTGAGCGCTCTGCGCCGCAGTTGAGCAGATCCTCACGGGCGAAGTTCTGCACACGTTTGTCCTCACGCAGAACATTGGTCATCGGCATGACATGGACCATGATCTCGGTCGCTTCGGTATCGACCGATGCGAGGATGGATTCACGGTCTGCCATCTCCTCGAACACGCTGAGCATCACAGATGCTTCTTCTTCGGTGAAAGCGAGTTCGTTGAGCGATTCCAAGCCTTGAAGCTTTTCTCTTGTCATATTCATCACCTTATTCTCTGATGGAAATGTTTGCTTCGAGCAACTGTTGCTCGGTAACTTCGCTCGGTGCACCGAGCAGGAGGTCCTGTGCATTACCGTTTAACGGGAATGCGATGACATCACGGATGGTGTCTTCGTCTGCGAGGAGCATAATCATACGGTCAATGCCCGGTGCCATGCCTGCGTGAGGCGGTGCACCGTACTGGAATGCGGTATAGAGAGCAGAGAATCTCTTTTCGAGTTCTTCCTCGGTGTAGCCCGCAATGGAGAATGCTTTCTTCATGACCTCGTTGGAGTGGTTACGCACTGCACCGGATGCAAGCTCGATGCCGTTGCAGACCAGGTCGTACTGATATGCCAAAACCTCGGTGGGTTCTTTTTCCAGGAGTGCCTGCATCCCGCCCTGCGGCATGGAGAACGGGTTGTGGGTGAAGATGGTTTTACCGGTAGATTCGTCGATTTCGTACATCGGGAAATCCACAACGAAGCAGAATTCGAAGCTGTCCTGATCGATGATGCCGAGGTTTTCACCAAGCCAGGTGCGGATCTGACCTGCATAGCGGTCAACCACATTCTTGCCGTCACAAATGAAGAACAGGGTCTCCCCTTCCTTGACGCCGGAAAGCTCGATGATTTCCTTCTTCTGGTCGTCGGAGAGGAACTTTTCAATCGGGCCTTTGAATACACCGTCATTGAGAGTAATATATCCCAAACCCTTCATGCCGATACTCTGAGCGAACTTGAGGGAGTCCTCAAAGAACTTTCTGGACTGACCCTGGCAGGGTGCGACGATGCCGCGAACGGGTTTTCTCTTAAAGAGCGGGAAATCAACATGGCTAAAGAATTCGGTCAGGTCGCAGATGACCAGCGGGTTGCGCAGGTCCGGCTTATCCGAGCCGTATTTCATCATGGCGTCTGCATAAGTGATGCGTGCAAACGGTGCTTCGGTGATCTTCTTGGAAGAGAAGGTCTTGAAGGTATCATAAATGACTTCTTCACAAACGTTTAAGACATCTTCCTGGGTTGCAAATGCCATTTCAAAATCAAGCTGATAGAATTCGCCCGGAGAACGGTCCTGACGTGCGTCTTCGTCACGGAAGCACGGTGCGATCTGATAGTACTTATCAAAGCCCGAGACCATGAGCAGCTGCTTGAACTGCTGCGGTGCCTGCGGAAGCGCATAGAATTTGCCTTTGTGCTTTCTTGAAGGAACGAGGAAGTCACGAGCGCCTTCCGGAGAAGATGCGGTGAGGATCGGGGTCTGGACATCGAGGAATCCTCTTGCGTCCATGAGTTTTCTCATATGGCTGATGACCTTGGAGCGCAGAACGATATTGTTATGGATCGCAGGATTGCGCAGGTCGAGATAACGGTATTTGAGGCGGACTTCTTCACGGGTGCCTTTGGACTCATTGACATCGAACGGGAGCATATTGTGGCACGGGCCGAGGACTTCAAGAGTCTCTGCAATCAACTCCACCTTACCGGTTGCAATTTTGTTGTTGACGGTTTCCGCATCACGGAGAGAGACCTTCCCCTCAACCGAGATAACGGTTTCACGGTTGACGTTTGCGAGAAGTGCGTCGTTGTGCACAACCACCTGGGTGATACCGGTGCTGTCGCGCAAGTCGATAAAAATAACGCCGCCATGGTCACGGATCTTATCGACCCAGCCTGCAAGCTGCACGGTGGTGCCGATATGGTCTTCTCTGATGTCGTTGCAATACAATGTGCGATACATCTAAAGTTCCTCCTAAAGTAAAAAATAAGCCCCGGGAATATCGAAATATTCCCGGGACGAGCAAACAAATCATTTTGTTTCCCGCGGTGCCACCCGCATTGATGCGAAAACCGCATCCACTTTTGCATTTAGTTGTGGGGTTACGCAGCAGAGTGTTCCCATACTTACTACTCATCTGAAATGCGCTTGCAGTCGGTGGCGCATTCTCCCTGACAGACTTTCCATGAAAGCAGAGTCTCTACCTAATATTTTACCGCAAATTTTCGGTTTGTCAACAGAAAAATCCTGGCTTCCCCACCAGTTTATGCAAATTTGTGCATTTTTGCCACTAATCGTTTTCAATCAGACCGTAGCCACCGTCTTTTCTGCGGTAAACCACCGAGAAGGTGCCTGCTTCATCCAAACTCTTAAAGACAAAGAATTCATGCCCCAAGAGATTCATTTGGAGAATTGCTTCTTCCGGAGTCATGGGCTTGATGGAGAAGTGCTTGGTGCGGACGATATCAAACTCACGTTCTTCCTCCACCGGCTCATAGACCGCTTCTTCTGCTTGGAATGCACCGGAACGCAAGCGTTTTTCCAAACGGGTTTTGTTCTTGCGAATCTGACGCTCAATGACAGAGACTGCGGTATCCACTGCAACATAGAGGTCCTGCATTTTTTCCGACGCACGGAAATACATGTTGTCATGTTTGACAGTTACCTCGACCCATGTCTGCCCACGCTCGCTGCCTGCGGTGACATACGCAACCGCATCGCTCTTGAAATACTTATCCAATTTGGATAACTTTTTCTCTGCATAAGCACGGAAATCATCTGAAAGATTCACCTTTCGCTCGGTAAACGTAAACTGCATACTGACAACCCCTTTCGGTCTTATAATCCGAACAGTTTCCTGTTCTGTTTTCAGTATACCACAGTCATCCCTGTTTTTCAATCAGAATTTTAGAAAAAACGTCAATTATTTTGCAGGATTTGTTTATTCGGTCAACAAATCTTGAAGCGCATCGGAAAACTCGGTCATATTGTCGGGAAGCAGGCCTTCCATCATAAGTGCCTGTGCGTGCAACAGTGCGGTGACGCTTTTGAGTTTCTCGTCACCGGCGGCGTGGAGATGGACGAGTTTTGCAAAGACCGGATGGGAGGGATTGAGTTCCAGGACACGCTCAGCGTGTACCCCTTCCCCGCCGGGCATTGCGCTGAGCACACGCTCCATTTCGAGCGAGATTCCACCTTGTGTGGAAAGGCAAACCGGATGGCTCTTAAGACGTGCGGAAATGCCGACACGTGCCACACGGTCCCCCAGCACTTCTTTCATGGCATCCAGAAGTTCCTGATGCTCACGGGTGGCCTCTTCGGTGTCACCTTTCTTCTCATCGGGAAGTTCCAAATCCTCTTCGGAAACCGAGCGGAACTCATGGTTGTCATAGCTCATGAGCACTTTGAGAGCAAATTCGTCGATGTCCTCGGTGCAGTAGAGCACTTCCATCCCCGCATCCAAGACACGCTCCGCTTGCGGGAGGCGAGCGAGTTTTTCCGCACTCTGACCGCTTGCAAAGTAAATGTATTTTTGGCTTTCACGCATCCGTGCAACATACTCAGAGAGGGTGGTATACCCGTCACCCGACGAGGAGCGGAATAAAATGAGGTCCTTGAGTTTGTCTTTGTTTGCGCCGAATTCCATATAAATGCCGTATTTGAGTTGGAGCCCGAACTGAGCAAAGAATTCCTCATAGCCTGCACGGTCGTTTTTAAGGAAGTCCTCCAAATCGGTTCGAATCTTCTTTTCGATTCCGGAGGCGATCATCTTCAGGCGGCGATCCTGCTGCAGGGTCTCACGGGAAATATTGAGCGAAAGGTCCTGAGAATCCACAATTCCACGAACAAAGCTGAAATAATCCGGCAGAAGCTCCTGGCATTTCTCCATGATGAGCACACCGTTGGTATACAGTGCAAGACCCTTTTCAAAGTCTTTGGTGTAATAGTTCATTGGTGCGGCAGATGGCAGGAACATGAGTGCACTGTAACTGACCATTCCCTCCGCATCGGTACGGATGATGCGTTTGGGCGGAGTATAGTCCATAAACCGTTCCTGATAATAGGCATGGAAGGCGGCATCGTCCGCCTCGCCTTTTGCACGTTTCCAGATCGGGACCATGCTGTTTAAGGTCTCGGTTTCGTAATAGGTTTCATATTCGTCACTATCTTCTTTTTTGCGGCGTTTTTCCAAATCCATACGGATGGGATAACGGATGTAATCCGAGTATTTCTTCACCAAACCCGAAATGCGGTAGGAATCCAAGAATTCACTGTAATTTTCCTCTTCGGTGTCCTCTTTGAGCACCAACACCACGTCGGTTCCCACCTCGGTTTTTTCGCACGGGGTAACCGTATAACCATCTGCCCCACTGCTTTCCCAGCAAAATGCAGTATCGCTCGTCATGGAACGGGTGATGACACGTACAGTGGAACTGACCATGAATGCCGCATAAAACCCTACGCCAAACTGTCCGATGATGCTCATATCCTCATCTGCGTGCTCGGTTTTATACTGAAGAGAGCCGCTCTTTGCAATCACACCGAGGTTTTCGGTGAGTTCTTCCTCGGTCATGCCGCAACCCGAATCCGAGATGGTGAGAATACGGTTTTCACGATCGATTTTGATTTCGATGGCAAGTGCTTCACGGTCGACTCCGCTCTGCCCTGCCGAGAGTGCGTTATAATAGCGTTTATCGGTTGCGTCGGACGCATTGGAAATGAGTTCACGCAAGAAAATCTCACGGTTGGTATAGATTGAATTGATCATCAAATCCAAGACACGTTTGGATTCGGTTTGAAATTGTTTCTTTTCCATGGTAATTCTCCTTACAATACAGCAGATGCATGACGGGTGATATGGCAACCCATGTTAACCACGCACGGAAGCCCTGCGATATGGGTTGCAAACGGCTCAAAATGCACCGCAAGTGCAGTGACGGTGCCGCCAAGGCCTTGCGGACCGATCCCGAGTGCATTGATTTTTTCCAACGTCTTACGCTCGAGTTCCGCATACAGCGGATCCGGGTTCACACTTCCGATGTCACGGGTGAGCGCATGCTTTGCACACAGCGCAGCACGCTCGATGGTGCCACCAAGACCTACCCCGACCACAACGGGTGGGCAGGGATTGGAGCCCGCTTTGGAAACACATTCCACCACAAAGTCGCATACGTCATCTGCGGTGTTTGCAGGCTTGAACATCCGCATTGCGCTCATGTTCTCGCTGCCAAAGCCTTTGGGGGCAACCGTGATGGTGAGCCGGTCACCGGGGACAACACGGGTATGGATAATGGCAGGGGTGTTGTCGTTGGTATTCACACGGCGCAAGGGGTCTCCCACTACCGACAGACGCAGGCAGCCTTCTACATAGCCACGGCGCACGCCCTCATGGATGGCATCCTCAAAATTTCCGACCACGTGAATGTCCTGACCAAGTTCCACGAACACAACCGCCATGCCGGTATCCTGGCATGCCGGGATGGTTGCGGTTTTTGCATACTCAGCATTTTCGATCATAACGTCGAAGATGCTTTTGCCGATTTCGGACTCCTCCTGCGCCTTGCCGGCACAGAACGAATCGCACAAATCATTTGGCAACACACAGCAAGCTTCGATGCAAAGATCACGCACAGTACTGACGATGGTTTCTGCTTTGATTTCTCTCATGTCGTTCACCTTTTCCAAATATTTCCAAATTTATGCTTGACTTTATTTCCAGTTTATGGTAATATAATATCAGTCACTCAAACGAGTGGCACCATTCATATCTTTATCCCCACAACCCACTTAACTTGGCGCCCGGAATTTCCGGGCGTCCTTTTTTTGCAGAAAAGAAAACCGCATCGAAACCATGGTTCCGACGCGGTAAAATCTCAACCTCTGCGGCGTGAGCCGTGACGTTTTTCCATATGCGACTTGAGGTCTGACATACGGCTTTCGCTTTCTTGCATGAACTGCTTGAGTTTATCCTCGAACGAGTCGGACAGCGGTGCCTGAACCGCATCGGTTGGCGGTTGAACAAAACGCGGACGTGCGCTTTGCGGCGCCGGCTTCCGTGGTGGCGGGGCTACGGTTTGCTTGATAGACAGATTGATGCGTTTATTCTCATCAATCCCGATTATTTTCACAGATACAGACTGGCCGACTTGCAAATGCTCCGCAACATCGCTGACATATGTATGCGCAATTTCAGAAATATGCACCAGTCCGGACTTCCCTTCCGGCAAAGCGACAAACGCACCGAATTTGGTGATACTCGTCACCTTTCCTTCCAGAATCACACCAACTGCGAGCTCCATAGCTTACCCCAGATCCCCTTTCGATTTTTCCTGCGTAGTATATTAGTTTCCGGAAACGTCCACGAATACTCGTGTGTCCGGCATTTCAAGACCTTGTTTTTGCGCTTCTTGCTTGATGTACTCATCATCCGGCTCGGCTTCCGCCTGCTGAGCAAGTTCCGCATTTTTGGCACGTTCTGCCTCTACTTGTTCGGTCAGGTTTTTGACCACTGCTTTTTGCTCATGGATTCTGACTTGCAGAGATACCAACGTCCAAATCGAATAGATGATAAAAATTCCTAAAATCAGTTTTGGAAAGAAACCGACTCGTTTTTTTCTTCTTGCTGCCACAGAACTTCTCCTTTTCACGCTTGATCGGAAGGTGGTTCCAATCGTTGTGTCTTCTTTTTCCTGTGACCGTCCAAAAGCCGTCTGCAAACAAATTGCATCATATGATAGATTCCACCGAACGCACGGTGAATGAGCCCTCCCACAAATTGCAACACACGGGTCAAAACCCGAACGCACACCGAGAGGACGGAATACACGGTGGGACTTAAGAGATACGCATACAGCATCCACCCAAGCCCGATCCCGAGCAAAACATAGAAGCGCATTTGTCCGTTTGAAACGGTGAGGACGAACCCCAATAGCATCAGACAGGAGACCGATACAAAAACAGCATCCAAACACATGCCCACCGCTTTTTTTCGGGCAAACAAAGTTCGAATGAGGCGCACCGTATCATACAGCACACCGAGGATTGCACCCAGCAAGGCGGAATAAAAAAACGTCATCGCCTGCTCGGAAATTGCAAGATGCATCGATCAGCGAAACAGGCGCGACCAGAAGCCCGCAGCAGAATGTTCTTCTGCGTAAATCAACCGATCGATCCTGCCTTCCACACCGAGCTCGCCTGTCTCGAGACTCAAGCGTGAGATATGTAACTCTTCGCCGCAAATCATTAAGACCCCGGCAGTGGTTACAAGAACAACAGACTGTTCGTCAAAACGCTCTACATCTGTGACTCCGGTCACACTGAGTGTACGACGCCCATCCAGCACAATGCCGTGGGTTGCGGAGTCCAACGCAGTTTCTTGCTGAATCATAAAATCCCTCCTCACTTCCAACTATATTGGAAACAGCCGGATTTTATGCTGCAGAATGCGTCCTGCTCTGAGCATGAAACATCATACCCACAGCAGAAAGCATCAGCTGTCTGCAGAAATTTCTTCGTACATGGAATGTGCATCATCTTTGCGGACATGCTCGGCAATTTCTTTGACACGGACACGAATCACACGTTCGCCAAAATGCAATTCAATCACATCGTCCACCTTGACATCGTATGAGGCTTTGACCACACGGCCGTTTACCACGACACGTTCATGATCGCATGCTTCATTTGCCACCGTCCGGCGCTTGATGAGGCGCGAGACCTTCAAAAACTTATCAATTCTCACAGGTAAACTCAACTTTCATAGGAACAAAGAGCGGGAGAAAAACACCCGCTCTTTGTAATGATATCAGGTTACTTACTTTGCAACTTTATCCTTGAGAGCCTTGCCAGCCTTGAATGCCGGGATCTTGGAAGCCGGGATTTCGATGGTTTCCTTGGTCTTCGGGTTGCGGCCAACTCTTGCGTTGCGGGTCTTAACTTCGAAAGCACCGAAGCCGACCAACTGAACCTTGTCGCCTGCTACGAGAGCATCGGTAATTGCATCGATGGTAGCGCTAACTGCCTTTTCAGCGTCCTTCTTGGAAATAGCTGCCTTTTCTGCTACTGCATTGATCAGTTCTGTCTTGTTCATGATGAACCTCCTAAAATAGTTTTTCTTTATCTAAAGTCTGACGGAGTGTGCGTTATCTTTCTCCCTCAACACCTTCGATTCGTTTCACTTCATCCCACAGCTCGTCCATCTCGGAAAGAGTCATTTCTTCCAAGCGTTTTCCCTGTGCAGCCGCTGCACGCTCGACCGCACCGAAGCGGCGCAGGAACTTATCAGATGCACGGGAAAGGGCAAGCTCGGGATTGATTCCAAACAAACGCACTACATTGACCGCTGCGAAGAGGAAATCTCCTGCCTCTTCCAAGCGATGGGCTTCGTCTGCCGATTTGAGCTCACCGAGTTCTTCCAAAAGCTTTGCTTCCGCTCCGGTGTAATCCGCCCAGTCAAAGCCAACTTTACGTGCTTTGGATTGAATTTTTTCCGCACGCATGAGCGCCGGCAGGCTCCGAGCAACAGAATCCATGGCGGCGGTGTGTGTGGAGTGACCTTTACTTTTCCGCTTGATCTCATCCCAATTCGTCAAGACCTCAGCCGAAGTATCGGCTTGGACTTCACCGAATACATGCGGATGGCGGAGGATGAGTTTTTTGCAAATCTCATCTGCGACATCGTGCAAATCAAAGGTGCCTCGCTCTTCTTCCATCTGGCTGTGGAACACGACCTGAAGCAAGACATCGCCCAATTCCTCACGGAGCAGTGCAACATCCTGGTTATCAATCGCCTCACAAACCTCGTAGGTTTCCTCGATGAAGTTCTGGCGAATGCTTTGATGGGTCTGCTCACGATCCCACGGACAACCGTCCTCCGAGCGGAGCAGTTTCATAATTTGCACCAAATCGTCTACATCGTAACGATCTTTATGTATAAAATTTACCATATAATTCATCCTTTTGCAAGTATTTTTTAGAAATTTACTCTAACTTTTCGCTTTTTTTCGGCATATTTTTTTGGAAATAAGGAAATTTTAACCAATGATGCCAGCCAAAAAAACGTAATCCCGCCGGTTAAAACACTTAGAACCACAGCAATCTTTTCAGAAAACGCAACATTCATACACATAAATGTTAGTTTTGCAAAAAAACCGGTACAAAATGCGACAAAAAGTGGTTTCCGGCAAATGCGAAGAAGCGATGCCGGACGTTCTTTCAAGAAAATCCAGTTGACTCCCGCAATCACAGTATAACACAAAACCGTGCTGAATGCTGCCCCTAAAATATGGAACTCCGGAATTCTCAGCAAGATGCGGTTGGAAGCCAGTTTGACCGCAGCCCCCAACAACATAGAAAGCACCGGAAGTCCAACTCGCCCGGTTGCCTGATGGATTGCATTGGTCACTGTGACAAGTGCAAGCGGAGGAATTCCGAAGCATAAAATCACAAGCAAGTCCCCTGCCAAGCGAATGGCGGATGCCTCCACCCCACTGCCGTAGAGCAACGATAGGATCGGATGGGAAAGCACGCCGAGTCCCGCCGCACCTGTCAACGCAATGAGAAGCCCGAGTTCCAACGAGCGCCCTTCTGTTTTTCGCAAGAGTTCTTGCTTCTGCTCAACCGTATTGGTCGCAACCACAGGGATCAAACTGACCGCAAGTGCGGTGACCAAGGCATTGGGCAGATTAAACAGGTTCGCCGCATAGGTATAGGTCCCAAACATCCACATGGCACGTGACTGAGAAATTCCGACCGATTGCAGGGTTTTCATAATCACCGCACTGTCAATCACACCTACAAGCCCGATGACAGACGCTGCTGCTGTAATCGGAATCACTTGCGAGAGCAGATGCTTGAAGGTGGACCACAAGCCGAGTTTCCCAATCTCCCGACTCATCGCCATACTGACACCGTGCGGGACAAACTTGAAGTACAAACACGAGAGTACGCACCCCAGGCTCACGCCTCCGATTGCGCCTGCCGCCTGCACAGAAAGGGGGCTTCCGGTTTCTCTGAGCCACCACGCCAAAGAGAGTCCAAGCACAAGTTTTCCCGCCGCTTCAATGACTTCACTCATCGCAGTGGGAAGCATATTACCGAAACCTTGATAATAGCCACGGTTGACGCTCAAGACGGAAACGAGAAAGACCGCAGGTGAAATCGCACGAATGGCGTTTTCCGCACTCGGTGCGCCCAATGCGCAAGAAAACCACTCAGCGCCAAACAGCAGCAGCAAACTCCCCAAGAGCCCGACACAGCCAAAGCACAGACGTGCAGTTTTGACCACACGGGAAATTTCTCCCGGCTTGCCTTTTGCCGCAAATTGCGCAACCAGTTTCGATACTGCGGCAGGCACGCCTGCCGTTGCCAACACAAGGAGAAAGGCGTACAGATTATAGGCGACCGAAAAAATTGCGGTCCCCTCCGGCCCAAGCACGGCGCCAAGTGGGATCTTAAAGCAAGCTCCGATCACTTTCACAATCATGCTTGCACCTGCCAGATGCATGGCACCTCGAATCAAATCCGGACGGTTTTGCATACGTTCACAACCTCTCGCAACTCTTATTGCGAACTTATGCAACGATTTGGAATCTTATAACGACAAAACTGCTTTTTGGGAGGCTGCGAAAAGGCTTTTGCCTGTTCGACATCCTACCTTCATGATGAAAAGAGACGGTCTGTCCCGTTTGTTTTGAAGTCATGCAGGATGCGCTCGGCATCCAAGGTGAGGAAGACTCCGTTTTCATAGAGGATGTTTCCTCGCACCATGGTCATGCACACATCACTGCCTCGTGCGGCATAGACCAGATTGGAGATTGGGTTATGGCACGGGATCAGATGCGGTGCGGAGAAATCCACCAAAATGAGGTCTGCATCCATTCCAAGCGCAATGGTTCCGCACTCATGTTCACGGCCTTGCGCCTTTGCACCGCCATAGGTTGCACAGCGGAGTGCCTGAGCTGCACTCATTGCGCATGGGTCGCCGCTCACACCTTTGTGCAGACAAGCACAGAGCTTGATTTCTTCAAAGAGATCGACATTGTTGTTGCTTGCCACACCGTCGGTGCCCAAGCCCACATTGATTCCACGTTTTAACATCTCAGGAACACGTGCAATTCCCGATGCAAGCTTTAAGTTGCTCATCGGGTTATGCGCAACACTCACCCCTTTTTCCACAAACAGGGCAAGGTCCTCATCTGTGACATGGACACAGTGTGCCGCCAGGGTTTTTACATCAAACACCCCTGCATCGTAGAAGAGGCGTGCGGGGGTTTTTCCGTATTTTTCAATACACTCCTCGTGTTCACGACGGGTTTCGGAGAGGTGCACCTGCAGCACGAGATTTTTCTCCAATGCGAACGCACGGAGTTCCCGCCACAAGCTCTCACTTGTGGTATACTCGGCATGGATGGCGGCATCCACCAGAATCCTGCCGTCCTCCGCTTTGTGCCAGGTGTCATAGAGTTCCACTTCTTCACGGGTGCTGTAAAAGTCGAGAAGTTTGACTTCCTGCCCGAAATTGGTGACCGAACGGGCAAGATTTGCCTTGAGTCCGCTTTTATGGACCGATTCCGCCACGGTCTGCATAAAGAAATAGGAATCCGAGAACGAGGTGGTACCGTTTGCAATCATTTCCAAAAGCGCAAGATCCACACCCGCTTTCACAATCCCGTCGTCCAAGCGATCCTCGGTTGGGAAAATATGGTTTTGCAGCCAGTCCTGCAGGTCGGTATCATCCGAAAGACCACGCATCAAAGTCATGGGGATATGGGTATGGGTATTGATCAGCCCCGGCATCAGCACTTTGCCGCTTGCATTGATTTTGCGTGCGGCGTCAGCACGCTCTTTCCCCAAATAAGCGATTTTCCCGTCTTTGACTCCGACGCAGGTATCCTCCAAAACCTGCATTGATTCATCACAGCACACCACAGTGGCATGCTCAAACAAAATGTCATACATTTCATTCACCTTCATGAAAAACAGGGCAGATACCTGCCCCGTTTTGTTATTCTTCTGTATCGTCCGACTTCAGTTCTGCAATCTGAGCCATCTTTTCATCCACAGCGGCGAATGCAGCTTCCATCGCTTCTTCATCCACATCTGCGCCGATGTGTGCATGATATGCGATGCGGCCGATTTCACGGTAGAGCATATCGATCTGGGTATTCAGCTCAAATACTTTCACACGTTTTTTGGAACTGTTCCAAACCTCTGCAGCTTTTTGCCCGGCTGCAGATGCGCCTTTTGCCGCCATCTCGCCTGCCAAAACCGCTTTTTCACGAATTTTCTGCTGCAATTCATTCCAAGTTTCTTTCATATCGCATACCGCCTTTCATCAATTTCTCTAACATTAGTTTGCCATATTTCACAGATAAATGCAAGTAGTTCTCTAAAAATTTGCGTTTCCAATGAATTCACGCAAAAGCGAATTTTCCGGGACAAGGGATTCCTCAATCAGGTCGAAGCATGCGAGGTTTTCAGACAGCAGAAGGAGTTCCTCCCGACGGCGCACAGTTTCCGGGATTCCGTCGAAAGCGGTTTGCAAAAACCCTGCGAGCACCCCGATTTCATAAGGATGGGTGGAATTGATGATATGATCCGCACGGGACTTAAACGGAGAAATGTATTTCTTCTCTCCGAGGCGGATGTTGTACCACCAGCTCATTGTGGTGTGTGCATCAGTGTTGCGGAATTTTGCGTCACGGATGACACGGCGGCAAAGCCGGGTCCAGGTACCCCGGAACACGGTTTCATCGTCCTGTTCAAAATTCGAACGTGCACTGACATACAAGCGGGTAGCAAACTCACTTGCACCCGAGGAGACCGAGTCTCCCAGCGCATGGATGCCTTCCACAATAACCACTTCATTGTCCAACAGCCGAAGCGGGCGGAGGTCGTCTGCACGGCGCTGGGTTGGGAAATCAAACCGTGGCATTGCAATTTCGCCGCCCTCGGCAAGCGTCTTGATATGTTTGTTTAACAAAGGCAAATCCAGACACAGCGGAGATTCAAAATCCACTTCGCCCTCTGCATTTCTCGGAGCGGTGGCAAGATCTACGGTCAGGAAATAGTCATCCATTGAGATTTGCTTGCTTCCCACGCCCAGTTGCTCCAAAGCGAGGCGGAGTTTGAGCGCACTCGTGGTTTTCCCCGACCCGGACGGACCGGACAAAAGCACAACACGCCGTGTTTTGATTCCATCTGCAATGGCACGTGCCACACGTGCGACTTTTGCATGGTAATCCGCTTCACATTCTGCGATGAATTCACGTGCATCGGAGCGGACACGTGCATTGATTTCGTTGACATTCAGTGCCATAACGTCACCCCTGCTTTCTTAAAAGTTTTCCCGATAAAAGGCACGGATCTCATCGGCGTTTCGAATCAGCCGGTCATGGTCTCCGTTATACTCATACGGGTATTTCAGATTAAAGATTCGAGTGAGTTTTCCGGTTTCGGGAGAGACGAGTTTGCTCACGCCGCCCGCTCCCAAAGAAAGAATCGTATGGATTTCCTCCATGATGAACACGTTATAAAGACCTTCCTGCCCGGGCTTTGCATAACCCACGTTTTCCAGATTGCCTGACATATATTTCTGACGATAGAGATAATACGGGCGGAAGTCACGTGACTGCACTGCTTTTGCCGCAAAATCCACCATTTTCTGCACTTCCTCTCCGCTCGGTGATGGAAGGCGTTCCGCCCAAAGCGAGGCGGCTTTTTTGAGTGCAAGAGTGTGGACCGTGATATTCTCCGGGTCCAGCGCCAGGGTTTGCCGTACTGTATTTTGAAAACTGGGGAACGAGTCCCCGGGGAGTCCTGCAATCAGGTCCATGTTGATGGCAAGATTTGTGGTTTCACGCACGGTATGCACCATATCCACCACATCCTGTGCGGTGTGGTTGCGCCCGATCAAGCGCAGCACATCGTCGTTCATGGTTTGCGGATTGACACTGATTCGGGTTGCGCCGTTTTTGGCAATCACCGAAAGTTTTTCCGCATCCATGGTATCGGGACGGCCTGCCTCCACTGTGAATTCCACACAGTCGGAAAGGTCAAAGTGTTTGCGGATTCCTCCCAGCACACGGTCCAACTGTTCGGCGCTCAGTGCGGTTGGCGTTCCGCCGCCCACATACACGGTTTTCACAGTGATTCCCAGTTCTTTTGCGGCTTTGCCTGTGGCTTCCATCTCCAAAAACAGTGCGGTGAGATACGGTTCGACCAAATGCTCTGCCTGACCGATGGAATGACTGACAAACGAACAGTATTTGCAGCGGGACACGCAAAACGGGATGCCCACATAGACCGATGCATCCATCGTGCGGTTTCCTGCTTTGATTCGCATTCCCGCCTTTGCCACTTCGCAGGCAAGTGCACGGCGGCGGGCAACCACGTGGTAGGAGTCTTTGAGAATACGGTCCACCGCTCGGTCATCGTGCCCCTCCGCATACAGACGTGCGGCAAGTTTTGCCGGACGGATTCCGGTCATTGCACCCCACGGAGGCGGGGTTTTGAGAAACGGACGGGATGCACGGTAAAACGCAAGCTTGAGTGCTTGCTGGGCGTTGCGTTTATAGAGAAGTTCTTCTTCGGAGTTTTTCATGCGTGTGGTTACGGTTTCACGTTTGCCGTTGCGGCATACGGTTGCGATTCCGAAGAGAGATTTGGGAGTTTCTTTTAAGGTGAGGATGGCGAAATCCCCGTCAAGCGGGAGTTCGTCCACAAATTCCGGGCGTTCGGACGGAAACACGGTGAGCATCATCTGCTCCATCGCATACCGAAAGGGATGCCCGTCCAGATACAGTTTCATCGCAAAAGTGCCTCCCGCACATAGGGGTTCATGCGGCGTTCACGGTCGAGCGTGGTCTCGCTGTCATGCCCCGGAAGGACACGGAAATTGCCCGGGAGAGATGCCAGGCGTTTGAGCGATGCGTACATTTCGGCAACACTTCCGCCCGGGAAGTCGCACCGTCCGCACGAGCCGCAAAACAGGGTGTCGCCGGAGAACATGGTGTCCTCGGTGAGATAGCAGATAGAGCCCGGGGTGTGACCCGGGGTGTTCAGGCAGGTAAGTTCCATGCCGGCGAGGGTGAGAATCTCCCCGTCTTTGACCCAAACGTCCGGGGTCAGGTGCGGAACGCTCATGCGCATACCGACCGAAGGGTCCTCCAGTACGGGGGTTTCCCCCGCCCCGACATATAGTTTGGCACCGGTTGTTTGAATCAATTCGGGGACTGCCATGATATGGTCAAAATGTGCATGTGTGAGCAAAATCGCTTCCACGGTCACTTGATGGAATTTGAGTTCGTGCAGGATGCGATCGACAT
Source organism: Oscillospiraceae bacterium (assembly GCA_017421025.1). Taxonomy (GTDB): domain Bacteria; phylum Bacillota; class Clostridia; order Oscillospirales; family JAAYXM01; genus SIG510. The sequence continues at coordinate 60,399 of JAFQME010000020.1, forward strand.
GGTCGCCCGGGTCCACAACAAAGCCATGTCTGCTCTCTTCATCATATGCCAAATAGCAGTTGGTTGCAAGCGAGCCGACCGGGATGGTAATAATCTTCATTGGACAGCCTCCTTGGAATCCATCAGAATTGTGATGGGGCCGTTGTTTTGAGATGAGAGTTCCATATGTGCGGCAAAGACCCCGGTTTTCACCGTGTAGCCATATTCCTTTCGGAGGGTTTCCACATAGGATTCATACAATGCATTTGCAAGCTCAGGTGCTGCGGCACGGACAAAACTCGGGCGATTGCCTTTTCGGGTTTCTGCGAGCAGGGTGAAATTGGAAACCACCAAAATCTCGCCACCCACATCTGCACAAGAGCGATTCATTTTCCCCTCGTCATCGGAAAAGACACGCAGACCTGCGGTTTTTTTTGCAAGGTATGCAACATCCGCTTCCCCGTCACCCTCTGCCACACCGCAAAGCACCAAAAAGCCCTTTCCGATGCTTGCGTGGCAGGCGCCGTCAATGTTGACTGCGGCATGGTCCACTCTTGTAATGACTAATTTCATAGTATTCTCCTATCCAAGCTGACGTTTGACATCCATGACACCGGAAACGCCACGGAGTTTGTTTAAGATAAAATCAAGTTGCTCCATACCATTGACATCCAGCGTCAGATTGACGACCGCATAACCGTCGCCAAAGCTGCGAGCCTCCATTTGATGCACCGGAATCTTGATGGTGCTCAGCACGGTTGCAATATCGGCGACCAGACCCATGCGGTCTTTTGCCGAGATTTGCAAGCTGCTTTGGAAGCGGTCACGCACTTTGTCTGCCCAGCTGACACGAATCCAACGGCTCAAATCGTCCGAGTTTTTCATTGCGTCGGTGACGTTTTTACAGTCGGAACGATGGACCGAAACCCCGTAGCCACGGGTGATAAAGCCGATGATTCGGTCGCCCGGAATCGGATTGCAGCAACGGGCAAATTTGACCAGACAGTTTTCCACACCCGGCACCAAAACGCCTGAGTTGGATTTCTTTGGTTTGGGAGCACTGACCAGCTTTTCCACCACTTTTTCATCCGACTGCTGGACACGGTTGCTCTTTGCAACTTCTTCCCGAATCCGGTTGATGACACGGTTGACGGTGAGCCCGCCATACCCGATACTTGCAAGCATTTCAATCGGAGCGTTAAAGGAGATGCGCTTACACACCGCAGCAAGGATCTCTTCCATGCCGGGTTGGTTGAGAGAAAGCCCGATTTTTTTGAGTTCTCGTTCGAGTTCTTCTTTGCCTCGGGCAATATTTTCTTCTTTACATTCTTTCTTAAACCACTGCTTGATTTTGTTTCGGGCTTCACTGGTTTTGGCGATCTTGATCCAGTCACGGCTGGGGCCGTGTCCTGCGTTGGAGGTGAGCACCTCCACAATCTCGCCGTTTTTGAGTTGGTAATCCAACTGGACAATTCTGCCGTTTGCCTTTGCGCCAATCATGCGGTTTCCGACCGCAGAGTGGATGGAATACGCAAAGTCGATCGGGCAGGAGCCTGCCGGCAGACTGATGACATCGCCACGTGGTGTGAACACATACACCTCGTCTGCAAACATATCGGTTTTGAGCTGACGGATGAAGTCTTCCCCGTCTGCCTCCTGCTGGGTTTCAAGGAGTTGACGTACCCATGCAAGTTTTTCGTCCATTTGCGCACCGGTGACGCCGGATTTGTATTTCCAGTGTGCTGCGATACCGTATTCCGCAATGCGGTGCATCTCATAGGTACGGATTTGCACCTCAAACGGGATGCCCTCACGGCCGATGACGGTGGTGTGCAAGGACTGATACATATTGGGTTTCGGGGTACTGATGTAGTCCTTAAACCGTCCCGGGATGGGGTGGTACATATCGTGAATCAAGCCCAGGACATTGTAGCAGTCTGCCACGTTGTTGACGATGACACGCATGGCATACAGGTCATACACCTCGCTGATGTCCTTATGCTGGCTGTACATTTTACGGTAGATGCTGTAAATGTGCTTGACACGGCCTGCGATGGTGGCTTCGATACCACTTTCTGCAATATGCTGCTCCAGGCGAGCACGGATTTGGGTCTGGAACTCCTCCCGCTCACTGGCACGATTGTTGAGTTCCTGTGTGATCTCCTCATAGCCTACCGGGTCAAGGCAGGCAAGTGAGCGGTCCTCCAACTCCCACTTCACCTTTTGCATACCCAAACGGTGTGCAAGCGGGGCGTAGACTTCCATGGTCTCAAGCGCTTTTTCACGCTGTTTTTCGGGTTTGTGGAATTCAATGGTGCGCATATTGTGCAGACGGTCTGCGATCTTCACCAAGATGACACGAATATCTTTGCCCATCGCAAGGAACATCTTACGCAGGTTTTCGATCTGCTCTTCTTCCTTACTCTCGTACTGCATTTTGGTAAGTTTGGTGACGCCCTCTACAATGTCGGCAACCGTTTCCCCGAAAAGCGCTTTGATCTGCTGATATTCAAACTCGGTGTCTTCAATACAGTCATGCAAAAGAGCGGCAATGACCGAATCCATATCAAGACCCATCTCCGCAGTGATTTCCGCCACCGCAATCGGATGCGTGATATAGGGGCTGCCGTCTTTGCGCATTTGTCCGTCATGCGCCTCGGTGGCACGCTCCATCGCAAGGCGCAGACGTGCCTCGTTCATATTGGGCAGGTAATTGCGTACCTGTGCGACTAGTTTTTCATAACGTTCTTCTAACATCGGTGTCATATGGTATTACCCCCTATTGCGCTGCCTGTTCGACACGCATGAGCAGTGCGGAGTTTTGTAATTCAACTTTCTTTTCCGGTTGGAATCGAATGGATACCGTCCCTCGGTAAAAAACAACATGAAGCAGATGCAGTTCATGGAACACAGAGAGTGCACAGGCAATCTGATACACAGACAGGTGGGTGGCACGTGAGAGCTCCGCTACGCTGTACTTCGCATCGCCCCGTGCTTTCAAGAATCGCCAGAAACCGCCCAGTTCACGGTATTCCACATACATGGCACGGGCAAGCTCCGGAGTGAGGTCCGCAAGCGGTGCGTCACAAGCGCAAAGCACTTCATCCCCTTGGCACAAATCCTGTACCAAAAGTTGCACGGTTTTCCCGTAATAAGTATTGATTTCGGGGCGGAACACCAACGAAACCCGGTCCCCCTGCACACCGAGAAGCTGCTCGGGTGTGGTGCGGAAAAAGACGCCGGAGAATCCGTCCACGGTGAGTTTGGTATGTTTGCCCTGACCGATGCTTTTCACCTCGGTGAGCGGACGATTGTAGAAACTGAGGGTGGGATAGGGATTGCCGCAGCCGAACGGTTCCAACACCGAGAGCGATTCGATTTGCTCCACGGTGAGATCGGACGGATCTGCTTCAAAATCAAATTCCACCGTACGTGGGAAATCGCCGGCAAAAGATGCGATTTCGTTGAGTTGCGCACGCAATGCGGGGATCTGTTCCCGACGCACCGAAAGCCCGACTGCGAGTTCATGACCGCCGAATTGGGCGAGGCAGTCGGTGGTTTTCCCGAGCGCTTCGTAGAGGTTAAAGCCGGCGACACTTCTGCCGCTCCCCTTGCCCATCTCCCCGTCCAAGGAAATCAGAATGGCGGGGCGATGATACTGTTCACACAGGCGGGAGGCAACGATGCCGATCACCCCATGATGCCAGCCCTCACCTGCCAGGACGATAGCGTGGTCATGGTCGGGGTCGAACACACGGGGAAGTTCTTCCAGCGCCTGCTCCATGATTTTGGTTTCCAGCGCCTGACGTGCGGCGTTGAGCGAGCAGAGTTCCCGTGCCAAAGTATGAGCGGTGTCCGGGTTTTGTTCCAAAAACAGCTCTACCACCTGTCCCGCATTGGTCATGCGTCCTGCCGCATTCATCCGTGGTGCAAGGACAAATCCGATTTGTCCGCAATCTAAACTTTCACGTTTGGCACCCGACTCCTCGATGAGGGCGGAAAGCCCAACGTGAGTAGTGGTTTTCATCAGTTCCAAGCCCGATGCAACGATGGCACGGTTTTCGCTGACAAGCGGCATGATATCCGCCACTGTACCCAAAGTGACAAACGGGAGATACCGGGCTTGCACCTGCTCCAACTCCTCCGGCGAGCAGAGCGCTCGCACCAGTTGGAACGCAACACCGACGCCTGCAAGCTGCGGGAAGGGATAGGTGCAATCTGCACGGTGAGGATTGACCACCGCACAGGCATCCGGCAAGGTTTCTTTACATTCATGGTGGTCACAAATCACCATTTCCACGCCCAAAGTCTTTGCCGCAGCGACTTCTTTGACCGCTGTGATTCCGGTGTCCACTGTGATGACAAGTTTTACGCCTTGGGTGCGGAGTTTGACCAGTGATGTGAGGTTGACCCCATAGCCTTCTTCAAACCGGTCCGGGATATAAAAGGCACAGTCCACCCCTTTGCTACGGAGAAAATCGGTGAGCATATAGGTGGAGGTGATTCCGTCTACATCATAGTCTCCGTAAACTGCAATTTTCTCACCTGCTTCGATGGAGGAACGGATGCGTGCAACCGCACGGTCCATATCACGAAGCAAAAACGGATCATGTAGGGCGGAAAGATCTTTTTTCAAAAATGTACGTGCATCCGATGGGTCTTGATACCCGCGGGCACAGAGTAGTTTCGCAACGAGCAAACTCACACCGAGTTCGGCCGCAAGGGCTCTTGCTTCGTCTATACGGTATGAACTGCTTTCCCAAACAACTTCTTTCATGTATTTGATCCTCTCGGCGAATGGATATTCGCCCCCATTATTCAGTCTTATTCTTTAGTTTATCACAGTTTCAAGAAAATCTCAACGAAAAATCCAATTTGCTAAATGACTTTTTCTGTGTTATAATAAGATTTATCTTAGGCGAAACATGGGGTTCGCCGTCGTTTTGGGAAGAGTTTATTTTGGAGGTGTTGTCCATGGCTTCCTCTCGCAAAGAGGGTGTCAAGATCAAATCCCTTGATCCGCTCAATATCGTGACCAGTTATATCATGCCGACACGCACCGGCTCATCGAACACCTTTTTCCACTCGCTTGAAATTTCCGCTTGTGAAGAGTTCATTCGCAAAAAACGTGCCGAAGGGCTCAAAGGGCTTGGAATGATGCATGTATTCCTTGCTGCATATGTCCGCACAGTTTCTCAACTTCCTGCCATCAACCGCTTTATCCGGGGGCAAAAGGTGTATAAGCGCAACGGAATCGTTGTTTGTCTGACCATTAAGAAGGATATGTCGCTCAATGCGCAGGAAACGGTGGTCAAGCTTCATTTGGAACCCACCGATACCATTGAGGTGATTTATCACAAGCTCAATAAACTGGTGGAGGAAAACCGAGTCGAAGGCGATGCAAACAGCATGGACGGGTTCGCCCGCATCCTCACCTATATCCCGGGGGTGCTTTTGAAGTTTGTGGTCTGGACCCTCAAAACCATGGATTATTTCGGGCTTCTGCCCCGTGCTTTGGTAAATTTGAGTCCGTTCCACGGGAGTATGTTCATCACCAACCTTGGCTCGTTGGGAATCCCGCCGGTAGCGCATCATCTTTATGACTTTGGCAACATTCCGATCTTCATCGGGATTGGGGCAAAGCGTCAGGAATATGCGGTGCAAAAAGACGGCTCGGTCAAAGAACTCAGACTCATGGACTTTACCTTGGTGAGTGACGAGCGTATTTGCGATGGGCATTACTATGCAAACGCATTCAAGTACTTACAGAAAATGTTCAAGCACCCCGAGGCTTTGGACACTCCGCCCGAACAAGTGGTGGAAGATATCAACTGAAAACACACCGAGTAGGAGTTGTTTCCTACTCGGTTTTTTTTACAAACATTTTACCGCAAACTGCTTTTGCATCTTACATTCCGCCGATATGATGGGAACAGGAAACAAAAAAAGGAGACGATCATATGAGTATTTTTGATGCACTGGAACTCATTGGCGGTTTGTGTTTGTTCTTATTCGGCATGGACTTGATGGGAACTGCACTGGAACGCCGAGCAGGCGGAAAACTCCGTACTTTGCTCGGCAAACTCACCACCAACCGTTTTTCTGGGCTGCTCACGGGACTCGGGGTCACCTCGGTGATTCAGAGTTCGTCCGCAGCCACGGTTATGGTGGTCGGATTTGTAAACTCGGGGCTCATGACACTCCGCCAATCCATCGGGGTCATTATGGGTGCAAACATTGGCACCACGGTCACCGCATGGATCTTAAGCCTTGGCGGAATCGACGGCTCGAACATGTTCATTCAACTCTTAAAGCCCACCTCGTTCACCCCGATTCTGGCCCTCATCGGCATGGTTTTTCTCATGTTCTTTCAGAGCACGAAAAAGCGTGACACAGGCACCATCCTGCTCGGCTTCGCTACCCTGATGTTCGGCATGGATATTATGTCAGGCGCAGTCAGCGGCCTTGCGGATATCCCCGCATTCCAAAATCTGTTCCTGCTTTTTGAAAACCCGCTCCTGGGTGTTTTGGCAGGCGCAGTTCTTACCGCAATCATCCAATCCAGCTCCGCATCGGTCGGCATTTTGCAGGCACTTTCCGCAACCGGATCGGTTTCCATGGCAGCGGCCATCCCGATCATCATGGGACAGAACATCGGCACCACGGTGACTGCACTGATCTCCTGCATCGGCACCAACAAAAATGCACGTCGTGCCGCACTGGTCCATTTCTTCTTCAATGTGATCGGCACCATCGTTTGGCTTACCATCTTCCTTTTACTCCAATGGCTGGTCAAGCCCGCATTTCTCAACGCATCGGCAACCCACGTGAGCATTGCGACAGCGCACTCTTTCTTCAATATCACATGTACCATCTTTATGTACCCGCTTGCAGGATTCCTGGAGAGACTGGTAATGCGTATTCTGCCCGAAACCGAAGCGGCCGACCCGATCTCCGAACTCGACGACCGTCTGCTCACCACTCCTGCGTTTGCGATTGAGCGTTGCCGCACACTTGCTTTGGCAATGGCCGACACCTCAATCACCGCCTTCAAGCATGCACTTTCCGCTCTGCATGGGGAGAATGATCTTGCAGAATCCATTCGTGCAGCGGAGGAGAAAACCGATCATTACGAGGATATTTTGGGATCATACCTGGTCAAAATCAGCGGTCTGTCCATCTCTGAAGCAGAGAGTGCTGAAATCTCGGTCCTACTGAAGATGATCGGCGATTTTGAGCGTATTTCCGACCATGCGGTCAACTTACTCGAATCGGTGGAAGAATTGCATGAGAAAAAGATTTCTTTTACTCCGTCTGCACAGGCAGATTTAACGGTACTCTCGGATGCGGCAAACGAGATTTTGGATCTTGCACAGGATGCATTCCATTCAGGCGATTTTGCTGTTGCAAGCATGGTTGAGCCGTTGGAGCAGGTCATTGACGGGTTGAAAGTGCAGCTGCGTGACCGACACATCGCACGTCTCCAGCGTGGTGAATGTACCATCGAAACCGGGTTTATTTGGTCAAATCTGCTGACCGATTTTGAACGTGCGAGTGACCATTGCTCGAACATTGCGGGCTGTATCATCGATCTCTCACAAAACGATTTGAAACTACACGCATCCTTGCGTGATGCTCGTACCAACGACCCGAATTTCTTCCGTCATTACGAAAACTACAAGCAGAAATACAAGTTGGCATAAAAAAACAGTCTGAGTCGTTTGACTCAGACTGTTTTTATTGTAAAGGGTCACTTGCGTTGTTGTTTCAATCTGTTTCGACCACATTCACAATGACCTGTGCCGCTTCTTTTTCCGCCTCAGATGCGGTATCCGATTCTAAGATTACGCTTGCAATCTCATAGATACTACGGGAAGAGGAAGTCTCAGCATAGATGACCGAATCATCCTCCATAATCGCATACGCACGGGCAGTATATGCACGGTTGTAATTCTTCTCTGCAATGTGAGTGACAACCGCAGTGAAGGTTACGGATTCGTCGTCTTCTGCGTATTTGTATACAGCGGGGACTTTCACAACTGTTCTGCCGCCGAGTTCTGCACCGATTTTGAGATCTTCAAGATTTGTGAGATTCTCGGTCGGGATAAGAACAGTACCGTATTCCTTGACCTTGTCAAAATCACCCCTCTTTGCGATAGTCGAGGTAAAGCGCAATCCTTGCGGATCGGAGAGCCGCATTTGTGCGCCTTCCACGGTTGCGAGCGTGATGTCATACGGTTCCCAAAGCAGTTCGTACGAAGCATCTTTGGTAATGATGACCTTGGTATCCTCGGTATAGAGCGTTCCGTTTTCATCGCTAAATCCAATGAATTTGTAGCCGGGTTTGATGACATAGGTTGCACGATCGGAAAGCTTGAGCATAATTTCCAGGTTTTCCGGAAGTTCGCCTGTTAAAATCCCGTTTTCATTGACAATGTCATACTCCGCCATTTCATCAAGCGCTGCCTGCGTGAGTTCCCCGCCGCCGAGGTCCACGGTGAGTGTATGGGTGACAACCGCCAGTTCAAACAGAACTCTTGCCGGTGCGCCCGATACCGCAAAGCTGTACACACCTGCATCCGCAACCAACGGAGTCCCGTTGAGTGTTGCACTCAAAGTGACCTCACTTGGAACACGACTGACCGAGAGAGATGCGATTTCACCGTCCTTGACATAGAACTTCCCGTTCTGCTCCACTGCGTTTTCGGAATACGAGACGCTTCCAAGGGTCGTCGGGAGGTTGTGGCTGACCAGGTAATAGACATTTTTCAGTTTGGAATCCACTTGGATGTCGTCCACACCAAGATACACATGATAGAGTGCGTCCGGATTGTCGTAGGGGGTATCATCATAGCCGATCACATTTCCGCCCGCTTTGTTTTCAAAACTTCCGCCCTCGAGGACGATGTCGCAGTTGCCCCAACGATTGGCAGACAGCGGAGAGTCGTACGAAATGATATAGCTTGCATTGTTGGAAATCAGTTTGGCGTTTTCTTTGACGGTGAGTCGAACCGGTGCAGGCGGGTCGTTTGCACCCACCGCAACCGCAGCGGTGAGGTCGTCGGTTGCCTCGATGGTGACGTTTCCGCCAATGACAAGTTCGGAAAAGCCGATTTCGTTCTGAGAAGAATAAATCTTAACCGGTGCATATAAGGAAACACTTGAGCCGGTCGGTACCTCTGTCGCATCGTAATTGTAAGTGATTTTACCGGTGCCGGTCATGGTAAGTTTTGCCCCTGCGACACCGCCGACACTAATGTAGCGATTGCGGTTGATTGTGATGTTCTTTCCGTTTAAATCAAATGTAACGTCTGCAGGGCCGTACAGTGATGCACTGTCACTCATCTCTTCAATGTCATGTAAAAGCGTGACTTTGGAGCCAAAACTGCCCGATGCGGCATAGAATGCCTTCCTCAGTGTTTCGTAGTAAATCACGACCCCGTTTGAGAAGGTGACAGACGCCTCCGCATCCGCTGCGGCGACCGTCTGCACGGTTGCACTTCCAAACTCGGTTGCGACCCCGTTGTTATAACCGGTCGAGAGATACACGGTAAAGCGAGAGTGAAACGTACTTGTGCCAAGAGTGGGCGGAGTCGTTCCCGCAAAGTTCACATAACTGGTTGTTGAGGAATAGAATGCACTATTTCCTATCTCAAGATCACGGTTTGCTTCGATGGTCAGATACAAGCCATATCTTCCGCAATTATAAAACGCTTTTGACCCGATGCTTTTGACCGACGACGGGATGCTCAGCGCCCTAAGCCCGTTGCAGAATTCAAATGCGCTGGCACCGATCCCTTCGAGTGTAGACGGAAAGGTCACGAATTTCACACCGGTACAGCGGTAAAATGCTTTACTACCGATGGAGGTGATGCCCTCCCCGATCACAACACCTTTAAGACTCGTATTCGAGTTGAAGGCAGAGTCGTTGATCGTACCTGTTCCGCTGATTGTCAGCACGCCGTTATCATCAATGGTATAGGTCGCATTGGTGCCGCATGAGCCGGTCGTCACTGCACTTGCGGTCATCGCAGGAAACATACTCACCAGCAGGACCAATACCAAAACAAAACTCAAAAACCTCTTTCTCACAATAATTCCTCCTTTGGTTTTCTTGCGCATATTCTATCACAGTTTTCCCGCAAAAAAACAAGGTGAGTCAAATTCGACCATTTTTGAGTCAAATTGGATTCTCCACAAAAAAACACTCCGTGAAGACGCCTTTCACGGAGTGTTTTTTCATTAGGTTCGTTTGGTCTCCTGTTTATATGCCTCGGTGCGGTAGATGGGCATACCGAGTTCGGTGAATCGGGTTTCGTACTCGGTCATGATATTCGGTGTGTCGGTCGCATGCAGATCGAAAGTGATGTTCTTGAGGCGGTAGCCCACTTCGGAAAACTCATTTAAGGAAAACTCAAAGAGTTTTTGGTTATCGGTTTTCTGGAAGATGGCGCCATCAGCCTTCAAAGCGTCCCAATAGAGTGAGAGGAACGAGCGGTAGGTCAGCCGGCGCTTCCACTGCTTCTTTTTGGGCCACGGGTCACTGAAGTTGAGATAAATGCGATCGAGTTCTCCCGTTGCAAAGAAGTCGGGCAAATTCACCGCATCCACGTCTAAAAAACGGATATTGGAAAGCCCTGCTGCGATGGCTTTTTCCGCAGCCACCACCAAGGCTCCCTCTTCACGCTCAATCCCGACGAAGAAAATATCCGGGTTTTCTTTTGCGGTTTCCACCAAGAACTTCCCTTTTCCTGCGCCGATCTCCAAATGGAGCTGACTTCCGCCGAACGTGGAGAGCCACTTGCCGCAATATGCGGTGGGTTCTTCCAAAATCATCCCTGCGCAACGCTCAAGGCGTTTGGGCAGGTTGGGTTTTTTTCTCATTCTCACAGGATGTTCCCTACTTTCCGAGAAGTTCGATGCCGACACGCATTCTGCGCAGGCTCTCTTCCTTGCCCAGGATGTGACAAAGTTCTACACCGCCGCCCGGGGTGGTCTGTTTTCCGGAAAGTGCGGTACGAAGCGGCCAAAGCACATAGCCGTTTTTGTAGCCTTTTTCCTCGATGTAAGCAAACAATGCGGCATGGATGCCGTCGAAACTCCAGTCAGAAATCCCCTCGATGACCGGAAGCAGTTCTTTTAAGACTTCCAAAGAGCCTGCTTCGTCGGTTTTCATCTTCTTATGGCAGTAGAGCGCAGTATCGTACTCGGGGAGTGCATCGAAGAAATCCACCTTTTCCGGAATGTCGGTAAGTCTTTCGCAGCGGGGCTGAAGGAGCGGTGCGATCAGACGGGTGTCGATTGCGGGGTTTTTCACGGTCTCACGCAGATACGGCTCTGCGATGGTGTGGAATTCTTCGGGAGAGAGCGCACGGATGTACTCACTGTTGATGTAGTTGAGCTTGACCATATCGAAAATCGCAGGTGATTTGGAAATGCCGCGAATTTCAAAGACATCAATGAGTTCTTGGAGCGAGAAGATTTCACGCTCGCCGCCCGGGCTCCAGCCGAGAAGTGCAACATAGTTGATGAGCGCATCACGCAGATAGCCCATGTTGAGGAGATCTTCGTAAGACGGATCCCCTTTTCTCTTGGAGAGTTTTTCGGTGGCATTTTTCATGACAGGTGCGCAGTGGACATACACCGGGACCTCCCAGCCGAATGCCTGATAGAGCAAGTTGTACTTTGGTGCGGAGGAGAGATATTCCATACCACGCACCACATGGGTGATGCCCATGAGATGGTCATCGACCACGTTTGCGAAGTTATAGGTAGGAAGCCCATCGGACTTCAGGAGAATCTGATCGTCGAGTTCTTCGTTGTCCACCGAGATTTCGCCGAATACCACGTCGTTAAAGGTGGTTTTCCCTTCTCTCGGCATTTTCTGACGGATGACGTAGGACTCCCCTGCATCCAGCTTTGCCTGCACCTCTTCCGCACTCAAACGGGAGCAACGGCCGTCATACTTTGCGGGCATACCGTCTGCCGGGGCATGACGATCTTCCTTGCCACAGAAGCAATAGTACGCAGCGCCACGCTCGACGAGGAGTTCTGCGTAGTGACGGTAGAGGTCACGGCGCTCACTTTGGACATACGGGCCGACCGGACCGCCGATATCGGGGCCTTCGTCATAGTGAAGCCCGGTTTCGTGCATGGTGCGGTAGATGAGGTCCACAGCACCCTCCACATAGCGTTCCTGATCGGTGTCCTCGATGCGGAGGATGAAGTCTCCGCCCTCGTGTTTGGTGATGAAATATGCATACAACGCAGTACGCAGATTTCCGATATGCATATACCCGGTGGGCGACGGTGCGAAACGGGTTCTCACCTTGCCGTGCGGGATTTTCGCTTCTTGTTCTTCAAAAAACTTCTGATCCATGATGCTTCTCCTATGCCTTTTTCTTTGCCCAGGAATCCTTGAGGGAAACCGTGCGGTTAAAGACCAAATGCTCGGGGGTGCTGGTCTTGGAATCCACGCAGAAATACCCCATACGCAAGAACTGGAAGCGATCGCCGAGTGCGGCATCCTTCAAAAACGGCTCGCACTTACAATCGTTCAGCACCTTGAGGGAATCCGGGTTTAAGTTATCGGTAAAGCTGCCGCCTTCCGGGACGTCACCCGGGTTTTCAGCGGAGAACAGATTCTCATAGAATCGAACTTCTGCATCCACAGCATGGCGTGCGGAGACCCAATGAATGGTACCCTTGACACGGCGGCCGTCCGGCGTTCCGCCACCACGGCTTTCGGGGTCGTAAGTCGCATGGACCACGGTGACCTTGCCGTTTTCGTCTTTTTCGCAGCTTGTGCAGGTGACGTAATACGCATATTTGAGGCGGACTTCATTTCCCGGGAACAGACGGAAGTAGCCCTTGACCGGTTCTTCCATGAAATCATCCGCTTCGATGTAGAGTTCACGGCTGAACGGAACGGTGTGGCTTCCTGCCGCTTCGTCATTGGGGTTGTTCTGAGCGTCAAATTCCTCCACCAGATCCTCGGGATAGTTATCAATCACCAATTTGATGGGATCGAGTACCGCCATGGCACGGGTGGCACATTCGTTCAAATCCTCACGGATACAATGCTCGAGGAAGGAATAATCCACGATGCTGTATGTTTTTGCAACACCGATACGTTCACAGAAATTACGGATGGATGCCGGGGTATAACCACGGCGACGGAGACCCGACAAAGTGGGCATACGAGGATCGTTCCAACCGTCTACATGACCTTCTTCGACGAGCTGACGCAGATAGCGTTTGCTCATGACCGTGTGGGTCAGGTTCAGACGAGAGAATTCGATCTGGCGAGGGGGTTTGTCAAAGCCTAAGTTTTCTACCACCCAATTGTAGAGCGGACGGTGGTTTTCAAACTCAATGGAGCAGAGGGAATGGGTGATGCCCTCAAGCGCATCCTGGATGGGATGAGCAAAGTCATAGAGCGGATAGATGCACCAGGTATTGCCCTGACGGTGATGCTCGGCACGCACGATGCGGTAAATCGCCGGGTCACGCAGGTTCATATTGGAAGATGCCATGTCGATCTTGGCACGCAGGGTGCGGGATCCGTCCGGAAACTCCCCGTTTTTCATCGCTTCAAAAAGAGCGAGGTTTTCCTCGACACTACGGTCACGGTACGGGCTGTTTTTGCCCGGCTCGGTGAGGGTGCCTCGGTATTCACTCATTTGGTCTGCGGTCAGGTCACACACATATGCCTTGCCGTCACGAATGAGTTTGCATGCAAATTCATAACACTGCGGGAAATAGTCCGAGCCGTAGAAGATGCCGCCGGTGGGCTCTGCGCCAAGCCAGCGCAGATCTTCTTCGATCGAGCGGACATATTCATCGTCCTCACGGACCGGGTTGGTATCGTCATATCTCAGGTTGAAACTTCCGCCGTATTTTTGCGCAGTTCCTGCACTGATCCAGATCGCTTTTGCGGATCCGATGTGCAAATACCCGTTTGGCTCCGGCGGGAAACGGGTGTGGATCGGGGTGCGACAAGCACCTTTCGTTAAATCCTCATCAATCAATTCATGAATGAAATTGGTATTCACAGTATCCATAATTTTACGCCTCCATTCCTAATTTATTATTTTACCACAACTTCCCTGCAATACTCAAGAGGAAATTATCATTGATTTGCACCGATTTCTGTGATATATTGGTACTCAGAACAGAAAGGGGTGAAATCATGTTTCTCATTCGGTTAGATGACGCATCTGTGCATATGGACACCAAAAAATGGGGTGCGGTGGAAGCGGTTTTAACCAAGCATGATCTCGCACCGATTGTTGGCATCATTCCCAATAACCAAGATCCCACCTTGTGTGATGTTTACGAGGAGAATCCCGGGTTTTGGGACACTGCGTCGGAATGGAAAAAACGTGGTTGGCGAATTGCACTTCACGGATACAATCATGTTTACACCCAAACAAACGGCGGAATCAATCCTGTGAACAACTACTCGGAATTTGCAGGACTTTCGCTTTCCGAGCAGAAGCAGAAAATTGCCGACGGATATGCAATCCTTTCCGAGAAGGGACTCAAGCCAGATCTGTTCTTCGCACCGGCGCACACTTACGATGAAAACACGCTTTCCGCACTGGAAAGCGAAACCGAGATTCGCATCATCAGTGATACGGTGGCAAACGATGTATACAAAAGAGGTGCGTTTTATTATATCCCGCAACAAACCGGGAAACCGAGAAAGCTCCCGCTCAAAACCGTGACGGTTTGCCTGCATCCGAACACCATGTCGGAGACGGCGATTGGTGAGTTGGATGCGTTTCTTGCAAAAAACCGTGCTCTATTCGGAAACGCAAATGATGTTGTTTTGAAAGACTCTCCTCCGTCGTTTTTGGACCGTGCCTTAAAAATCGCATATTTTGGACTCCGCAGAATCAAGAAAGCGTTATCGAAACGATAACGCTTTTTTCTTTGCTTTCATAAGATACTTTTGAAAGGGTGTCTTACGTTGGTTGTATTTCTTTTGCTTGCTGTTGTGCTTAATTTCGATGCGCTCTCGATCGGGTTGTCTTATGGGATGCGAGGCATCCGACTCCCGCTTTTTTCCCTCTTGTTTCTCTCCGCCTCCTCGGTTGTGTATGCGGTTTTGGCAGAAGCTGCAGGGCATTTGTTTCTGCAGCAGTTCCCGACAACACTTGTGTCACTGATCGGGGCATCGGTGCTGTTGGTAATCGGAATCCTTACACTACATTCGGCGTTCGGCGACAATACCGATTACGATTTTGACCGCTCAAACTCCATCAATTTTGCAGAAGGAGCAGCACTCGCACTTGCACTTTCGCTGGATGCGGTGGGAACTGCTTTCTCCTTAAACGCAGAGGTCCCGTTTGTGTTTCCGTGTTTGATCGGGTTGTGCCAGTTTCTCTTTCTCTTGATTGGGAAAAAAGCAGGCGCACACCTTGCTTCCGTAACGGAATGCTCGGCATGCGCCCTACATTTGATTTCCGGAGTGATTTTGATTTTCCTTGCGTTTATGCGTTTGCTTCTTTGAGCAGGTCTTCGATATCGTCGTAGGTAAAGCGGTAAACCTCATCACAGAATTGGCAGTTGACCTCTGCGGTATCCTGCTCACGGTGGAGGCGTTCCAACTCTTCTCTGCCAAGGCTCAAGAGCACCTCACGCACACGCTCACGGGAACAGGTGCAGCGGTAGCCCACTTCTTCCTCGGAGAGGAAATTGCAATCAAAGCCGCTTAAAACCTGCTCCATCATCTCACGCAAGGTATAGCCTTGGTCTAAATAGGTGGTAACCGGTTTTGCTCGGGCGATGCAGATTTCAAGCTGGGTGATGGTTTCCTCCTTCACACCCGGAAGCAGCGAGATGATATAACCGCCTGCTCGCTTGATGGAGTAGTCACGGTCCACCAATACGCCCAAAGCACAGGCAGACGGGACTTGCTCACTCTCAGCGAGGTAGGCGGTGATGTCCTCTGCGATTTCACCGCTGCGCAGCTCGATTTGACCCACATACGGGTCTTTGAGGCCGATGTCTTTAATGACAGTAAGGCTTCCCCCTACCCCAACCGCTGCGGCAACATCGAGTTTGCCATCCGGACGCAACGGCAGATCAAGCAGCGGGCGCTGGCAGTAGCCACGGACCCAGCCGTTTTCATCCGAAACCACGACAATGCTGCCCAACGGACCGCCGCCGTTGATTCGGATGGTGAGGGAGTTGCCCTCGGTTTTCAAATCATTCCCCAACAGTGATGCGGCAAGCAGGGTTCTGCCCAATGCTGCCGACGCCACCGGGGAGGTGTTGTGAATTTCTCTTGCACGCTGGACCAAGGTCCGCCCTGTGATTGCAGAAAAACGGATGGCACCGCCGCCCGCTGTTCCACGCAAAATCTGATCTTTCATTTATTCTTTCCTCCGTGCTACATAAAAAATCCGTGCATCGGTGTCGCATGCGGCGTCCATGCTGAGTTCGCCGTATGCGGCTTCCAGTGTGAATCCGTTTTGCTCCAGCGCCTCGGTGATTTCCGCACGGGAAAACGCATATTCCTCGTGTTCTTCGTGTTCCCGTGCCCAAAGGGCGCCGGCAGCACGAAACAAATCCATGCTCATCACGCAATACTTGCTTTCTTCATCGTATGCGGCGCTCCAGACACACACGGTATCCTCATCCTCACGCAGATAGCAATTCCCGTCGATGGTGCGAAACTTCGCTTCTGTATTGACATCAAAGACAAACAGACCCCCGGGACGGACGAAAAATTTGAGTCTCGCAAGGGTATTGAAAAGCGCATCATATCCATCCAGATAACTGATGGAGTCCAAGCTTGAGACTGCCGCATCCACGGTGCCGTAAAGATCGAGTTCTTCCATTTCCTGACACAAAAAGAGCGGTGGGATTTTGGTGCAGGAAGATGCTTTCACCTGCGCCTGCGCAAGCATTTCGGGCGATGCATCCACTCCAATGACCTCATACCCACGCTCGGAAAAGAGCAGGGACAGGGTCCCTGTGCCACAGCCCAAATCCAGCACACTTTCAACCGTTGTGTTGTGTTTGGAAAAGATGTGTTCGAAATAGTCTGCCCACGCAGGGTAGCCGACATCCTCGGTGAAATGATCGTAACTGCCCGCAAGGCTTTGATACTGACTCATTTTTCCAACCTCTCCAGCACGCACTTATATCCGTCGCTCCCATATGCCAACGCACGGTTGACACGGCTGATGGTTGCGGTGGAAGCGCCGGTCTGTTTCACAATCTCGGAATAGAGTTTTCCGTTTGACAGCATCTGTGCAACATGGAGACGCTGAATCATCGCCTGTAATTCCTTGATGGTACAGAGATCTTCAAAAAAATTGGCACACTCTTCAAAATTCTCTAACGACAGAATGGCACGGAAGAAATCTTCCGCATTTTGATCTTGCAGTTTAAATGCCATGAACTCACTTCCTTTGTCACTAAAACTCCTTTCATATTTTAGCACACTAAACTGTAAAAGTAAAGAGTCCGTGTCAATTTTTGTTTTTTTCAAATACTGTTCATAATTCTTTCATATTTGGGTGTTATACTGACGATAGAAAGATAAAAGAGAATGAATTTGCGCCAACCGTACCGTCTTACCCACCAACCACTACACACCATTCCCCTTTTCTATCTTTTACCCCTATAGGCGGTGCGGTTGGGACAAATTGATTTCAATTTGTCCCATGAAACCCCCTAAACCCCCATAAATCATTCTTCCCAAAAAACAGAAAGGAGTCATGCTGCTGCATGGCTCCTTTCTGTTTGCCCGAAAAAAAGGAGTGTGAGAATTCTCTCACACTCCTTTGGTTTTCACAACTTACTTGTGGTCAACAGAGTACATGTGCTTGATGAGCTCAAGAACCTTGTTGGAGTAACCGATTTCGTTGTCGTACCAGGAAACGACCTTAACGAAGGTGTCGGTCAGAGCGATACCAGCGCCTGCATCGAAGATGGAGGTGCGTGCATCACCGAGGAAGTCGGAAGAAACGACAGCGTCTTCGGTGTAGCCGAGGATGCCCTTCAGCTCGCCGTCTGCAGCAGCCTTCATAGCAGCGCAGATTTCTTCGTACTTAGCCGGCTTTGCGAGGTTGACGGTGAGGTCAACAACAGAAACGTCCAGAGTCGGAACGCGCATTGCCATACCGGTGAGCTTGCCATTGAGTTCCGGGATAACCTTGCCAACAGCCTTTGCAGCGCCGGTGGAAGACGGAATGATGTTGCCGCTTGCTGCACGGCCGCCTCTCCAGTCCTTCATGGACGGACCGTCAACGGTCTTCTGGGTAGCGGTTGCAGAGTGAACGGTGGTCATGAGACCGTCGGTGATGCCCCAATTGTCGTTGAGGACCTTAGCGATCGGAGCCAAGCAGTTGGTGGTGCAGGATGCGTTGGAAACAAACTGCATATCCGGGGTGTACTTGTCGAGGTTGACGCCGCAGACGAACATCGGGGTGTCGTCCTTGGACGGAGCGGACATAACGACCTTCTTTGCGCCTGCTGCAATGTGACCTGCTGCCTTTTCCTTGGTCAGGAACAGACCGGTGGATTCGACAACATACTCAGCACCCAGCTTGCCCCACGGAAGAGCTGCCGGATCACGCTCAGCGGAGATCGGAATTTCCTTGCCGTTAACAATGATGGAAGTATCGGTGGACTCGATGGTGCCAGCGAACTGACCATGCATGGTGTCATACTTCAGCATGTATGCCAAGTATTCTGCCGGGCAGAGGTCGTTGATGCCGACAACTTCGATTTCCGGATGGTTCACGCTTGCACGGAAAACCATACGGCCGATGCGGCCAAAGCCATTGATACCAATTTTGATGCTCATGATAGTATTCCTCCTGATGATTTTTTTAATTGCTATCGTATAGTATATAACATTGTTTTGAGATTTACAAGTGTGGATTTAGAAAAACTGACCTCTTTTTTTGAAAAATTTTTGTGTATTTTATTGCAATCAACCTCAAACTGCACTATAATGGTCGAAAACGACAGGAAAGGCGGTGGAGCCGGTATGGCAATGAGAACCAATATGAAGCTGATGTTTGAGCGTTCGGATCAAGCGGTGTTGCTGCTGGAGAAATCCGTGATTTGTTATGCGAATCCACGGGCGCAGAAACTGCTTGGTTTGGACCCCACCGATATGGCGATTGTGGATTTGGCGGATTTCAAATTCGTCAAAGAGTGTTTTTCCCGACACAGCGAGGCGGTCACGCATCACAAACATGTGCGTTTTCAAAACCAGTGTTTTCATGTGAGCCGCACCGAGTTTGATGGGTACACCCTGCTCTTTCTCCATTTTCGAAAAGAGGCGCAGTTTACCGAAACCTTTCTGCACGATACCCTGCTCTCCCTGATTTCCCAGATTGAAAAACTCCCGGACAGCCGTCAAAAGCGTGAGATTGAAACCCTTGCGAATTCCTCGCTCGCAGTTTCAACGCCGACTTGCACGCTGACGGATTTTCGTGAGTTTTTACGCTTCTCCCTTTCTCATTTCGACTGTTTTGAGGAACAACACCGACTCACGGTTGAGTTGGAAGAGAGCGATGCAACCGTATTTCTTTATGCAGAACTGATGTATCTGACTTTGATTTGGATCATTTTGGATTTGCTTCAAATCACAGGGGCTGACGGGAAACTCACGGTCTCCTACAAACGGGTGGATGACTCTGCACGGCTCTCGTTTCGGGCAGAAAATGCCTCGTGTCCGAAAGAATTGTATCAATTGTTGTTTGCAGAGCCGCCTTCAAATCCGCTTGAGGTACTCTATCGAAACGGCAGTGCGCTGTTTCGGGCAAAACGTGTGTTTGCGCTGCACGACAGTGTGTTGGAGTACTCCGAGTTTCAAAACGGCTTTGCGATTTCTGCCGGACTTTCGATCGTCTCTGCGCCGCCGACTCTTTATGCTCCGCTTTCCAGTCTGCTCAGCACCTGGTCGGTCGATCCGGAAGAATTACAGCGTTTCATCCGAAGTTATCTGGAAGAAGCGTAATCCGTTTTCTGTGGTGATGCGTGCCACTTCCTCAACCGAAGTGCCCCAAAGCTCGGCGATTTTCTGTGCAACGAGCGGAACATAGCCTGAATGGTTGCGTTTCCCCCGGTACGGGATGGGCGCAAGATAGGGGCAATCGGTCTCAATCATAATCCGATCATGCGGTGCCCACTCCACAACAGAGGGCGCCGCTTTTGCGTTTTTGAAGGTAATGACTCCGGTAAAGGACAGATAAAAGCCCAGGTCAATCAGGATTTTTGCAAACTCCAAACTGCCCGAGTAGCAGTGGAACACCACCGAAAGATCGGTGTAATCCCGCAGAATGTTCAGGCAGTCCTCATGCGCATCACGGTCGTGGATGATGACCGGAAGCGAAAGCTCCCGTGCGAGATCGAGCTGCATCCGAAAGGCGGTTTTCTGTACCTCACGGGGAACATCGTCCCAATAATAGTCCAGGCCGATTTCCCCGATGGCGCAGATTTTTTTCTCTTTGGAGAGCGTGCGCAGCAGATCGAGTTCGGCATCGCCTTTGAGTTCCTCTGCGGCATTTGGATGAACACCAACCGAGCCGAAAATGCCACGGTATTTGCGGGTCAGGTTCACGATTTCACGGCTGGAGGCAAGGTCGCACGCCGCATTGAGCACACGGGTAACGCCCACCTCAGGGAAGGATGCGATCAACTCCTCCCGGTCAAGATCAAACTGTTTGTCGTCCAAATGTGCGTGTGTGTCAAAAAACATGGTTTCACCTCAAAGATAGAGCCGCATTGGGAGTTCCACCCAATGCGGCTTTCATTCATTTTACCACCACTGCAAGAAGTACCAACGGCTCCTCACTGCGGTTTTCGATGGAATGGCACTCGCCGTTTGCGGTCCACATGGCGTCTCCCGCAGAAAGCTCCACCCAATTCCCGTTATCGTTTGCGGTTGCTGTCCCGCTCAGGATGTAGTACAGCTCAGCGTCTTCGACATGATTGTGTTCCCCAATGCTGCAACCAGGCGCCAATGTGATATTCGCCACCATGCCGCAGTTCGGATACTCCCCTGCAGACAGGATCATTTTCATACTTGCGTTTCCCGTACCGCCTCTGAGAGACTCCTTGATTTGAGGCACAAGGTTTGCGTCTTTCCGAATCATACAAACACCCTTTCTTAGCCGCCGACACGCATTCTGCCGCCACCGGTGGTTTTGACACGGTAGACACGGTTTCCGTCGTCTGCGTTCTGGTAATACAGCCACTCATCTGTCACCACGAGCGAGCCGGCACGGTCCTCGCCGAGTTGTTTCACTTCGCCGCTTGCAATCTCCATGCGATGGGGTTTGCCACCGGCGCTCCAGTCAGCGAAATAGAGATAGTCGCCATTGACATTGATGTGTGCGATTCGCTTGTCATACACACGTCTGTAACTCTCGTTCGGGTTATTCGGGTTGATGGAGTACAGAGTACCCTCGTCTGCCCAGTTGATGAAATAGACGATGCCGTTGTGCACGTTCGGAAGCATGGATGCGTCACTGTTGATCTGGCGGAGTTCTTCCCCGTCAAGACGGACACGGTAAATGAACGACTCGTTGTCACGTGCAGAGAAATACAGCCACGGACCGTACTGGAAGAGGTCTTCTGCTCCGGTGTCGCAGATCTTGGTGACTTCTTCGCCATCCATATTGGCACGGTAGATTTTGCACTGGTCTGCCCAGTTTGCGAAATAGATGTGTTCATCAAAGATGATATAGTCCATCGACATCAGCGGGATCACGACCTTGGGGTCTCCGCCGTTTTTGCTGACCGAACAGCAATAGTAGTTATTGGAAACGTCGCAATAGAGGATGCGGTCCTCCAATACATTGATGAAACGGGCTTCACTCTCGGTGAGTTTCTTTTTGTTGTTTCCCTCCAGGTCCATGGAGTACAGGCATCCGCCGTCACGCGGCTCACTGTAATAGATGGTATCGCCGTCTACCACAACTCTGCTTTCGTTGATGCTGTTTCCGGAGGTGCCATACTGTGCGACATAGCCCGGGAAGCCCTCACTCTCAAGCCGGGTTTCCAGCACTTGTGCCATGTCTTTGTCAGTCAGAGAAGCGACGAACAGCACCGCTTCGGTATACATTTTTGCTGCACCGTATGCATCCACCATCGCGCCTGCGATTTGAGCGGAGGACGGCACGAATTTCAAGCCTTCGTCTGCGGCTTTGCGTGCTTTTTCCAGATCGCCCGCTTCGCCGTATGCGGCGACAAGTCCCGCATGAGCTTCTTCGTTCTGCGGGGCGTCTTTCAGAATCTGCTCATACTCAGCCGCAGTCTTTTTTGCAGCGACCACTTCTTCACTTTCTTCTTCAAATGCTCCGGTAAACCAAAGCACTCCCACTGCGATCACTGCTGCCAAAACAAGCCCGATCACAAGAAATAAAATGGATTTCTTTTTCATAATCAACCCGCCTTCTTTCGTTGTTACGTTTTATTCTACATGATTTTTTGAAAAATCACAAGATCTATTAAGAAGTTTTACAAAAACTTTGCAAACTCGAATTTTCATGGTATACTAAAAAAGAAGGAGGGGTTTTCATGGATCGACACGGATTTGTCCGCAGTGAACTGGAACTCAAAACTTTGATTTTATACGCCCTCAGCCGCACCGATCTTGCCATTCCATTTTCCGAGCTCACCGATTTGGTGCTGGTGGACGGTGCAATCGGATATTTTGAATATGCGTCCGCACTCTCGGACCTTGCCGTCTCGGGGCATGTGGTTTGTGCCGGCACCGAAAGCAGCGAGGAGTATTCCATCTCGCCGCAGGGAAAGGCGGTTTTGGAAACCTGTGTAAGCACACTTGCCCCGTCGGTGCGCCGCCGTGTGGATGAGGCGCTGGAAGCGCTTCTCCCCCGCCTGCAGCGCTATCACCTCATTGATACCTCGGTGGTCATCAAAGACGAAAATCGCATGAGCGCCATTTGCCGACTCAAAGACGATATTGGCGAGGTGTTCTCCTTTGAACTGACCGTTCCCGATAAAGACCAGGCCGCCGAAGTGGTAAATCGCTTCCGTGCAAACGCCGAAGGCATTTACAAGAAATTTTTGGACTACCTTTTGGGGTTGGATGAATCGTAAAAAGAGCAAAGGCAGAAACGAACTCGATCGTTTCTGCCTTTTTCTTGATCCGTTTTTACAAGATTCCAAATTCCATTGGAGAAGCATTAATAATCTGTGGTAAGAATTGCAAAATCATCAATTCTACAATCAAATTTACGTGTAACCCAATCAGAATGTCCATTAAATTCGACTCTCAATTTGAGCGCCTTTCCCGGGTCAAACTCAAAATCAATCGGGGACACAGACCCGGTCATGATTGGAGATTGATATAGTAATGTTCCGTTTTCATTATAGAAATTCACTCTGTATTCAGCCGAGTCACAATTATTAAATTCCGGAGCAATGAAAGTTCCTTTCACTTTTTTTGCTAACCCATTCAATGCGTATGTCACCGAGTTGTGGTATTCATAATTAGAAGAATCTATCTCTTCTTTGTTGCGAAGATCAAATCCAATATAGTTTGTAATATTACGGTCACTCAGATTGGCATTTTTACCTGCTTTAAATTCTGCCGGTATTTCGCACTCCAAATATGGCTTATCATAAAGATGAACTTCTTTTGCCGGTTTTACAACATCCCCGACATAAACGGTTGCAGTTTCTCCGTCCCACTGCACATCCTTATCAAAGGCTTCCCCGATTGCTCGCACCGGAAGATAGGTTGTTCCGTTATAGATAAACGGCTCCACAACATTTCCGTTGACATCTTTTGGTGTAATTTCTTCCCCATCAACAACCAGTTTCACATTCATGTAAACCGCTTGAATGGTTTCGTAAATGTTTTTTGCAAACGCTGCGCTGCTTGAAAGCATGACACCAATCAGAACACCCGCAATCAAGCCTTGTAATCTTTTACTCATTTTGTTCCCTCCATGTTTTGGTTTCCACAAATACATCATATGATGTATTTGTGGATATAGTATACAACAAATGCTGTATTATGTCAATACAGGAGGAAGAAAACATGGCATATTACAGAAGGTTGCGTGATTTACGAGAAGATCATGATTTAACGCAGAATCAACTGGTTGAAATACTGAAAATGCACAAAACGACTTACACCAATTACGAACAGGGCAAGCGTGAACTCCCTTTTGAACTCGCCATTCGGCTTGCAAAATTATACAATGTGTCACTCGACTATCTTGCGGATTTGATCCCGCAGCCACGACCGATTGACGATAAAAAAACACGGTGATAACACCGTGTTTTTTCTTATCCCAATGTAATTTGCTGCTCGAGTGCGTCGCAGTCGTGGAGTTTTGCGCCGGCGGCGGGAAGCGAGCGGGTTTGGTAACGTGCGACCTGCTGGATGCTGGAGCCTTCCAGGCGACAGGCATGGCGCACTTTGTATTTGGGTTTTAGGGTCATGACCGCAACGCCTTGTGTGGAACGTGAGGTTTTGGGTGCAAGGGTGGACGAATGGAACACAAGGGCACGGTTTTCGGTGGAGTAGATGACAAACGGTTCTTCCTCGGTGACGTGGAACATGGCAATGAGCGGAGATTTTTCCGAGTAAGCACCGGTCAGGCGCTTGCGGTTTGCCTTGGTTTGATAGCCGGATGCCGCAACCTTTGCAACCTTGCCGTTTTCAAAGACAAAGAGCAGGTTTCCGCTGTAATCACCGGGCAGGCAGACATACACTGCGACCTCGCCCTCATCCATGCCGAGTTTGGCGGGCAGGTAATCGCCCAACGCACTTGCCTTGGTATCGCCAAATTCGGAGAGGCGGGTTTTATACACCTGCTGACGGTTGGTGAACACCAAGAGTTCGGCTTTGTTTGTGGTTTCGAATTCCTGGACCACCTCGTCCCCCTCTTTGCATTTTTGGTCGGAACTCATGCGCAGAGACTGCGGTGTGATTTTCTTGAAGTAACTCTCACGGGTGAAGAAGATTTTGACCGGATAATCCGGGGTGTCGTCCTCTTCCTCTTCGGTCTCGGTGGTGAAATCATAGACGATTTCGGTTTGACGGGGAATCCCGTGTTTTTTACTGATTTCCTCGAGGGTTTTGATGATGCGGCGGCGGATGCGGGCTTTGCTTCCGAGCAGGTCCTCAAGATCTTCGATCTCGGCTTCCAGATCTGCGGTTTCCGCAACACGGCGCAGGATGTATTCCTTGTTGATATTGCGGAGTTTGATTTCTGCCACATATTCCGCCTGAATCTCGTCGATACCGAAGCCGATCATCAAGTTGGGCACGACCTCTGCCTCTTCCTCGGTATTGCGGATGATTTCGATGGCACGGTCGATATCGAGCAGGATTTTCTTAAGACCTTTTAATTTATGGAGTTTGTCTTTTTTGCGTTCAACCTCCGCAAATACTTGGCGGCGAACACATTCGATGCGCCAAGCGCTCCACTCCTCCAGGATTTCACGCACGCCCATCACACGGGGATAGCCTGCAATCAGGATATTGAAATTGCAGGAGAAGCTATCCTGAAGCGGGGTCATGCGGAACAGCTTCTGCATGAGTTTTTCCGGGTCGGTGCCACGCTTTAAGTCGATGGTGAGTTTGAGTCCCTTGAGGTCGGATTCGTCTCGCATATCGGAAATCTCACGGAGTTTTCCGGCTTTGACCAACTCACTCACCTTATCGATGATGGCTTCAATGGTGGTGGTATACGGGATTTCAAAAATCTCGATGAGGTGGTTTTTCTTATCAAAGCGCCATTTCGCACGGAGTTTGAAAGAGCCACGGCCTGTGTTGTAAATCTCTTCGAGTTCCTGACGGTTGTAGAGCAGCTCGGCACCGGTCGGGAAATCCGGCGCTTTCAATGTAGAGAGCAGGTCATGCTCCGGGTTTTTCAGATATTCAATGGTGGTTTCACACACCTCAGCGAGGTTGAAGCCGCAGATACTGGACGCCATACCGACTGCAATACCGGTATTTGCCGCAACCAACAGGTTGGGGAATCCGGTGGGAAGCAGGGTGGGCTCTTGCATGGTGTTATCATAGTTGGGAATGAATTCCACCATGTCGTTGATATCACGGAACAACTCCTGGCAGATGGGTGCAAGTTTTGCCTCGGTATAACGGGAGGCGGCGTATGCCATATCACGGGAATAGGTTTTACCGAAGTTCCCCTTGGAATCCACAAACGGGTGCAACAGTGCCTGATGTCCCTTCGCAAGACGCACCATGGTTTCGTAAATGGCGGCGTCGCCATGCGGATTGAGTTTCATGGTCTGACCCACGATGTTGGCGGATTTGGTGCGTCCGCCGTTTAAGAGACCCATGGTGTACATGGTGTAGAGAAGTTTTCTCTGCGAGGGCTTAAACCCATCGATTTCAGGGATGGCTCGGGACACGATGACGCTCATCGCATATGGCATATAGTTGGTCTCGAGTGTTTCGGTGATCTGCTGCTCGATTACATCCGCATGCAGACCGAAAATCTCGGTTTGATCGTCTTGTTTTTTCTGTCTTGCCATGGTCTAAATTCCTTTCCCTGCACGTTTAAGAAACATCCGCAGCATCCAGATACTTCCAGCCGTTTTCTGCGATGAATTCTTTTCTGCCGGCGAGGTTATCACCGAGGAGGAGGTCGAACATTTCAACCGTTGCGGCTTCCACACTGCTCGGTGTGACTTGGATGAGACGGCGGGATTCCGGGTTCATGGTGGTCATCCACATCATATCCGGCTCGTTTTCACCCAAACCTTTGCTGCGCTGGAGGGTGTACTTCTTCCCTTCCAACTCTTCCAAAATGCTGTTTTTGTCTTTATCCGAATATGCGAAATAGGTTTTGTTTCCGCAGGTGATTTCATAAAGCGGGGTCTCGGCAATAAAGACATACCCCTTTTCGATGAGGGTGGGCACCAAGCGATAGAGCATGGCGAGGATGAGGGTGCGGATCTGGAATCCGTCCACATCCGCATCGGTACAAATAACCACACGGCGCCAACGGAGCTGTGCAAGATCGAAGCTTGCGATGTCCTTGGCGTGTTTGCCGCTTACTTCAACACCACAGCCCAAAACACGGAGCAGGTCGGTGATGATGTCGCTTTTGAAGATTTTGGCGAGGTCTGCTTTCAGGCAGTTTAAGATTTTCCCTCGCACCGGCATGATGGCTTGGAATTCCGAGTCACGGGCTTGCTTACAAGCGCCTGCTGCGGAGTCGCCTTCCACGATGTAGAGTTCACGCTGGTCGGTGTCTTTGGTACGGCAGTCGATGAACTTCTGCACACGGGAGGTGATGTCCAGCCCGCCCTGCAGTTTCTTTTTGATATTGAGCCTTGCTTTTTCCGCACTTTCACGACTGCGTTTGTTGATAAGGACCTGACCTGCGATTTTCTCAGCTTCATCATGATTCTCAATGAAGTAGATTTCCAGCTGAGCACGCAAGAACTCGGTCATACATTCCTGGATATATTTATTGGTGATTGCTTTTTTGGTTTGGTTTTCATAAGAGGTCACGGTGGAGAAGTTATTGGAGATGAAGAGCAGGCTGTCTGCAATATCGACAAAGGAGATCTTCGACTCGTTTTTCTGATACTTCCCCTGCCCACGCAGGTATGCGTCGATTGCAGAGACAAACGCACTGCGCATCGCCTTTTCGGGCGAGCCGCCGTGCTCCAGCCAAGAGGAGTTGTGGTAATGCTCGACCAGTGCCGCAGTATTGGTAAAGCAAAAGGCACAGGACAAGCGGACCTTATACTCGGGTTTGTCCTCACGGTCACGACCCTTTCGGTCTGCCGACCAGACTTGCGGCTCGGTCAATGTCTCCTCCCCTGCGAGTTCTCGGATGTAGTCCGAGATGCCGTTGGGATAGACAAATTCCATGGTTTCGGTTTTGCCGCCTGCGGGGTATTTGAATTTGAAGGTGACGCCTGCATTCACCACCGCCTGACGCTTCAGAATCTCGGTGAGATGCTCGGGTTGGATGGCGATATCGGTAAAGACTTCCAGGTCGGGACGCCAACGGATACGGGTACCGGTTTTCTTACGGTCCGCCTCCTCGGTGGTGAGTCCGCCCACGTTTTCACCTTTTTCGAAATGGAGGGAGTATTTCTTGCCGTCACGCCAAACCGTGACGTCCATATACTCACTGGAATACTGCGTTGCGCAAGAACCCAGGCCGTTTAAGCCAAGGGAGTATTCATAGCTAAAGCCGTCATTGTTCTGATACTTGCCGCCTGCATACAGTTCGCAGAAGACCAGTTCCCAGTTGTAGCGGTTTTCCTTGGGGTTGAAATCCACCGGACAGCCACGTCCGAAGTCCTCAACTTCGATGGAATGGTCGTCAAACAGCGTGATTAGGATGGTATCGCCATGCCCTTCACGTGCTTCGTCGATGGAGTTGGAAACGATTTCAAAGACCGAATGGATACAACCGTCCAATCCGTCTGAACCAAAGATGACGCCGGGGCGTTTGCGGACACGGTCTGCGCCTTTCAGCGTGGAGATGCTCTCGTTGCCGTATCCGGTTTGTGGTGTCTTCTGTGCCATAAAAAACCTCCGTGAATCCCTCTGTATATAGAAGTTACAGTTTATTATAACACTAAATACAGAAAAATCCAAGGAAATCTTTTCCGTTTTGGTATATTTTCGCACGATGGGAATATACTGGGAGTGAAAAGGAGGGATTGCGATGGATCATCCCATCAAACAGACAAGCCGTGAACGAATACTCCGCTACCTGACTCTGCTGTGGCTGAAAACCCGAAATGCTGCACACACCATCTTTGATTTTAAACGAGAGACTCCGGAGCGTGCCAGAGAAATCCATCTCTTAAATGAGCTTGAGCGTGCACTCGCTACCCTGCGTGCGGCACGAACAGCGTTTTCCGAAGCACGGGACCCGGATTTGATTGAGGCACTCATTTATGAAATGAAAACCGCCGAAGCTCGTTACTGCTTCCTGCTCAAAAAAGCAAAAGAAAACGGGCTGACGCAAGAACGTTCAGCCCGATGAGGAGGAATTGACATGACAGCGGCCCTCGCCGCACTCTGTTTTGTGTTGGGTTTGCTTTGCTTTCGGTTCGGACGCAAGGTTTTGATGCGATGTGTGCGCTTGGTGCTTTCCGGGGCAGGCCTGATTTTGTGTTCCATTCTCGGGATTCCACTCGGGTTCAACCTCATCACACTGGGTGTGGTGTTCTTTCTCGGTGTCCCCGGCTTGCTCGCCCTGATTGCGATTCACGCCCTCATTTGAGCAGGATCCCGGAATTCAAGATGCAGCCGATCTGCGATCATGGCGATGAATTCGGAATTGGTAGGCTTGCCTTTATCGTTTGAAACGGTGTAGCCGAAAATCTTATTGAGCACATCCACATCGCCTCTGCTCCATGCGGTCTCAATCGCATGACGGATGGCACGCTCCACACGGGAAGGTGTGGTGGAGAATTTCTTGGCGATACCCGGGTATAAGATCTTGGTGATTGCATTCAAACTCTCCAAATCTTCCACCGCCATCATAATGGCTTCCCGCACATAATGATAGCCTTTGATATGTGCCGGGATGCCCACTTCGTGGATGATATTGGTGACAGCGACTTCCAGCCGTTCCGCACCGGTCACGTTGGGCGCCGCTTCTTCGTTTCCTACCACAATCCCACGGATGCGCTCTGCGACGATTTGCATGGAAAACGGTTTTTGGAAGCAGTACACCACGCCTGCTTTCACCGCTTGGCTCATCACCGCATCAATGTTGAATGAGGAGTACATAATCATAACCGGAAGTTCCGGAGAGAACAGTTTCTGCACCTCTTGTGCCACCGCTACCCCGTCAAGCTCGGGCAAGACACTGGAAAGTAAAATGACATCCGGGCGGATGGTTTGCAGTTTTGCAAGGGCTTCCCGACCGCTTGATGCACTTCCGACCACTTCCATATCATGCTCAAATCGGAAGAATTCCTCCATTTGACTTTTGAGTTCCGCGCTTTCATCAATTAAAAAGATTCGTATCATAATTCCCTTTTTCCTTCCTATCATTTCGCTCTGTTCGACTATAATTTACCATATATTGGAAATTATTGCAAGATAAATTTGGAAAATTATGGAAATAATCGTTCAACAAAAATGCCCGATGTTCGACATCGGGCATTTTTTAGCGGTTGTTCTCTTGTGCTCGGTAGTGGAAATAAAGGCACAAATCGGCGGTGACCATGACAAAGTTCAACACATAGAAGAACATGACATACCACACGAAATTTCCACCAAGGATTTTCCCCAGGATTCCACACACATAACCGAAGTCAATGAGGAGCAAAAATGCAAGGCTTTTGCCTTTGGTTGATTTGTTTCGATAGGTGGTGAGGATGTTATTCGGCCAGGAAAATCCGAATGCCACCATCATCGCAATTTCCAAAATTTGCGACATCTTATTCTCCTTCCACAAAGACCACGCCTTTGATTTCTTTCAGGCGCAGGATTTCAAACTCCAAGGTTTCTTCCACGATGATATTGAGTCCCAAATGACCGTGGAATTCGCTTTTGGGCGGGACGGCGGAAATCGAGATTTCTGCGCCCATCATGGTTTCGATTTCACTCATGATGCGGTTGGTTTCATACATATCGTCGATCTCGATATAAATAATTTCGGTATTTCTGCGGCTACGCTCAAATTTGGAAAACAACGAAATGGTGGTAAACACCAAAACGGTGGCAAGCAGGGCACCGGTGTAAAATCCATAGCCCAATGCGATACCGATGATACTGGTCGCCCACACGCCTGCTGCGGTGGTCAGACCTGTGATCTTGCTGTTGTTTTTCAAGATAATCATACCTGCACCGAGAAAACCGATGCCGGAAATCACCTGCGCTGAGATGCGGGTGAGATCCCCGCCATAGCCAGTCGACTCACTCAGATAAACGCTGGTCATTGCAGTGAGTGCTGCGCCAAGGCACACCAAAACATGTGTTCTCATACCGGCGGCACGTCCATGGCGTGCTCGCTCGCTTCCAATCAGGATGCCAACCAAAACCGCCAGCACCGAGCGAATGACCACATGCAGTAAAAAATTCGGATTGATCATACCATCTCCTCCTTCCGTTTTCTATTATAACTGAAGCAAAAAAATCTTGCAACCCCAATTCCCTGCCGTTATAATGAATGCAAAGGAATGTGATTTTATGATCAATCAAATCAGAATTCAAGATTTTTCAGCACCGGAACTCGATGTGTATGCACGCATGAGCGAGGCGCAGCTTCTCAACCGCGAGCATCCCGAATCCGGGTGTTTCATTGCAGAAAGCCCGCTGGTCATTACCCGTGCGTTGGATGCAGGATTCACTCCCCTCTCTGCGCTGATTGAAGAACGAGAAGTGCCTGCCGCCATGCAGATTCTGGAGCGTTTGGGACCTGTCCCGGTCTATACCGCTCCGTTTGATGTGCTGACGCAGCTGACCGGCTTTGCACTGACCCGGGGCATGCTCTGTGTGATGCGCAGAAAGCCGCTTCCGTCCGTGCAGGATTTATGCGGCAGTGCACGCCGTATTGCGGTTTTGGAAGATGTGATGAATCCCACCAACGTGGGGGCAATCATCCGCTCTGCCGCCGCATTGGGAATTGATGCGGTACTCCTCACCGCCAACTGCTCCAACCCGTTATACCGACGTGCGATTCGGGTGAGCATGGGTTGTGTGTTTCAAATCCCGTGGACCTTTTGCGACGCAAACTGGCACGACACCTTAAAGCGTATGGGCTTCACCACCGCCGCCATGGCGCTTTGTGAGGATTCACATTCGATTTCTTCCCCCGCTCTGCACGGTGCGGAAAAACTCGCCATCATCCTCGGCACCGAAGGGGACGGACTTTCGCAAGCTACCATCTCCGCTTGTGACTATACGGTCAAAATCCCTATGGCACATGGGGTGGACTCCTTAAACGTCGCCGCTGCAAGCGCCGTCGCTTTTTGGGAACTGACGAAAGAATGACCCTACTTTTGGTTCTCTTGTGTTTCATGTGGCAGCGTGGTATACTGACTGATAGAGTTTCATTTGAAAGGCTTGAAAAAGTATGATTTTATGGCGCAACAGACGGGTTTTCTTGTTTGCCGTTGTGGTTTTTTTGTGTTGCACGATGATTGGTTGTTCTCGTCACGATCAGGAGCCGGCCGCCTTACGTCCGTTTTTATCAGGTAAAGCAACGGTTGCTGTACAAAGCCCCATTCATTCTGCAAACGGCGAGATTCTCCGTTATGACATTTCTCTTTCCCGTGGAAGTGCACGGGCATGGGTATTTCCCGACGGAAGTGTCTTTTGGTGTGAGGAGAGCACCGAGTCGTTTGAATTGGACCTTTCCGGGTTCTCGAACAGCAGCGGCAAACACCTAAACGAAAGTGATCTGCGTTCCCCGTTCTTGGCGGCGGGGTCCGGAAAATCTGCATTGATCCAGCCGCCTTTGGCACGTGCTTTAGGGGGTTTGGACGGGACAAACTATCTTGCGGCTGACCAAGAAAACGGCACGATTTCCAAACATGGCGGAAAAGTTACCGTTGAATTTGACGGGGCGTGTGCGGATTGGTGGGCATATTTGACACCGAGCGAGTTGTCCGACGTTTCCTGGCTTTCACAATGCACGGTGGAAAAATTCGGGGATGCCAACCGAATGACCAAAAACGGCTATTATTACAAGACACCATCCAACTACATTCCCTCGGGTGAGAATTCTTTTTATCTCTTACCGGCTGCACATATTTCCGGGAAACTGGCACATTCAAACGCACATCATGCCAATCAAATGGCAGTGGCGATGCTGGATATTCAATCCGAGCACTACAACCAGGCGGGATTCATTCCCACCTACCCTGCAAGCGACTGGCTGAGCCGGGATTACGGAGTGGGTGCAGGGTTTTACGACACCCGCTTCAACACCGATATTGCCTACGCATATTGGGCATTGGGCAAAAAACTTCGCATTGCAGAATTCACCGATGTTGCCACCCGTTATGCAAGGTTTTTTGCAGACCATGCAAAAAAGCACAGTTTTGCAACGCAAAACGGGATTTTGGCAGAAGACTACAGTCATCCAAATGGGAATAAGCCCACGCACACCTCACTCAACCACCAGCTTGCAGAGGTTTTGTTTTTGCTGGAGGTTGGGTCGGACTCCGATCACGAACTTGCCTACAAACTGCTGGCAGGCATTGAGGATACCGCAATGTCTTGGATTCGGGAGGACAACAATCTGCATTACGCCTATTATCCGGACGGGACATTTGGCGGCACCGACTATCCGTATTTGACCTACAATGACTTATTCGCACTCGACCGTTATTTGGGCGGGAATGAGGTACTCCGGTCTCTTATGGATGCAAAGCGGGCCTGGATGGACGAATGTGGAATCACAGAATATGTGAAATAATTTTAACACAAAAGGAGAATTACGATGGCATTGGAATGTTTCAAGCGGTTCTTTTCTTTTAAGAAAACACGTAAGATTCAATTGACCGAAGAAGAGGAATTGCAGTACTATGAAGCCCTAAAGAACCAATCGTCCTGTTCTTTCTTCCCCGAAAACGGCCCGATCCTTCTGCAGTCGCTTGGCAGTCGGGAAAAAGATGAAGAAGAAGCAACAAGACGAGTAAAAGAGTTTTTCAAAACAACAGCATGTTTTCAATACGATAGAGAGCGTGGCTGTGGGGTTCATGATTCCCAATTCTCATTCACGAGATTATCCTATGAATGCCATTTCTGGAAAGAAGAATACTTTCATTCGCACGATGGAGAATGCATCAGAGCCAGTTGGGGATCTGTTGAAAGAATCAGTCCGAAGGAATTTTATAATCCAAGAGACCGGGATCGTGCCCATTCAGGAAGCGAATTGTGGTTGTACAATTCTGTGTACCAGCGTAAAGAAACATATGACCAGCGTTGGCAAGTACCGGAGGAGTTACAATACCCGGACGAAGAGCGCTACTATCTTGACCATAACAAATTCCGTGCAAAGAATTTTCTCGGCATGGTCGGATATTTTGAGATTTGCGCCTATCGGATTGACGGCTGACTATGAATTTACACGCTCTAACCATAAACCGCCGATGAGGGAAACGATTTTGTTCATGATCTTGTTTCCGGTGAGAAGCAGAATTGCGCAAGACAGCAGAAGGACTTGCCACGGAAAGCGCAGAAGATTTGGAAGAAACGCAGAAATTGCTTTGACCAAAAAACCATGCAGCAAAAACACGGACAAGGTGTTTTGTCCGCAAGTGGTGATACAGGGTATCTGTTTGTTCCAGCACTGTTTCAGTCCGACAAACAAGAGCAAAACCCATGCAACCGCAATCACGAAGAGTGCGGCACGCATCCACAGCGCTCCCCCGCAGCGGGCATACGAATACGAACCGTACAGCAAGCCGTTCGGGAGTTTGGAAATCAGCAAAAATGGGACAGAAAGCAGAACGACTGTCCCCGACAAAACGAGGAGTACAAGCCGCAGCGTTCGTTTTTGGGAAATCGTTTCAAGCATATGATTCTTTTTGCAATAATAGCCCAAAAGGAACCACGGCTGGTAGACGAAAAAGCGGGAAAGCGAGAGTTGGTATCCCACAGAATCCACAAAGCCCACAAGCAGTGAGAGCACAAACGTACCGAGCAGTGCCAGTACTTGTCTGCGTTTACTCGGTGTGTCGTACAGCGGGAGCAGCAGTTGGTAGAAAATGCCAACCACCAGATACCAAAGCAGCCAATACGGTCTCTGATACCGAATCGGTTCTGCAGCGTGTAAGACGATGCGAGCGAAAAGAAGGTACAGACTTTGGAACACGAGGTATGGCAAACACCATCGAAACAGAATCTTTTTCAGGGAAAATTTAGCGTGATAACCAAACAGAAATAGAAACGCCGGCATATGGAACGTGTAGATGATTTGATAGAGCAGCGTGCTCTTCCAAAACGGGGTACACACCTCCAAAAGATGAGCGAATACCACCAAAAAGATTAAGACGAAGCGGAGATTGTCGAGCGCATGGTCTCTTGCGCAAACGGGAGTTTTCTGTTCCATCACATTTCACCTGTCTCACCGAATCTGTAAAATGATTATACCATAAAAATAGCAGGGGCAAAAGCCCCTGCTTTTTATTTGGCAGCGGAGAGCATGTTTTCGATCAAAATGCCGTATCCGGTGGTGGGGTCGTTGACCAGCACATGGGTCACTGCGCCCACCAGTTTGCCGTCTTGAATGATTGGACTGCCGCTCACGAGTGATTGTCATTAGGGACAACAGTTTCTGACTCTTCCGTGTGCGCTGTTACAAGCTCCTCACAAAACTCTTCAAAAGAATTTTTTTCGTTTACAGTCAAAAAAGAGAATTCTTGATATTTGCCGC
>JAFQME010000021.1 GCA_017421025.1 Oscillospiraceae bacterium
CCTGGAATTTTAATGATTGCCGAGGAATCAACTGCCTGGAGTATGGTGACAGGGCCAACAGACTCCGGCGGTCTTGGATTTAATTTTAAGTGGAATATGGGTTGGATGAATGACAGCTTGCAGTATTTTTCCACCGACCCGGTATTCCGTAAGCATCTGCATGGGAAACTCACCTTCATTTTGACCTACGCATTTTCAGAAAACTATGTTCTCCCTCTCTCACACGACGAGGTAGTGCATGGGAAATGTTCTCTCATTGGCAAACAACCGGGAGAGTATGAGGCGAAATTTGCGTCGTTACGTGCAATGCTTGCATATATGATGTTCCATCCCGGAAAAAAACTGTCATTTATGGGAAATGAACTTGGGCAGTTTATTGAATGGAATTATCAGCAGGGACTGGATTGGATGCTTTTGGATTTCGAAGCGCATCGCAAGTTCCAAGAGTACGTTCGAGCACTGAATCAGATTTATTTAAGTCATGCAGCGCTGTGGCAGTTGGATGACTCATGGGAAGGATTTACCTGGTTGATTGCGGATGATTCGGATAATAATGTGCTCGCATTTCAACGGACCGACAAATCCGGAAATCAACTTTTGGCTGTATTGAATTTTGCGCCGGTTAAACGTGAAGACTACCGTATCGGCGTATGTAATAACGGTAAATATACAAACGTGTTTTCCAGCGATGCACTTGAATATGGTGGAACAGGGACAGATGTTCCGGATGCAGTGATGAGTGAGAAAATTCCGTGGAATGGTAAGGATCGATCCATTTCTATTACCATCCCGCCGATGAGTGCAACTTTATTTCGTGTTCCGAAGAAAAGAGGAAAGAAGGGTACATCATGTTAAGAAAAAAAGAATGTATCGCAATGCTTTTGGCAGGCGGACAGGGGAGTCGTCTTTCTGTTCTGACCAAATATGTTGCAAAACCCGCTGTTCCGTTTGGTGGGAAATACCGTATTATCGATTTCCCGCTTTCTAACTGTATTAACTCCGGTATTGATACAGTGGGTGTGCTGACCCAGTATCAGCCGCTGGAACTCAACACCTATATCGGAAACGGTCAGCCTTGGGACCTTGACCGAAACAACGGTGGTGTTGCAATCCTGCCGCCGTATATGACCAGTACACGCGGTGATTGGTATAAGGGAACTGCGAATGCGGTTTGCCAGAACATCAACTTCATTGAGACCTATGATCCGGAATATGTATTGGTTCTTTCGGGCGATCATGTTTATAAGATGAATTATGATTGGATGCTTAAGGAACACAAAGCCGCTGAGGCTGATTGTACCATTGCTGTTATCAATGTTCCGATTGAGGAAGCATCCCGCTTCGGAATCATGAACACACATGAGGATGGAACGATTTACGAGTTTGAAGAAAAACCGAAGAACCCCAAAAGCACGAAAGCGTCCATGGGTGTTTATATTTTCAACTGGAAGGTGCTTAAAAAGTATTTGATTGAGGATGATGCCAATCCGGAAAGCAAGAATGACTTCGGACATAACATTATCCCCAAAATGTTGGCAGACGGTTGCAAAATGCTGGCATATGAATACAAGGGATATTGGAAAGATGTCGGTACCATTGACAGTCTTTGGGAATCCAATATGGATGTGCTCAATCCGGCACAGAGCGGATTGGTGTTGACCGACCCGAATTGGCGTATTTACGCAAAGAACCCGAGCCAGCCGCCGCAATACGTTGCAGATACCGCAGTTCTCAACCACTCCATGGTTGCAGAGGGGTGTAAAGTTTACGGTACAGTGGAAAACTCGATCATATTCTACGATGTAGAGATTAAAAAAGACGCGGTCGTACGTAATTCGATTATTATGCCGGGCGCAGTGATTGAATCCGGCGCAGTGATTGAACATACAATTATTGCGGAAGGTGTGCATGTCAAGTGTGGTGCACATGTGGGCGCAGAACCGGGACCGGACGGGCGGAAAATTACGGTTTTGGGAAGCGGTGTGACCGTTTCGGAGGGTGCTACGGTAGAAGCCGGAAGCATCGTCGATGCAGAACTGTGAGGTGAATGATATGAAAGAAACAACCGGTATTATTTTGGCGCAGGAAAAATGTGATGCTCTGCGTGAACTGACACAGCCGAGAACCGCTGGCTCTGTTCCGTTTGGTGGACGTTATCGTTTGATTGACTTTACGCTTTCCAATATGGTCAATTCCGGAATCCGTACAGTAGGCGTTGTTACCCGTAACAACTACTATTCTTTGATGGATCATTTGGGAACGGGTAAAGAGTGGGATCTCAACCGCAAAAAAGGCGGTCTTACCATCCTGCCTCCGTCTTTGGATGTCAACATGAAGCGCAACACAGGTGACGGCAAAATCGAAGCGCTCTACGGCGTTTTGGATTATATCCGTCATTGTGGCAATAAGTACATTCTCCTTGCGGATGCAAATGTAATTGCTCAGGTGAATTATCAGGAACTTTTGGAATACCATATCGAAAAGAACGCATATATGACTGCGGTTTATCAAAAAGATGTGTTTGATTCCAAACGATTTGCAAATAATACATTTATTCAGGTGGCAGACGACGGGAGAATCATTGACGTTGCTGTTCATCAAGGAATCCAGCTTCATAGCGATATGTTGCTTGGCGTATATATCATTGAACGTGAACTTTTGGAGTTCTTAATCTGTCAGTGCGTTGCGCACGATAAGTTGGACTTTGAACGTGACATTCTGCAGGGTATGGCAAGTGATCTTGATATTTATGCATATCCGATTTCCGGTTATGCCCAGAAAATTGACTCGGTCGACACCTTCTATCAGGTGCACCGTGACATGTTGAACCCAGATGTTCAGGAAGCGATGTTCGGTCAGGGAAAAGTGCTGACCAAAGTGCGTGACGAAGTCCCGACTTATTACAGTGAAAGCTCTTGCGTGAAAAACAGTATGATCGCAGATGGATGTACCATTGAGGGTACAGTGGAAAACTCGGTCATCTTCCGTAGTGTTCATATCGGACCGGGTGCTGTGGTTCGCAATTCTGTTATTATGCAGGACTGTGAGATTGGAGCAAACTCGGTTGTGGAATACTGTATTACAGATAAATTGGTCACGATTTCGGAAGGCCGTCATATGATTGGTGCGGAAACCTATCCAATCGTGGTTGCAAAAGGCAGTAAGATTTAAGAGAGGAGTATCATGATGAAAGTTTTATTTGCAGCATCGGAAGCAGCTCCGTTTATTAAATCGGGAGGACTGGGCGATGTCATTGGCTCTCTCCCTGTTGCACTCAAAGGAAAACAGTGTCAGGTTTCTTGTGTGATACCGCTCCACGAAAAGATCTCGCAGTCTGTGAAGGATAAAATGACCTTTATTGCAAACATTTTTGTTCCGGTTGCTTGGCGCAATCAGTATTGCGGTCTGTTCCTTTTGGAGCAGGATGGGGTGAAGTGGTATTTCATCGATAATGAGTATTATTTCAAGCGTGGCGATGCTTTGTACGGTTGTTATGACGATGCAGAGCGTTTCGCATTTTTCTCCCGTGCGGTGTTGGAAGTGCTTCCGCTGATGGAGGAGATGCCGGATGTTATTCATTGCCACGATTGGCAGACTGCACTTGTTCCGGTGTTTTTGCGTCTGTTCTATCATGACCGTGCGGAATTTGATCGGATCAAGACCGTATTTACCATCCATAATATCGAGTATCAGGGGATCTTTGGGCGTGACATTATGACCAATGTTCTTGGTATTGATGAAGCAGAGTTTGAAAATGGCTTTATGGAGCATGGTGGGCAGGTTAATTTCATGAAGAGTGCAATCGTGTGCTCGGATTGGGTGACCACAGTCAGTCCGTCCTATGCAGAGGAAATCAAAACTCCGGAGTTCGCACATGGGCTGGAAGGAATTCTGAGTTTCCATCAAGGAAAGCTTTCCGGTATTATCAACGGAATCAGCAAAAAAGCGTTTAATCCCAAAACAGATAAGCGCTTGTTTGCAAAATACTCTGCAGATGACCTCTCAGGCAAGCAAGTAAATAAGGCGGAACTCCAGAAAATGCTGAATCTGCCGGTTCGTTCAGATGTTCCACTCATTGGTATGGTGACTCGTTTGGTCAGCCATAAGGGGATCGACATGGTCACCCAAGTTTTGAGCGAAATCTTGGAGCGTGATTTGCAGCTTGTTGTGGTCGGTACCGGTGATTGGCAGTACGAACAGTTCCTGAAAGACCGTCAATGGCAGTATCCGTCCAAACTCTCGGTCAATATTGCATTTAATACAGATTTGGCGCAAAAGGTTTATGCGGGCTGTGATATGTTCCTCATGCCTTCTCGCAGTGAGCCGTGCGGACTTGCACAGATGATCGCACTCAATTACGGTACTATTCCGATTGTACGTGAGACCGGTGGCTTAAAGGATACAGTTTCCAACTACAACCGTGAAAGCGGGGAGGGAAACGGTTTCTCGTTTGCAAATTGTGATGCATGGGAACTTTTGCGTTCCAT
This sequence comes from Oscillospiraceae bacterium, assembly GCA_017421025.1. Lineage (GTDB taxonomy): Bacteria > Bacillota > Clostridia > Oscillospirales > JAAYXM01 > SIG510. The sequence continues at coordinate 4,488 of JAFQME010000021.1, forward strand.
TGATGCGGCATGTGATTGCTACCAAGATCAGGCGGTTTGGGAACAGTTGTCCAAAAAGGGGATTGCATCGGATTTCACTTGGAAACAATCCGCAAAACAATATCAGAAACTGTATCAAAGTCTGATTTCCTAAAACAAATCGTGAGGTAAAGATAGAATGAACAAGACTCTCAGCAAAGCAGAACTCAAAAAAGAACTCATGGGTAAGTTGCAGCGTCACTTCGGAAAAGATTTGGACGAGGCGACTCCGGAGCAGCTTTATATGTCGTGCGCATTTGTTGTTCGTGATATTTTGATGAAACGCCGTCATGAAACCGGAGAGCGTATCGAACAACAGGCAAGCAAACAGGTATACTATCTGTCAATGGAATTTTTGGTCGGCAAGAATTTCAAGAATCATTTGAGTAATTTGGAACTCTCGCAGGTGTTTGATGACGTGCTTGGTGACTGCGGAACATCCGTGGAAGAACTGTCTGTTTTAGAACGTGATCCGGGTCTCGGTAACGGCGGTCTCGGACGTCTTGCTGCGTGTTATTTAGACGCTCTTACCGCAATGGAATATCCTGCAATGGGCTTCTCGATTCTCTATGAATACGGGATTTTCCGTCAAAAATTCATTGAGGGAAAACAAGTGGAGCTTCCGGACGAGTGGCTTGGTAGTGGTAACGTATGGATGGTTCCTCGTATGGATGAGGTGCAGGAGATTCGCTTTGGCGGTTCTGTTGATACCACCTTTGACAACGGGAAACTTGGCTTTGTCCACAAGGATTACTATACTGTTTTGGCAGTTCCGAATGATATGCTGGTTTCCGGCTTCAGAAGCGGTACCGTTGATACATTGCGTTTGTGGAGTGCCAAATCAAAGGATACCATCGACATGAAGCTCTTCTCTCAGGGCGAGTATGCAAAAGCGATGGAGCAGAAAGCGATGAGTGAGGTTATATCAAAGGTTTTGTACCCGGAAGATACTCATCCGGAAGGAAAATCGTTACGCTTAAAACAGCAGTATTTCTTTGTCTCTGCAACCATTCAGTGTATTGTAAAGCGTCACAAGGCACAGTATGGCACATTGGATAACTTTGCAGAAAAGGCAGTCATTCATATCAACGACACTCATCCGACTGTTGCGATTCCGGAACTTATGCGAATCTTAATAGATGAAGAGGGATATGGTTGGGACGAAGCTTGGGCAATTACCTCCAAATGCATGGCATACACTAACCATACCATTATGGCTGAGGCATTGGAACGTTGGACTGTTTCCATGTTCCGCCGCTTGCTCCCGCGTATTTACCAAATCGTAGAAGAAATTAACCGTCGCTTCTTTGGTGATTTGTGCCGTGAATTCCCGTATGATCCGGAACGTGTCGGCCGCCTTGCTATCATCGCAAACGACGAAGTTCGAATGGCAAATCTTTGTATCGCTTCGTGTTATTCTGTCAATGGCGTTTCTGCGTTGCACAGCGATATTTTGAAAGAAAAAGTATTCTCGGATTATCATAAAATGTTCCCGGGGAAATTCTGCAATGTAACAAACGGAATTGCGCATCGCCGTTGGCTGATGCAGGCGAACCCGAAACTTTCCAACTTGCTTTGTGAGTTGATCGGAGACGGCTTCCTTAAAACTCCGAACGAATTGGAAGGTCTCATGAAGTATGAACAAGATGCGGACGTTTTAACTGCGTTGGGCCAGATCAAACGTGGCAACAAAGTTTATATGGCAAACATGATCGGTTCGCAGTATGGAATCTCGGTTTCTCCTGACTCGATTTTCGATGTTCAGGCAAAACGTTTGCATGAATATAAGCGTCAGTTGCTGAATGTTCTGCACATTATGCATGATTACCATACCATCAAAGATCATCCGGAGATGGAATTCCGCCCGAAAACCTATTTGTTTGGTGCGAAAGCGGCTGCGGGTTACTATATGGCAAAGCAGATCATCCGTCTCATTCATTCATTGGCATCTGAAATCAATGCAGATCCCGATTGCAAAGATAAGCTTTGTGTGGTGTTCCTTGAGGACTATAATGTCACACTTGCAGAACGCCTGATTCCGTCGGCGGATTTGTCTGAACAAATTTCGATCGCAGGGAAAGAAGCATCGGGTACCGGTAACATGAAGTTCATGATGAATGGCGCTCTCACTATCGGAACGCTTGACGGTGCAAACGTTGAGATTTTTGAAACCGTTGGTAATGATAATATGTTCCTCTTTGGTCTGCGTGCAGATGAGGTGGAACACATCAACCGTGAGAGAAGTTATGTCCCCGGCAATTTCTACCATTCCAATCCGGCGCTCCGCAGAATTCTGGATTGGCTTCGTGACGGTGTTGGTGTTGGTATTTTACGTGCATCGTATCCGGAAATTGTGGATTCGTTGCTGTTTGCTGACACTTACATGGTTTTGGCCGATTTCGATGATTACTGCCGTGCACAAAAACTGGCAAGTGAGCAGTATGGAGACAAGCAAGCGTGGAACCGCAAATGCTTGGTCAACATTGCCGGCTCCGGTCGTTTTGCAGCTGACCGCAGTGTTGGAGAATACGCAGAACGTATTTGGAATGTAAAAACTCTCGTCTGATGGAGGCGAAGATGCAGGCATCTTATTTGTTTGACAGTATCAAATCACGTGATCCCCATGGGGCGGTGTGTACCGGGACACAAGTTGTGATTCGTGTGTCGCTTTTGCGTACCGCTCTCCACAGCCCCTCAATTTGGCTGCGCTATGAGGCGCAGTCACGTGAAATGACACTTCCGCTTGTTTGGGAGAAACTGGACTGTGGTTATGATGTATACTCCTGTGTGGTGGATACGGCAGATGCAACCGGCTTGATTTGGTGCAGAATCACAGCACTCGATTTTGCGGGCGGTTGTGTCAATGTGGGAGAGACATTCCAAATCACGGTGTATGCTCCCGGTTACGAGACTCCGGAGTGGTATGCAAAAGGGGTCACCTATCATGCGTTTGTGGATCGCTTCTGCCGAGGCGGTGCACCGCTTGTGTCCGACCCGGATTATATAGTGCATCAGTCCGTGGAGGAAACCCCGGTCTTTTTGCCGGATGAAAACGGAATTGTCCGCAATAATGATATTTACGGCGGTAATTTACAAGGGATCATTGAAAAACTGGATTATCTGAATTCTTTGGGCGTTCGCACCATCTATTTGAGCCCGATTTTTGAAGCGTGGTCCAATCATAAATATAACACTGCGGATTACCATCGCATTGATCCTCATTTTGGCAACGAGTCCGATTTGGAAGAATTATGCAGCCGTGCAAAGGAATACGGGATGCGGGTCATTTTAGACGGCGTGTTCAATCATACCGGCTCAGACAGTGTTTATTTCAACCGGGAAGGCAGATATGACAGCGTCGGTGCATTTCAGTCCGAAACCTCACCATACCGTCAATGGTATTCTTTCTTTGAAGGTGGTTATGAATCGTGGTGGGGAATTGATACATTGCCCTCTATCAACGAGCAAACCCCGTCTTATTTGGATTTCATCATTGAAAACGAATGCAGCGTGATTGCAAAATGGATGCAATGTGGAATCTCGGGATGGCGGTTGGATGTGGCAGACGAACTCCCGGATGAATTCTTGGCGGCTTTGCGCCACCGTGTGCGCAAACTGAATCAAGATGCGGTTGTGATTGGAGAAGTCTGGGAAGATGCATCCAATAAAATTGCATATAGCAAGCGCAGACCTTATTTTACCGAGCATGAGTTGGATGGGGTAATGAATTATCCCTTGAAAGACGGAATCCTGGCTTTCTTAAACGGCGGAATCGGCGGAATCGAACTGGGAAGAAATCTGGAAGTCCTGCTGGACCATTATCCCAAAGAATCACAACGCTGCTTGATGAATCTGATTGGCACCCATGACACAGCACGTGCACTCACGGTGCTTGGATCGCCACAGCATCTCTATGCGGATAAAGCGTTTAAAGCGGAATTTCGAATGTCGGAAGCCGAACGTGCTCTGGCTATAAAAAAACTCAAATTAGCCGTTTGTTTGCAATATGTTTTCCCCGGGTCACCCAGTATCTATTACGGCGATGAAGTGGGAATGGAAGGGTTTGAAGACCCGCTGAACCGTCGTTTCTATCCGTGGGGCAAAGAAGACCGGGAATTGCTCAAATTCTATCAAATGATGGGAAAAATCAAATGTGAGCAAGAATCTTTACACAATGGGAAATTTTGTGTCCTGTGCGCTGAACACGATTTTATCATGATAAAACGAGGGATCGTTATTCTGGCGGTGAATCGTGGAGAAGCTTGTGACGTTGTGCTTCCCGAGGGAGCGTATATAAATCTTTTTGATGGAGATGTCCTGCGTGATATGGTACATCTTCCGAAACTTGGTTTCATTTGGTTGTCTGAGATGAAGGAGGAAATAGAATGAAACGGATACTTACAGTGTTTTTGGCAGCGTTTATGTTATTTGTGTTCTGTGGGTGCGGAAAAGATACTTCGCTTTCCGATGTTACCGAAAGCAAGGTATTGCTTACAGGGACAAACATGAATTGCTCTCCGTATGGATATCAAACAGAATCCGGTGCATATGCGGGGTTTAATTTAGATCTTGCTCAAAAAGTCGCAACCAAACTCGGTGTTACATTAAATTTGAGTGATCTTGAAAGTCAAAATGCGGCGGATCTTCTCAAAGACGGAACGATTGACCTTTTGGCAGGTAATCAGTCGCTTGGCATCGGAGAAGAACGTGGGATGCTCGCATCCGATACAATTTTTGTTAATAAAATTGTGATTGCAGTGCGTGCCGGTGCCGGCATCGGTGAGATTGCTCAACTTTCCGAGAAGAATATCGGCGTTGCTTCCGGGAGTGTTGCAGAAGAAGCGTTTGAGGGAAATCGTGAACTGAAATCGAAAGCAAATAAACAGGAATTTGAAAATGTCGAAGCAGCGCTTGCCGCCTTGAATGACGGAAGTGTAGATGCGATTGTGGCAGATGAAATGTTTATACGCCATGCAGTGAAAAACGGTTCATCTGTTTTGATGCTGGAAGAAGTGCTGGAAGAGCGTCCCTATTCACTCATGGTCCGGAAAGGAGATCAAGCACTCAAAGAGAAGATTGATGAGATTTTACTTGAACTTGAGGCGGACGGAACATTACAAGATCTTTCCATTAAATGGTTTGGTGCGGATGTTATTACATTAAAACCGTAAAAAACTATTGACAACGAAAAGAACCTGTGTTATTCTATCATAGTAAAAACAAAGAAGGGCAAATCCCGCTCTCACCTTTAGCAGCAGCAAAAAGGTCAACATTGTAACTTACGATAGCTTAGCTATTGTCTTTGTGTTGTGTTGAAACGCGGGCGTTTGTCGTCCGCGTTTTATGTTTTTTGGGAGGTGCTTTCGCATTAGCAAACTGGAACATCAAATCAACGAAGAGATCCGTGATAAAGAAGTTCGCCTAATCAGTGATAGTGGTGAGCAATTGGGAATCGTCCCGATCGCAGAAGCTCAGAAAATAGCGGATGAAAAAGAATTGGATCTGGTCAAAATCGCTCCGCAGGCAACTCCACCGGTTTGTCGTATTATGGACTACGGGAAGTTCCGCTTTGAGCAGGAAAAACGTGAGAAAGAAGCCAGAAAGAATCAGCGTACCATCGATATCAAAGAGATTCGTATGTCTCCGGGTATTGATGTGCATGATTTGCAGGTGAAAATGAACAATGCGATTCGTTTTCTCAAGTCCGGCGATAAGGTAAAGGTTTCCGTCCGATTCAAAGGTCGTGAAATGGCTCACACCTCGATCGGCAAGGAGATTTTGGATCGTTTCTCCGAAGGTTGTGCAGAGTTCGGTACGGTTGAAAAACCGCCCAAACTGGAAGGCCGTCAGATGATCATGTTCCTTGCGGCGAAGCAAAAGTAAGTCGAAAATTTTTTACAATAGAGAGGAGTAATCAAGATGCCGAAGATCAAAACCCACAGTGGCGCATCCAAACGTTTCTCTGTTACCAAGAGCGGTAAGGTGAAACGCAACCATGCAAACAGACGCCACATTCTGAATAAGATGACCACCAAGCGTAAAAGAGGTCTGCGTAAAGCTGCTTACGCAACCCCGGCGAACGAGGCAACACTGCGTCGCCTGGTTCTTTATAAATAAGAAGAAACACAATCATTCAGAATTTGGAGGCTGTTATAGATGGCAAGAGTTAAAGGCGCAATGATGACGCGCAAAAGAAGAAAAAAGATTTTAAAGCAGGCTAAGGGTTATTGGGGTGCAAAATCCACACATTATAAGATGGCGAATCAGGCCGTTATGAAGTCTCTGACTTACGCATACATCGGCCGTAAGCGTAAAAAACGTGATTTCCGTCAGCTGTGGATCACTCGTATTTCTGCAGGTGCAAAGCAGAACGGGCTCAACTATTCCCGTTTCATGTACGGTTTGAAGAAGGCAGGCGTTGCTATGAACCGTAAGATGCTGGCTGAGCTCGCATGCAATGATGCAGCAGCATTTGCAGCACTCGCAGACCTCGCAAAGAAGAATATCTAACTTAGATTGAGAGCAGGGTATGGGTTCGACCCGTACCCTGTTTTTTTGTAAAATTTCCCTTTACATTTTTAACTGTTTGGGGTATACTGTATAATAGCGAAATTTGAGATTCTATTTTATGAGGAGTGCGTCACAAATGAAAAAAGGAAAAACTAAAGTTGCAGTGATTGGTGCCGGTTTCGTTGGTGCTACCTCTGCTTATGTTATGGCTCTGCGCAAGGTTTGCACAGAATTGGTTCTGATCGACGTTGTTGCTGATAAGGCAGCAGGCGAAGCAGCTGACATTAAGCACGGCTTGCCGTTCATCGGCCAGATGAAGGTCTATGCAGGTGACTATTCCGATATCGCAGGTTGCGACATCATCGTTGTTACCGCAGGTGCAAACAGAAAGCCGGGCGAAACTCGTTTGGATCTTGCAAAGAAGAATACTTCCATTGCTCGTGGCATCACCGAGAGCATCATGAAGTATTACACCGGCGGTGTGATCCTGGTTGTTGCAAACCCGGTCGACATCCTCACTTATATGATCACTAAGTGGTCCGGCCTCCCGCAGGGCACCGTTCTCGGCAGCGGTACTTCTCTGGACACCGTTCGTTTCCGCAGCCTGCTTGCTGGTAAGACCGGCATCGACGTTGCAAATATCCATGGTTATATCATCGGTGAGCACGGCGATTCTCAGGTTCCGGCATGGAGCAATACCCATATCGCAGGTACCCAGATTGATGATTACTGCGCAATGAATGGTATTCCGCTTGATGGTGAAGCAAAAGCTGAAATTCTTGAGGCTGTCAAGACTGACGGCGCAAAGATCATTCAGCGCAAGGGCGCAACCTATTTCGGCGTTTCCGTTTGTGTTGCAATCTTGGTTGAGTCCCTCCTGCGTGACTGCGATACCATCCGTACCGTTTCCACTGTTTTGGACGGTCAGTACGGCATCCACGATGTCGCACTCTCTCTGCCGACTATCATCGGTGCTTCCGGTGCAAAGAAAGTTCTTGCTCCGAGCCTCACTCCGGCAGAACTCGAAGCTCTCAACAAGTCTGCTGCAGCTTGCAAAGCTGTGCTTGATGAGTGCAAATAAGACAAGCACAAAAGCGTGCAAGGAAATATCTTGCACGCTTTCTTTGTATATGATATGATGATGTCAAAGGAGGGGATGATATGAAGGCCTTTTTTGAGAAACATCGTACACTCTCACTGATTGTGCTCGGAGTTTTTGCGGTTGTAATTTTGTTTTTCTATCTCCGTGCATTGCATCAGCCCGGTGTTTGGTATCGTCAGTCCTTTTTGGCACAACAGGAAGACGGCAGCTTCTCCGGCCGTGATGAATGGTACAATGCTTACCGCCTTTCCATTTCCTCCAAAACCTTGGATGAGGCGGAAGTCTCGCTGAAAGTAAATGACGAAACTCGGATTTATTGCGTCACATTTGGTGAAACGGTTACCATATCAGAAAACGGAACTACGGTTTTTACCGGGCAGGCGCATGAGGGTGATCCGTGGCTTTTGATTGACCAAGCAGGGGATCCGATTTTCCCCATTACTGTGTATGCGGGCGGTGTTACACCGAAACAAGAAGAACTTTTTCCGAATCTGAATACGGTCTATAATTGGGCGACGATGGAAACACCTGATACTCGGGGAGAAACATCGGTCATATTCGTTCTGATTCTGATCCTGGTATTCTTGTTTATTGACATTCACTGGCCGGATTTGTTCTGGAATCTCCGCTATTGCCTTGCGGTAGATGGCGGCGAGCCGAGTGAGTTCTATCGTGTTTGTCAGGGGATCGGGCGGATTCTGATGGTGATCCTCTTCTTTATAGCCGCACTCTCGGGGCTGAATCTGTTTTCGAGGTGAATTCACATGAGAGCATGGATTTATTTCATTTGGGGACTGTTGTTCATCCTTTTGTCGCTGCTTTCCCTTCGATTTCCACGCCTTGTGGTAAATCGGAACGTGGAGGAAGAACTTTCAAACACCCCGAAACAAAAGAAACGTTATTACATCCATATGCGCATCAATATTGCACTTTTGGGGCTTCCGCTCATGATTGCCGGACAACTTCCGGAATACCTGATCCTCCCGGTTTGTCTTCCGTTTTTAGGGATACTGTTTGTCAGCGGACTGGTTTGCAATAAGATGAATCTCGGTCGCTTCCACTGGAAAAACTTTTTTGTGGATTAAAAAACGAGTGGCATTTTGCCACTCGTTTTCTATTTACAGTTTAATGCCGAGTCGTGCGGAGAGTTTTGCCCAGGCCGCTGCAAATCTGCGGCCAAGTTCACGCTGACCTGCACCATTGATATGTGCGGGATCTTCGGGTTCATTCGGCTCAAATCCATCTGCATTGACTACTTCAAAACGGGGAGAAGATGCAGCGATGCGTCCAATCTCCTTGTTGATGGTTTGATAACGGTCTTTGCAGTAATCGTATGTGCCGAGATAATCGCCAAGCTCGGAAATAATAACCGGGAAATCTTTTTCGCCAATATCCTGTTCAAGCGCAGCGAGGAAACTCAAAAAACGGTCATGATACGTTTCTGCATGCTCGTCGGTATCGCAGTCCTGCTCGCCCTGAAGCCACAGCATACCGGCAAGTTCGTTGCCGACAAGACCTGCTTTGCAACGCTTGACTGCTTCTTCATAGATCTCTTCACCCGGCTGCCACTGATGGAGCCAAGATGCACCAACCGGGCAATAAATGAAGCCGATTTCAACATCATCAACTTCACGAAGTTTCTGAGCAAAGCTCGGACCCAGGTTAACGCCACGATTCGATCCTAAAGATGGATTGAACGGCTCGGTTGCAACCTCCCAGTTTTCGCCACGGAAAATCTTAACTTTTTCGTCCACAATTGGTGGAACAAGACCCATAATGCCTTGGCCAACCATGTTGGACTGACCTGCCATAATAAAAACTTTCATTGGAAAGTCCTCCTATGTGTCAAATTTGAGTTAAGTATATCATAGGATGTTTTATGTTTCAAGACGCTTTTTCTTGAATTTTTCTCAAAAGTAGTGTAGAATAAACAATGCCTTACAGAAATGAGTGATTGATAAGTGTTCAGAACTGTTTGTATCCTCTTGGTAGTTTGTATTGTGTTCACTTTTTTTGGATGTCAGCCGGCACCGAAAACTGTTGCGGAACTGCGTGGAGTTTGGGTAGCGACCACATTGAATTTGGACTACCCGTCAAAACCGGGACTATCTGCAGAGCAACTCCAAGAGGAAGCGGAAACGCTGTTGGACCGAGCAAAAGACCTTGGCCTCAATGCCGTTTTTTTGCAAGTTCGTCCGTGCGGCGATGCACTTTATCCATCAGAGTATTACCCGTGGTCTGCAGTGCTTTCGGGGACACAGGGGATTCCGCCGAATGCGGAGTTTGATGTTTTGTCTTATTGGATCAATGCAGCGCATCAACGTGGAATGGAACTTCATGCGTGGATCAATCCGTTTCGTGTCACGCAAGGGAAGAAAGACATCCTCTCACAGCAAAACCCGGCATATATTCACCCTGAGTGGACCGTGAAGCATACCGATGGGAAGTTATACTTAAATCCCGGAATTGAGGAAGTACGGAAGTATATTATCGATGGTGTGGTTGAAATCGTTTCAAATTATGACGTGGACGGAATCCATTTTGACGATTACTTCTATCCGGACGAAGAATTCCCGGATGAAGAAACGTTCTTAGCATCCGGCGCATCCAATCTTCTGGATTGGAGACGGGAAAACATCAATTTGCTGATTTCTGAAACACACGCTGCTGTGCAAAATACAAATCCAGAAATCGTTTTTGGTGTCAGTCCGTTTGGAATTTGGCAAAACCAACGCTCTTCACTGCTGGGAAGTGCAACCAATGGTCTTGAATCCTATACCGCACATGCGGTGGACTCACGTAAGTGGGTCAAAGAAGAGTGGGTTGATTATATCGCTCCGCAGATTTATTGGCACATCGGTCACGATGCGGCAGACTATGAAACATTGGTGCGTTGGTGGGTCGATGTGGTGCGAGGAACCTCTGTGAAACTCTATATCGGACACGCAGGTTATCGCGCATTGACGGCCGAAGAAGGTTCCGCTTGGTACGGCGGCGAAGAATTGGCACGTCAGTTGGAATTAAACCGTGAATATCCGGATGTTTCGGGCAGTATCCATTTCAGACTTGGGTGCTATCTGGAGAGTCCGGCACTTGCAACAGTATTAAAAAATCAATTGATAGAAATTACAGAAGTTGAGGAGGAACACCCATGATCACGATCAAAAACCAAGGCGTATATCTCAAAGACAATGCGCTGATCGATGCGGCACAGGCGCAAGGACTGCCTGCTCCTGCAGAAGCAAAGAAAAACACCATTGCGTATTCCATTTTGGAGGCACACAATACCTCCGGTAATATGGATGCGCTGAAAATCAAAATGGATGCGATGGCATCCCATGACATTACTTACGTCGGAATCATTCAGACTGCTCGTGCATCGGGACTCAAAGAATTCCCGCTCCCGTATGTTTTGACCAACTGCCACAACAGTTTGTGTGCGGTCGGCGGAACCATCAACGAGGACGACCATGTCTTTGGTCTTTCTGCAGCAAAGAAATACGGTGGCGAATTTGTTCCGGCACATCAGGCAGTAATTCATCAGTATATGCGTGAGCGCTATGCAGGTTGCGGCAAGATGATCTTAGCGTCTGACTCCCATACCCGTTATGGCGCACTCGGTTCGATTTCGATCGGTGAGGGAGGTCCTGAACTGGTCAAGCAGCTGCTTTCCAAAACCTATGATATTGCATATCCGGATGTCGTTTGTGTTTATCTCACAGGGGAGCCGCGTCCGGGTGTCGGTCCGCAAGACGTTGCACTTGCAATCATTGGTGCAACCTTCAAACAGGGGACTGTGAAAAACAAAATCATGGAATTTGTTGGCCCCGGCATTGCAAACCTTGGTATGGATTTCCGTAACGGCATTGACGTTATGACCACCGAAACTTCTTGCCTTTCTTCCATTTGGGCAACTGACGATACTGTGAAATCGTTCCTTGTCCGTCACGGTCGTGGCGATGAGTACCGTGCGCTCGCTCCGAAAGACGGTGCATATTATGACTGTGCGGTTTGCGTTGACCTTTCTAAAGTTGAGCCGATGATCGCACTTCCGTTCCATCCGTCCAATACTTACACGATTTCGGAACTCAAGGCAAATCTCGAAGAGATTCTTACCAAAGTGGATGCAGATATTGAAGAACAGTTCGGCAAGCAGCCGGAAAGCGTTCGTCTTGCCAACAAGATCAAAGATGGCGAACTCATGGTGGATCAAGGCTTTATCGGTGGCTGTTCGGGTGGCTTGTATCAAAATATTTGCCGTGCAGCAGAAATCCTTGACGGAGCAAATATCGGCTCGGATGCGTTCTGGCTCTCGGTCTATCCGGCAAGTCAGCCCATGATGATGGCGCTCAATAAAGACGGCACACTCAATAAACTGATGGCAGCTGGTGCAAGCATTCGTTCTGCATTCTGCGGTCCGTGCTTCGGTGCGGGTGATGTTCCTGCAAACGGTGCACTTTCCATTCGCCATGCAACCCGTAACTTCCCGAACCGTGAAGGAAGTAAGCCGGGTGACGGACAGCTTTCCTTTGTTGCACTGATGGATGCCCGCTCCATCGCAGCAACTGCAAAAAACGGCGGAAAACTCACTTCTGCATTTGAACTGGATCAAATTCCAGCAGAACCGAAGTGTGACAATTACGAGTACGATGACAGTGCATATAAGAGCCGTATTTACTATGGTGTTGGAAAACCTGATGCGTCGGCTGAGTTGAAGTTTGGTCCCAATATTGCGGATTGGCCGAATATGATTCCGATGACCGAGGATCTCTTGATTTCTGTTGGCAGCGCAATTTATGATCCGGTCACCACAACAGATGAACTCATTCCGTCCGGTGAAACCTCGTCTTACCGCTCTAACCCGATGAAGTTGGCTGGATTTGCGCTCTCCCGTAAGGATCCGGCATATGTCGGCCGTGCAAAAGAGATTCAGGCAATGGAACTTGCCCGTGAAAACGGTGAAAAAATCGATCTTCCTATCAACGTGGACTTGAGTAAGACCGAAGTCGGTACTGCAGTCTTTGCACTGAAACCGGGTGACGGGTCTGCTCGTGAGCAAGCAGCATCTTGCCAGCGTGTGTTGGGTGGTGTTGCGAATATCGCAGCAGAATATGCAACCAAGCGTTATCGCTCTAACGTGGTAAACTGGGGCATGCTTCCGTTTATTTTGGATGATGCTGCAAGTTTTAATATCCAGGCAGGGGACTGGATTTATATCCGTGGAATTCGTGCATTGCTTGAGGGCAATGATGAGAGCATTGAAGCAACTTTGATCCAGAATGGCAAGGAAACAAAAATTACACTCAAACTTCCGGCAATTACCCGTGAAGAACGTGACATCATTCTTTCCGGCTGCCTCATCAATTACTACGCAAAATAAGAAAAAAGCACCGATGATTTTATCGGTGCTTTTTAGGTTAATGCTGAGCGTTTTCAATGATAAAAGATGCAAGGTTTCGTGCCGCTTGAGGTGAGACTGCATGGACCAACCGTTCTTTGATTGCTTCGATCCGTCCGGGACAATTAAACAGATAATTGATCGCATCATCGACTGTGAATTTTTTTGAGGTCGCAAGTGCAATCCCGTTATTGAGGAGAAAATCAAGGTTGCGTTCTTCCTGGCCGGGAATTGGGTCGGTTAGAATCAACGGAAGCTGCTTTTCGATTGCTTCTGTAACTGTGAGTCCGCCCGGTTTTGTGATGATACAGTCAGATGCATCCATCATCACATCAACATTGTTAACAAAAGAGAAAGCGTGCACATTCTCTCCGAAATCCGACTCGATCAAGCGATTGTATTGCCGCTTGTTTTTGCCGCAAACTGCAAGAATCTGAAGATCAGAATCAAGAGATAAAATGTCTTGGATGGTGCTGATAATATTCCCAAATCCCATGCTGCCGCCCATCACCAAAACAGTTCTGCGAGAGGGATCAATCCCCAATTCTTTTGCGGCATCTTCGCGGGAGAGTCGCTCACTGAATTTCAGTTGCACCGGAATTCCGAGAGAACACAGTCGGGAGGCGGCAATGCCACGGCGCTTTGCGGTGTGCATCAAAAGGGGACTAGCCAAATTGATGTATTCTACGTTTGGAACGGTTTCCCAAAACGGATGAAGCGTGTAGTCGGTTACAATCCCGATGGTAGGTACATCCTTGAGTTTTCCTTTCTTTTTGAGCTCATCTACGATTTGAGCAGCGAAGATATGTGTGCATACAATAAAATCCGGCGCATAATCTTCTATATGTGAGTCAAACTTAGCAGCAATCAAGAGATTGCCCAATTCTTGCAGCAAATACTGCCGATCTTTTCCTTCGAGCATTTCATATGCCCGCCGATAAAGTTTTGGCGTATATTTTGTTGCAAATAAATAAAACTGATTAACACTGTCGGCCAGTGCTTTGTTGATGGTTTTATACACGTCAATGGTACGAACAGCCACATCCCGTTCCGCCAAAGCATCGGAAATGGATTGCGCTGCTGCATGGTGACCATGGCCTGCGGTGATGGTTAAAATCAGAACACGCATAAGAATGCCTCCTTATTGACTAACACCATCATACCTCTTTTTACAGAAATTTTCAAGTCGTTTGTTGTTCATACTGTGCCAAGACCGCAGCCTCAATCTTTTCCCTGAGATCCGCACTGGTGGGATGGGCGATATCTGCAAACGTTCCATTTGTCAGCTTGCGTGCAGGCATTGCAAGAAACATCCGGTCTTGACCTGCGATTACCTTGATATCATGGATCACTAATTCGTTCTCGAATGTGACGGAAACGATTGCTCGTAATCTTCCATCATTCATCGTGCGGCGGATTTTTACATCGGTAATGGTCATCTTGTTTCACTCCTCAAAGAATTGACTGGACAATCGTGTGCGGGAAAGTTATAATAAAAAAGAAATCATTTGTTGTTAGTCTGCCCGTGTGTGACCGAATCATACGCAATCGGGTTGCCATTGGAGGGTTTGTTTTGAATTTGAACACTGTTTTGTCGAATCAGCACCAAACGGTACATTTTGTTGGGGTTGGCGGCGTTTCTATGAGTGGACTTGCCGAGGTCTTACTTCGTCGTGGTTTTTCGGTTAGTGGTTCAGATATGAAAGAAAGTGAAGCGCTGATGCGTTTGCGCACACTTGGGATGAAAGCGTTTGTTGGGCATGCTGCTGACCAGGTAGGGGATGCTGATCTAGTGATCCGTACTGCGGCAATTCCGGATTCCAATCCTGAAATCATTCGGGCGAGGGAGTGCAAAATTCCGGTCTTGGAGCGTGCGGAAGCTTGGGGAATTTTGATGCGTGAATATCGGAACAATGTGTGTTTTTCCGGTACACACGGAAAAACCACATCCACATCCATGATGACTCATATTGCACTTGAGGCAAATTTGGATCCGCAAGTTATGGTGGGTGCCAATCTTCCGGCAATTGGCGGTGGTCTTCGTATCGCAGAAAGTGACCTGTTTATTGCAGAGGCGTGTGAGTATTGCAACTCATTCCATCATTTTTATCCCACTGTTGCGGTTATCTTGAATGTTGACGAGGATCATTTGGACTTCTTCTCCGGAATTGAAGAAATTATTGAATCCTTCGCAACATTTGCAAAAATTGTTCCCCAAGATGGCGTGGTTGTGGTAAACGGGGACGATGAAAACGCTATGAAGGCGGTTTCGGGGATCGACCGAGAGGTGATGACATTCGGGATTGATCGTGCAGCGAAGGTTATGGCGAAAAACTTAGTCCTTGGCGCACGTGAAACGGTGTTTGATCTTTATTTGGATGGGGAATTAAAAACAACGATTCATCTTGCTGTTTTGGGTAAACACAACGTTTATAATGCACTCTCTGCCTGCGCTGCTGCATTTGCACTCGGGATTTCACCGGAGGCGATTGCAACAGGACTTTCTAAATTCCATGGTGCAGGCCGTCGCTTTGAATTCAAAGGAGAATTTAACGGCGCTCAGGTGTATGATGATTATGCCCATCATCCGAGTGAAGTGCGGGCAACATTAGAGTCAGCAAAGACGTTGGGTTATGATCGTGTGATTTGTATCTTTCAACCACACACATACACTCGCACAGCGGCGCTGAAAGAAGAATTTGCGGAAGCGCTTTCGCTTGCAGATGTTTCGTGTCTTGTTCCGATTTATGCGGCACGAGAAAAGAATACAATTGGAATTGGGTCTGATGCAATCTCTGACTTGATTCCGAATGCACAGAATTTTAAGGATTTTGAGGAAGCTTTAAGCTGGATGAAAGAACAAGCAAAATCGGGAGATCTGATTTTGACAATGGGAGCGGGGGATATCGTTCTGCTCGGAGAAAAACTAATTGAAGACAGCAAAATGAAGCCGTGAGATTTCTCACGGCTTTTTTGCGTAAAAGATTAGACAAACGGAAGAAAAAATGTTATGATATACTCAGTGTATCTATGTCCGCAGTTTGTATTGTGAGGGAAACGACATGAAATGTATTTTGGGAATTGACATTGGAGGAAGTACCACAAAGATCATCGGCTATCGAAATGGTGAAATTTTTTCTCCGCTGCTTGTAAAAGCAAATGATCCGACAGCGTCTCTTTATGGTGCTTTTGGTAAATTTTTAAGTGTTAACCACTTGGCAATTGATGACATAGAACGTGTCATGATTACCGGTGTTGGTGCATCAGCAATCCAAGAGGATCTTTTTGGGATTCCCACTGTTCATATCGATGAGTTTCAAGCAATTGGTCGAGGTGGACTTTTCCTTTCCTCTCTTGACCATGCAGTGGTTGTCAGTATGGGAACCGGGACAGCGTTTGTCGCTGCAAAGGGGAAGCAAGCAAAACACCTGGGCGGTACCGGTGTTGGTGGCGGTACTCTCCTTGGTCTGTCTGATCGAATAATCAATGTTCGCCATTTCAATGAGTTGATTGAAACAGCCAAAAACGGCGATCTCCAAAATGTTGATTTGCTCATTCGTGACATCAGTACAGATGAGATGGAGACCCTGACCCCGAATACCACAGCGTCAAACTTCGGCAAAATCAGCGATCTTGCATCCAACGGAGATTTAGCCCTTGGTATTATCAACCTGGTCTTTCAGACCATTGGCGTGATCTCGGTGTTTGCTGCAAGAATCGAAGAAACCGAGAATATTGTTCTGACCGGAAACTTAACCAATGTTCCGCAAATGCGTGAAATTTTTGCTGTAATGAAAGCATTGTATGGGAAAAACTTTGTTGTTCCGGAACATTCAGAATTTGCCACAGCAACCGGTGCAGCACTGTTGCACAACATGGAGGAGTTATGAGAGAAAAACGCTTGATTGCGGAGGAGGAACTCCTTCGTCAACGTGATTATATGGAACGTGTTCGTGCAATGCATGATGAGCCGAAATACGCTTTTGTCGATACGTATGGTTGTCAACAAAACGAGGCAGATAGTGAAATCCTGCGGGGCCTTTTACTCGAAATGGGATATGCGCCGACCAAAGACGAGACTTTGGCAGATATCATTCTTGTCAACTCCTGCGCAGTGCGTGAACACGCTGAAATGCGTATTTTAGGGAATGTCGGTGCCTTAAAACCCGGAAAACGATTGAAACCCGGACAAATTATCGGGATTTGCGGTTGTATGGTCCAACAAGAACATATGGCAGAAAAAATCCGGAAAAGCTTCCATCATGTCAACCTTGTGTTTGGAACCCACGCAGTCCATCGCTTGCCTGAACTTTTGTATCAGGTGTTGACGAGCGGCAAGCGTGTGTTTGCGATTGAGGACAAGGAGCATGAGATTGTGGAAGGGCTTCCTGTTTTGCGTGCGAGCAAGACAAAGGCGTGGGTCTCCATTATGTATGGCTGTAACAATTTCTGCTCCTATTGCATCGTGCCTTATGTGCGGGGCAGAGAGAGAAGCCGTGATCCGGATGTGATTGTCAGCGAAATTACACAACTTATTTCGGAAGGTGCACGAGATATCACTCTTTTGGGTCAAAATGTCAATTCATACGGCCTCGACCGTGATGATGGCGTTAATTTCTCTGAACTTTTGAGAAGACTCAATGCGATTCCCGGAAAATTTCGCCTGCGTTTTATGACCAGTCATCCGAAAGATGCCTCAAAAGAACTCTTTGAGACTATGGCTTCCTGTGAGAAGGTTTGTAAGCATATTCATTTGCCGTTCCAGTCCGGCAGCAACCGAATTTTAAAAGAAATGAACCGTAAGTACACCCGTGAACATTATCAAGGCTTGGTGGATTATGCACGCTCGTTGATGCCGAGCCTGGCGCTTACCAGCGACGTGATTGTAGGCTTCCCGAGTGAGACTGAAAAGGATTTTGAGGATACATTGGACCTGGTGGAAACGATTGGGTTTGATGCATTATTCACATTCCTTTATTCCCGCAGAAAGGGCACACCTGCGGCGGAACTTCCGGATTGTGCCACGAAAGAAGAACGACAAGTTCGGTTTGAACGCTTGCTTGCGCTTCAAAACGAACATTCGAAAGAAAGAAATCAGCGGCATCTCGGAACTCGTGTCGAGGTGCTTATTGAAGCGGATACCCCAGAAAAAATGAATCTGCTGGCGCGTTGTGACGATAACCGCCCGGTACGGTTTGCGGGCGATCCGTCATTGGTTGGGAGATTTGCAATTGTTGAGATCACTGAATGTGCAAAGTGGTCCATGGAGGGAACCGTGATTTCGATTCTTCCCGAATAAAAGGGGTTGTTAAGGTTGAGTAAAGAAAAAGAACTGACACCGATGATGCAGCAATATCTGGAAATCAAAGAAAAAAACAGTGACAGTTTGCTGTTTTTCCGTTTGGGAGATTTCTATGAAATGTTCTTTGAAGATGCTGTTACTGCATCCAAAGAATTGGATTTGGTTTTGACCGGGCGTGACTGTGGATTGGAAGAACGTGCCCCGATGTGCGGCGTGCCTCATCATGCGTGCGAAGCGTATATTTCTCGCCTTGTTTCACGGGGATATAAAGTTGCGATTTGTGAGCAAATGCAGGATCCCAGTGAATGTAAAGGGTTGGTAGAGCGTGACGTGGTACGGATCGTTACACCGGGTACGATTTTGGATTCCACTGTGGTTGGTGCATCAGAGAACAATTTCCTTTGCACCGTCAGTCTTGGAAAAAAAGAAGCTGCGATTTGCAGTTGTGATATCGGTACAGGCGAAATTGAATTGTCTGTTGTTTCCGGTGAAAACCTGAATTATTACATCATTGCCGAACTCCAACGCATCTCTCCAAGTGAAGTGCTGCTTCAGGGGACTCTCACGAAAAAAACAGTCCTACGTGATTTTATATGTGACCGTTTGGGTGCAATGTTGACCGAAGGGCACGATGACTATTTTGATTATGATCATGCAGTTCGGGCGGTTTGCGAACAGTTTGAAACAGAGTCTGTTTCTGCACTCGGCTTTCAGGAAGAGTGTGCAGTCTGTGCAGCCGGCGCAATGCTTTCTTATCTTCATGCAACACAAAAAACGGAACTTCGTCAGATCAATCATGTTCGTTTTTTGGAAAATGCGAATTTCATGCGGCTGGATATGACGGCACGCCGCAATTTGGAACTTTGCGAGACCATGCGTACCGGGGAAAGACGTGGCTCTCTTCTGTGGGTGTTGGACAAGACAAAAACACCGATGGGTGGTCGTTTGATTCGCCAATGGATCAATAAGCCGCTTTGCCAAAAAGAGAAGATCCTCCCACGTCAAAATGCCATCGAAGCATTGGTTATCAATCCGATTGTCTCGGATGGAATTGCACGGGTCCTTTGTGATGTTTCGGACTTGGAACGTTTGGTCAGTCGTGTTGTTTGCAAGAGCGCAAGTTATCATGATCTGTTCAATATTCAAAAAACATTGGAAAAAATTCCGGAACTCAAAACCGAACTTGTTCAGTTGGATGCTCCGGAGATGGTACAGATCCGAAATCATTTGGATCCGGTTGAAGAAATCCGTGATTTGCTTTCCCGTTCCATTGAGTATCATTTGGATGATGACGGAAAAGAAGTGTTCGGCATCAAAACCGGATACCATGAGGAAATTGACCATTTGAAGAACATTCGAGACAATGCGATGGGAATGGTTCTGCAGATGGAAGCGCAAGAGCGTGAAAAAACCGGGATCAAAACCTTGAAAATCCGTTATAACCGTGTGTTCGGCTATTACATCGAAGTGAGTAAATCTTATTTGGATTTGGTTCCGGAGGAATACATCCGCAAGCAAACTCTGGCAAACGGAGAACGATATTTCACGCAGGAACTGAAAGAATTGGAATCTTCGATTTTGGGCGCATCAGATCGTTTGCAGGTTTTAGAACGTCAGGTGTTCAATGAAGTGTGCCGTGAGATTTCTCTCCAACTTGTACGGTTCCAAAATACCGCCAAACAGGTTGCATACCTGGATGTTGTTCTCTCTCTTGCAACCGTCGCTTCCGAATACCGATATGTGCGACCACAGATTGATGAAAGTGACATTTGCGAAATCTCGGACGGTCGACATCCTGTCGTTGAGCGTATGATGCGTGACATTCCGTTTGTGCCGAATGATACCTATTTGGATTGCGGAGAAAACCGAGTTGCTTTGATTACCGGACCGAATATGGCTGGTAAATCCACATATATGCGTCAGGTTGCGCTGATTGTTCTGATGGCACAAATCGGAAGTTTTGTTCCGGCAAAAGCCGCTCATATCGGTTTGGTGGATCGAATCTTTACCCGCATTGGCGCATCGGATGACCTTTCTGCAGGTCAGTCCACCTTTATGGTGGAAATGAGCGAGGTTGCAGATATTTTAACCAATGCAACATCCCGCAGTCTCCTTGTCCTTGATGAAATCGGGCGTGGTACTTCCACCTTTGATGGAATGAGTATTGCACGTGCGGTGATTGAATATGCGGCGGACAAGGGGAAACTTGGAGCGAAAACTTTGTTTGCAACACATTATCATGAACTTACTGATTTGGAAGGTTCCCTTGACGGTGTGAAGAATTATAACATCGTTGTAAAAAAACGTGGGTTCGATATCACATTCCTGCGGAAAATTGTGCGAGGTCCTGCAGATGAGAGCTACGGAATTGAAGTAGCAAAACTGGCAGGCGTTCCGTCAGAAGTTTTTCTGCGTGCGAAGGAAATCTTGAATGCAATCGAATCCGGCGATACGGTTTTGGTTCCGCATGCAATCCGTGCGATGGCTGAAAAACGAGAGGAAGTTCGTGAAGGTTCGCACGTTTTGATTGAACAACTTGCAAAACTCAATGCGGACACACTGACCCCAATTGAAGCATTGGGATTGTTGCATCAATTCTCTCTTGATGCGAAAAAATTAGAAGATCGGAAGTGAGTCGAATGCCGAAAATCCATGTTCTGTCAAAACATATTGCAAATCTGATTGCAGCAGGTGAAGTGGTCGAGCGTCCGGCGTCTGTTGCCAAAGAATTGGTTGAAAATGCATTGGATGCAGGCGCAAGTGCAATTACCGTCGAACTTCAAAACGGTGGGATCAGTTATTTGCGTGTAATGGACAATGGGCATGGAATTGCAAAAGCAGATGTAAAAAATGCATTTGCTCGGCACTCTACCAGTAAAATCCGTTCGGAAGAAGACCTTGCACACATCACAACATTAGGGTTCCGTGGGGAAGCGCTTGCCGCTATTGCTTCGGTATCAAAGATTGATTTGTTTACCAAAAGTGTGGATGAAGAAATCGGTAGTAGCCTGCATTTGGAAGGTGGCGAGATCATAAGCCATGAGGACGCTGGTGTTCCGGACGGAACAACCGTGATTGTGCGTGATTTATTTTTTAATACACCAGCACGTATGAAATTCTTGCGCAAAAATACGTCTGAAGCTGCAAGCGTTGAGCAAGTGGTGCTTGCAGCAGCATTGTCGCATCCAACCGTTTCATTCCGTTTGATCCGTGATGGAAAAAACACACTGCACACTTCGGGTGACGGGAATTTGAAGAATTGTATTTTCTCGGCGCTTGGCAGCCACTTTTCTTCGGATTTGATAGAAGCAAAATCGGTCCATGATACAGTGCGTGTGTATGGTTATACCTGTAAACCTGTTGCTGCTCGTGGAAATCGTACCATGCAGTATTTCTTTATCAATGGGCGAATTGTGAAATCAAAGCTTTTATCGGCTGCGTTGGATGAGGCGTACCGAGATCTTTTGATGAAAGGAAAGTTTCCGGCGTGTGTGCTGTTCTTTGAACTTTCGCCCGAACTGGTCGATGTGAATGTTCATCCGGCAAAGACCGAAGTGAAATTCGCCCACGACAGGCAAATGTTTGAAGCAACCTATTTTGCGGTAAAAACTGCGTTGCAGAATGACCGTGGCCATGTTGCGGCAGAACCGAGAATTGCACCGACCGTGATTCGGAAAGAGCCGGAAAAAGTGCCGGAACCTGTGCGTGAGATTCCGAAGCCTTCGGCACCTGTTACGTCGATTCAACAGAGTTTTCAAATGCCTCGTCAGAGCATTCATCGAGAGGTTGAATCGCAGCCGATCGTGTTGCGTGATGATTCTGAAGGAATTCTTGTGCCTCCGAAATTTGTTGAACCTCCGGTGGTAGAGAATCCAACGGCGCCTGTGGTGGACCGGGTGGTTTCCGAATCAAAGGAGGAAGAGGTAACGCCAATCAAAGAAGAGGTCGTTCCTGAACATCGGGTGATTGGAGAGTTGTTTGCAACCTATCTGATCGTGGAATGCGAAAATGAGGTCTTGTTTATTGATAAACATGCTGCACATGAGCGGGTTTTGTTTGAAAAAATAAAACGTGAATTTGGTGCGATAGATGCGCAAGTGTTGCTTTCTGCAATTCCGGTTACATTGAGTAAACCTGAGCAGACAGCACTTTTGCAAGCCGAAGCGGAACTGCGTAAATTTGGTTTCGCAGTTGAGGAATTGGGGGAGACAAGCCTTGCGGTTTGTGAAGCACCTGCAGCACTGGATTTGGACGATGTCCCGCAGGTGATTGGTGAAATTGCGGAAAGTTTATTGCAGGGGAACCGCTTGTCACAACCGGAGCAGGTTTCGGAACTACTACATTCGATTGCATGCAAAATGGCGATTAAGGCTGGAAAACGCAGTGCAGATGCGGAAATTCACCACTTGGTAGATCGTGTCCTGCGGGACCCCGATATCCGTTATTGCCCGCACGGTCGCCCTGTTAGCATTACTATGACACGTGCTCAATTTGAAAAAATGTTCAAACGCACATTGTAGAGGAGTTTTGATTCTATGGCAAAGTTGCCGGTGGTCTGTATTGTCGGACCGACCGCATCGGGAAAAACGGCGCTTTCTCTCGCACTTGCAAAGACTTTGGGCGGTGAGATTGTTTCTGCTGATTCCATGCAGATTTATCAAGATCTGAATATCGGCACAGCTAAACCGACGTTGGAGGAGCAGGCACAAGCAAAACACCATATGATTGATGTTGTTTCGCCGTTTGAGGATTATTCTGTTGCACGCTATGTGGAAGAAGCAGAACGCTGTATAGCAGATATCCACAAACGTGGAAAACTTCCGATTGTTGTTGGTGGTACCGGATTGTATGTGGATTCGCTCATGCGTGGTGCGACATTTGCAGCGCAAGTGGAAGATCCGCACTATCGTGCGGAGATGGAAGCGCTTGCAGCTCGAGAGGGAAAAGAAACATTACTCGCTCTGCTTTCGGAAGTTGATCCGGTACAAGCACAAAAACTGCATGTCAACGACGTGAAACGGGTGATTCGTGCGCTGGAGGTGTACCATACAACCGGGAAGCGAATTTCGGAACACAATGAAGCCACCTCAGAACGTCCCGAACGGTATCGCACATGTTGGCTTGGACTTACTTACCACGACCGTGCAAAACTGTATGAACGGATCGACCGCCGTGTGGATTTAATGCTTGCAGACGGATTGGTAGAGGAACTTATCAAGATTCAACGCAAGGGAATTGCACAAAACGCAACCGCTATGCAAGCAATCGGCTATAAAGAACTATGGGACGTTCCAAACGGGGAACCTGTCGAACTTGCGTCTGAACGGCTAAAACAAGCGACACGGCGCTATGCAAAACGACAATTGACCTGGTTTCGAAGAAACAGTAAGATTTATTGGATCGAGGCAGATCTTGCGGAAAATTTTGATGCGATCATACAGGAATCGACAGACTTCATTCAATCTTGCGGTATAATGGAAGTACCGTTTTGTTAAGAAATGGAATTTGAATGAAAGAAGCGATTTTCAATGCAAAAAAAGAATAATCTCCAGGATTTATTTTTAAACGATTGCCGTACAGAAAAGAATCCCATTATCATGTTTTTGACAAATGGGTTTCAGCTGCGTGGCATTGTACAAGGCTTTGATGCTTTTACCGTGATTTTGGATACAGACGGAAAACAGCAGCTTATCTACAAACATGCGATTTCGACAATGGTGCCGGCACGGCCGGTTCCGTTTCGTGAGTTGATTGAGAGGGAGGGAACGTAAAGGGAAATCCTTTGCGCAGAGTATGAAACACGATCATCCGGTAACACGTATTATATCTGCGTTGTTTGCAATCTTTATGGTGGCATATATCGGTGTTCAGATTTGGCGTCATTTTTATCAGCCGGTCGAAACTGTGACTGCAGTTTTTGGGGAAGTCGAGGAAACTATTTCACTCGACGGAATCGTTGTGCGAGAAGAGCAGTTGTTATATGCGGGTGATACCGGCGCGATGGAAATTGTGGCGGAAGAAGGCGAAAAGGTTGGAAACGGTGACTTGGTCGCCGGGATTTATGCCAGCGAAGAAGCAATTGAAGTGCGTCGTGAAATTGATGAATTAAACACCCGCATCAAAAAACTGCAGACAGTTGCATCGCAGGGGAATGCATTGATTGATATTGATACTGTGGACCGTGCGATTGTTGAAACGATGGCGAGCCTGCTCTCTTATGTCGAAAACGACCAGGTTGAGAACAGTGCAGGTGCAGCAGAAAGTTTGAAAACCAGAATCCTTTCTCGTGAGTATATCAAACGAGATAAAACCGAACTTCAGACTACCATTGACCAGTTGAAGACGGATTTGAATGAATTGAAAAAACAGGATCAAACTGCGAGGAAGCAGGTTTTAGCGAATACGGCCGGGTTCTTCTCTCGAGAGACAGACGGATATGAGTCGGTTTATGCTCGTTCACAGCTTTCGGAACTCTCTCTTGAATCATACTTGAAATTAAATGAAACCGGTTCGGTTCAGCCGAATGATGACAATGTCATCGGTAAAATTGTCACCGATTATGTTTGGAGTTATGCAACTGTGGTTTCTGCTGAAGATGCGGCTCGTTTTCAAAAAGGGAAAACGGTCACGTTGAAGTTTGAAGACGCATCCTATCCGGCGGTTCCTGCGCAAATCTCGCAGGTGACGGTTGGAGATGATGGACGAGCCCTTGTTGTCATGGATTGCTCCGTTTATATTTCAAGATTTACATTTCCGAGGAAATTGCGTGCAGAGGTTGTGCTGAAAACCTATTCGGGGCTTCGGATTCCTCGTGAAGCACTGCGTGTGAATGAAAATGATCAGACCGGTGTTTACTGCCGCATTGATGCGCAGGTAAAGTTTAAGCCGGTTCAAACGATTTATGAAACGGATACCTATTATCTTGTGGACTACGACAGCACAAACACCAAAGGCTTGTTGCTTTATGATGAAGTTGTTGTTTCTGCAAAAGGTTTGGAAGACCGAAAAATGATTCAATAAAGACAGAGTGGGTGACTGATATGAGTATTGCAGAAAATGTAAAAGAGATTCGAGAGAGAATTGCACGTGCAGCACAAGAGTCCGGGAGAAACCCCGAGGACATCACCTTGGTTGCGGCAACAAAAATGAATGATGCAGAGCGTGTGAAAGAAGCGGTGCTTGCAGGGATTGATGTTGCAGGTGAAAACCGTGTGCAGGAACTGATGGAAAAGTATGAGCAAGGTGCATACGAAGGTGTTCCGCTTCATTTTATCGGCACACTGCAGACCAATAAAGTCAAGTATTTAATCGGCAAGGTCGCCATGATCCAGTCTGTCGGTTCTTTGAAGTGTCTTGCTGAAATTTCCCGCTTGGCAAAAAAACATGATCTTGTTCAAGATGTTTTGATCGAAGTCAATATCGGAGGAGAAGAAAGCAAATCCGGGATTTCTGCAGCTGAATTGCCTGTATTTTTGGAAGAAGCCTCGAAAATGGAGAACATCCATGTGCGTGGTTTGATGACAATTCCGCCCATTCTCGGGAAATGTGAAGAAAATTCACGTTTTTTTTACAAAATGCACGAACTATTTGTTGACATGAGCGCAAAAAAATACGATAATATAAATATGGACTTTTTGTCTATGGGCATGAGCGATGATTTTGAAGAGGCAATTCGCTGCGGCGCAAATATCGTTCGTGTCGGCACCGGCATCTTTGGTGCAAGACATTACCAATAATGAAAATTATGGGAGGATTCAAACAATGAATTTACTTGGATGGTTGAAAGATTTAGTCCGTGTAGATGACGACGAAGACGAAGGCATGGAAGCTTTGGTGCCTGCCGCAAAACGTGAGGATAGCGAGGCAAGCTTCTTTGAACCGAAGCGTAGTAATAAAGTTGTGAATATTCATACCACCACTCAGTTACAGGTGGTTTTGGTGAAACCGGAGCGTTACGACAATTCTACTGAAATTGCAGACCATTTGAAAGAGCGTCGTACCGTTGTTCTGAATTTGGAATCCACCAATAAAGAAGCAGCTCGTCGTATTTTGGATTTCCTTAGCGGTGTTGCTTATGCAAACGACGGTAAAATCAAGCGTGTTGCAAACAGCACCTATATCATCACACCGTTCAATGTTGATTTGAAGGGTGATTTGATTGACGAATTGGAGAATAACGGTCTCTATATTTAATTGGTTTGAAAGGAGCTTTCAGACGGCATGCTCAGGGTTTTAATTGCACGATTCCTTTTCGTGTTTATTCGCTTGTTTGAGTTGTTTTTTGTTGGACGTGTGATCATCTCGTGGCTGCCGCTTGATTATTCCAATCCAATCGTTCGGTTTTTGTATACATTTACCGAGCCGGTTCTTGCTCCAATCCGTAATTTCTTATTGCGGTTTCGATTTTTTCAATCACTGCCGATTGATTTTTCACCTCTTTTGGTGTTCGTCCTGTTGGATATCATTCGCAGTTTATTGATTCAGATTCTATAAAAAGAACAGGGGGATATAGATATGTTGACACCTCAAGAGTTGAACGAAGTCAGATTCGATAAAGCAAGATTTGGTGGCTACGACACAGACGGCGTCGATGAGATGATGACACGTGTTGCAGCAGATTACACTGCACTGTTTAAGGAAAATGCAGTGTTAAAGAACAAACTCAAAGTCCTTGCTGAAACGGTGGAAGAGTACCGCAGTGTTGATGAAGCAATGCGTAAGGCACTCATTACCGCACAGAACATGGCAAACGATATGATTAATGATGCCAAAAAGAAGAGTGAAGAGATTCTGATCTCTGCAAGCGCAGCGGCACAGGAAAAAGCAACAGCGCTTTCGGCAAAGATTCGTGAAGAGGAAGCAAAACTTGTTTTGGTCAAAAAAGCGACCAATGAGTTTGCAACCAAGATGCTTCACAACTATCAGTCTCAGGTTTCGGCAATGCAAGAGTTTCTTGCGTTGAGTGAAACCACCGATGAAGAACGTGCTTCTCTTGCAGAGCGGATGTCTGCTGGCAGAAGTGAGTCGTCTGTTCCTGATGTGACTGATGACTTTATGGCTGAAGTTGAAAAAGAGATTTCCGAAAAGAGTTTGGAAGAACTCGGCGGAAAGGATGAAAGTACAGAGGTTTCCTCCTATTCGGTTGATTTCGCAGAGCCTGCTGAGGAAGAGGTTGCTGAAATCGATCGTGGAGAGACCAAGCGTTACGATGTGTCTCAGTTGCAGTTTGGCCGCAACTTTGATATCAATACCGATCAGAAGAATGATTAATGTTTTTGGCACAGGGGCAAATCATTGCTCCTGTGCTATCATCACGAAATAAGGGAGTATAGGTTACATGTCTCAGGATTATAATGCAACAATCAATCTTCCGCAAACAGAATTCCCTATGCGAGCTGGGCTGCCGAAGCGTGAGCCGGAAATGCTGGCAAATTGGAACGAGGCGAAGATTTATCAGAAATTGATCGAAAAGAATCAGGGGAAACCCTTGTTTGTTTTGCATGACGGACCTCCGTTCAGTAATGGCAGCATCCATATGGGTACCGCACTCAACAAGATGCTGAAGGATTTCGTTAATAAGTATAAGGCTATGAGCGGATATCTTACCCCGTTTATTCCGGGTTGGGATAACCATGGTATGCCGATCGAAAGTGCAATCATTAAGCAGAATAAACTGGATCGCAAAAGAATGAGCATTCCGGAATTCCGTGATGCATGTAAAGTGTTTGCGGAGAAATTCGTTGATGTGCAGCGTGACCAGTTTGTACGTCTTGGTGTTTTGGCAGATTGGGAAAATCCGTATCTCACCATGTCTCCGGAGTTCGAAGCAGAAGAAGTTAAGATCTTCGGTCAGATGTATGAAAAGGGCTATATCTACAAAGGCCTTAAGCCGGTTTATTGGTGTGCTCATGACGAGACCGCTCTTGCGGAAGCAGAGATTGAGTATCAGGATGATCCGTGCGAATCGATTTATGTAAAATTCAAAGTCAAAGACGATTTGGGAAAATTCAGCGGCGTTTGTGATCTTGAAAATACTTATTTTGTGATTTGGACCACTACTACTTGGTCCCTCCCTGGAAACCTTGCGATTGCGCTGCATCCACGTGCAGAGTATGTGGTTGCAAAAGTTGCAAACGGGGAGTGCTACATTGTTGCGCAAGAGTTGCTCTCTAGCACCATGTCTGCGGCAGGAATCACCGAATACGAGGTTCTGACCACCTTGAAAGGTCAGGATTTGGAATATGCAACCGCATGGCATCCGTTCTATGACCGTGACAGCTTGATTACCGTTGCGGAGTATGTCACGATGGAATCCGGTACCGGTTGTGTTCATACCGCACCGTGCCACGGCGCTGATGACTATCAAACCGGACGCCGTTACAACCTTCCGGATATCACCCCGATTGATGATCGTGGCATCATGACCGAAATCACCGGTCAATATGCAGGTTTGTCTTATGAAAAGGCAACTGAGGTTATCTTCAACGATTTGAAGGAGAGTGGTGCACTTCTGGCAAGCCAGAAAATCGTTCACTCTTATCCGCACTGTTGGCGTTGTAAGTCTCCGATTCTCAACCGTGCAACCGCACAGTGGTTCTGCTCTGTGGATGCATTCAAGGATGACGCTGTCAATGCTTGCGAGTCTGTTACTTGGAATCCTGCTTGGGGCAAAGACCGTATCAGCAGCATGATTCGTGATCGTGCCGATTGGTGTATTTCCCGCCAGAGACATTGGGGTTTGCCGATTCCGGTATTCTATTGTGAAGAATGTCAGAAGCCGGTCTGTACCACCGATTCGATCAATAGCGTTTCCGAAATCTTCCGCAAGGAAGGCTCGAACGCATGGTATTTAAAAGAAGCAGAAGAACTTCTTCCGAACGGTTTTGTTTGTCCGCACTGCGGCGGTAAGCATTTTACCAAAGAAACAGACACCCTTGACGGTTGGTTTGATTCCGGTTCTTCCCATGTTGCAGCACTGGAATATACTGACAAGGCATTGTGGCCGGCAGATGTTTATCTCGAAGGTGCTGACCAGTATCGTGGTTGGTTCCAGTCCTCTATGTTGACATCTGTTGCAACTCGTGGTGTTGCTCCGTATAAGACTGTTTTGACCCATGGTTGGGTGGTTGACGGCGAAGGCCGTGCGATGCACAAATCTTTGGGCAATGGTGTTGCTCCGGAAGAGATTATCAAAGATTACGGTGCTGACCTGCTTCGTTTGTGGGCGGCATCCAGTGACTATCATGCCGATGTTCGTGCATCCGGCAATATCTTCAAACAGCTTTCCCAGTCATATCTGAAGATTCGCAATACTGCACGTTATATTCTCGGTAACCTCAATGGCTTTGATCCGAATGCGCAGGTTTCCGATGCAGAGCTCCTTGAAATCGATCGTTGGGCACTTTCTCAGCTCAATCGTTTGATTGAAAAAGTGACAGCATCGTATGAAGCATATGAATTCCATCCGCTCGTTCATGCAATCCACAACTTCTGCGTGGTTGATATGTCCAACTTTTATTTAGATGTTATCAAGGATCGTTTGTACTGTGAGGAAGCAAACGGTGTTGCTCGCCGTTCTGCACAAACCACAATCTATCGCATCCTGGACGCATTGGTTCGTCTGCTCGCTCCGATCCTCAGCTTTACCGCAGAGGAAATTTGGGGCTTCATGCAGCACGATGCTTCGGCAGATACCGAGAGCGTATTTTTCAATGATATGCCGAAGGTCAATCCGGCTTATGATGATGCGGCTCTTTCTGCAAAGTGGGAAAGACTCCATACAATCCGTGATGAAGTGAACCTTGCGCTGGAAGCAGCTCGTAATGAGAAGATCATCGGTAAGTCTTTGGAAGCAGCTGTCACTTTAGGTGCTGATGGTGAACTCTACGACTTCTTGACTTCTGTTCAGAACGATCTGCCTACCATTTGCATTGTTTCTGCAGTCCGTATCGTGAAAGACTTGGTTGGAACCGCATCTGCAAATGTTGAAGGTCTCTCCATTGGTGTCGAGCATGCAGGCGGAATCAAATGTCCGCGTTGTTGGATGTTCTCGGAAGAGGCAGGTAAAGATGCGGAGCATCCGGAACTTTGCCCGCGTTGCTTGAACGTAGTGAAAAATATCAAGTAAGTAAGGATAGGAGCATCTCCGCTTTGGAGTTGCTCCTGTCGTTTCTGTGAAAGGTGAGTTGTTTGTGGCATCGGTTTTGGTGTTTCTTGCAATTGTATTACTCGACCAGGTTGTCAAATACTGGGCGGTTGAGGTCTTGCAGCCAATTCACTCCATCCCTGTGATTGACGGTGTTTTGCATTGGACTTATGCGGAGAATACCGGAGCTGCATTTTCCATGTTGAGCGGTCAGCGATTTTTCTTAATCTTGATTCCGTTGCTTGTTTGTGCTGTTTTGCTTTGTCTTTTGCTGAGCAAACGTGTATCGCATCCGTTGGGGCATTGGGCGCTTGTGTTTTTGCTCGGCGGTGCTGTTGGAAATCTGATCGACCGGGTTTTCCATGGCTTTGTTGTGGATTTTGTAGATGTACGTCTCATCAATTTTGCGATTTTTAATGTTGCTGATATTTTTGTTACAGTGGGCGCAGGAATGCTGATTTTGTATTTGCTGTGCTTTAGCGAAAAGGCGGAGAAAAAGCATGACGACTGAATTTCTGATTGTTGAAGCTGCTGATGCCGGAATTCGTTTGGATGTATTTCTCAGCAAAACGCTGGAAATAACTCGTAGTGCAGCACAAGGACTGATTGAAGCCGGTCAAGTTCAAATCGCAGGGTTACCTGCAAAAAAGAAATACCCGGTCGGCTCCGGGGATCAAATCACTGTATTTGTCCCGGATGCACGTCCGTGTACGTTGGAAGCCCAAAATATTCCGCTCGAAATCGTGTATGAGGATCGGGATCTTTTGGTCATCAACAAACCGCAAGGAATGGTGGTGCATCCTGCAGCAGGGAATTGGGACGGCACTCTTGTCAATGCGCTTTTGTATCACTGCGCAGGGGAACTCTCCGGGATCAACGGAGAATTACGTCCCGGGATTGTACATCGGTTGGACAAAGACACCAGCGGTCTTATGCTTGCGGCAAAAAATGATGCTGCGCATCAAGGTCTTGCCGCACAAATTGCGGAACACTCGGTGTGTCGTGTATATCATGCAGTAATCGTGGGGCATCTTCGTGAAAGTGAAGGGACTGTCAACGCACCTATTGGACGGCATAAAACTGACCGAAAGAAAATGTGCGTCACCGCAGACGGAAGAGAAGCGATTACACATTACCGTGTTCTTGCCGAATATCCCGGTTTTTCTTACGTTGAGTGTCGCTTGGAAACCGGACGCACACACCAGATTCGTGTTCATATGGCACATTTGGGACATCCGATTGCGGGGGATCCTGTCTATGGAGTGAAAGATAAGAGTGGCTTGAAAACCCAGTGTCTGCACTCAAAAACCATTACATTCACCCATCCAATCAGCGGTGAAACCCTGTGTTTTGAAAGTGATCTTCCTGCTGTTTTTGCGGATTTCCTGAAACGTTTGCAATAAAAAAGCCACCGGCTTAGCCGGTGGCTTTTTTATTGCTTAATAACCCAAAACATCAATTCGCTCTTGCTCTTTCTTGATGTATCTCTCTTTGTATCCGTTGGGATTCTCCCAAGAAAACCCGTCCATCACTTCGGGGCGTCCCGCCTCAAAATCAGTAACCGTGAGTTTTCCGTTCTCCTCAATTCGGTAGGTGTACCTATCAAAATGCATCATGCCAACACCTTGTGCGGTCACAAAATGAACTTTTCCATCCTTCAAAAGAACACCATCAATGGAGTCGATTTGCATGTTTTCAGGCGTTAAAAGTTTTGCATCACCATTGGAAAACACCTGCATGACTTGATTTCCGCCAAAGGCGATCATGCCTGTATAGCGTTTGCCGAGTTCATGAGTAAGGATGACATAACTTCCGTCCTCCATCTTGATGAAACTGTTGGTCGGTCGGGCGGTAATTTGTGAAAGTGTTCCTTTATCGTAGTAATACAGACCGGCTTCGCCGTAGTAATAACCCTCACGTTTACGATCCAAGTCTCTGTAACCGCCGCCGTAATAGTCTCGTTGCATGTCGTCTGGGACATTATAACATGCTTTTTCGTTTCCGGTCTTCACATCAAGAAGTACTACATCGATTGAGGTATCGTTAATACGCTTTGCAAGAATGTTTCCATCCAAATATGCCATGGACCGTAGGTTTTGGGCCTGAATCTCAGAGAAAGAATCTTCGGTTACACGATAATACTGATTCTTGGTAACGATGAGTACGCTTTCGTTATCAATGAATACAGTGTCTCCGTCGTAGGGATACCAAGCGTTTTCGCCACCGTTAATAAAACTCAACACCTCGGTTACCGTGTTACCTTTAACAGCTAAAAGAACGGTTTTATCTTCGTCGGCTAAGCTTTCAAAGATATAGTGTGTACCACCCAGTTTAAAAGGATTGCGGTAATTGTAGTGGCCTGAAATTCCTTCACGGCGTGCAAGTTCAGTCGTTTCCAATGTAAGAGGATCCATGGAATAAATGATTACTGTACCGTTTTCTTCCCGATAAACAAAGGGGTCGAATTTTGTTCCGTCACTTGCAATATGGTCGATGGTTTCAAATGTGAAGTAACCGGAATCAAGTGTTTTTCTAATCGGAATCCCCAAAATACGCAGCGTGATAAATCCGTCTCTGTCAATGCTATAGGTCGGACCGAAAAAGTCGAAGCAGGCAGACCCAAAGTCAGCCGCAGTAAAAAGCCCACGTTCAATGCATACGTCTGCAAGCGGACGGTAATTCTCATTCTTCATGTAATAGCAACCAAGGGCACGGATTGACATGATTGCTGCATCACCACGGATAAATGCCTTGTTTTGGTCAATTGCTGCGATTTCATCCTCTGTGATGAGCTCGTGCGGGATTTCCTCGAACTCTCTGATTGCACGGGTAATCAACATGCCGTATTGCCATGCGGTGATTGGTTGTTTTGAACCGTAAAGGGTTGCGGAAATTCCTTTGGTCAGTCCGCTTTGATAAAGCCAGCCAACATAATTATCAGCCCATTGCGGCACATCGGTAAAGGGATGCTCAAAGTTTCCGGCAAGCGCCTTTTTTTCAGCACCAAAGAATCTTACAAGCATTGTTGCGGCCTCAACACGCGTCATTGGACGCTCGAGTTCAAAGCCTTTATCGGTTCCGAGAAACAAGCCCAACTCTTTGAGAGATGATGCGGATGCATCTGCATTTCCCTCAAGATTTGCAGCAAAACCGGAAATCATAAGCGAACAGAGAATAAAAAAAGTTAGAATTATCTTTTTCATATGCGCACCTCCTTGATTTAAGTATATACCAAACAGTTTCCGCACACAAGCCCGCTTGTGTGTTTATAGATCTAGTTTCATATCACCGTCTTTGATTTTTCCCATACGGCGTAAGATTACATAGAAGAGATACGAAAGAATTGCTGGGAGTACGATGTGCAACAACAAGACTTCGAGCAGTACAGGAAGGGTATAACCCATTGTGTTAAACGTATTGATCTGACCAACCAAACCGCTGGTTCCCATACCTGCACCTGCAGGGTTGTTTTGCATTTTAAATACCATGGTGGAAACCGGACCTAGAACAGCAGAAGCAAGTGTGGGAGGAACAATGATCCAGAAATTACGAACGATATTGGGAACTTGCAACATGGAAGTCCCGATGCCTTGCGCAATGAAACCACCCATTTTGTTCTCCCGGTAACTAATAATTGCAAAGCCAATCATCTGTGCAGAACAGCCAACGGTAGCAGCACCTGCCGCAAGCCCGCCAAGATTTAGCATGATTGCAAGCGCAGCACTCGAAATGGGAGCGGTGAGTACCAAACCCATGATAACCGAAACTGCAATTCCCATGAAGAAAGGCTGAAGGTCGGTTGCACGCATGATAATTACACCAAGTCCGGTCATCAGCCAATCAACGGCGGGGCCGATCGTCTTTGCCGCAATCATACCAAAAAGTAAGGTGACAGCAGGAGTCACAATAATATCGACCTTTGTCTCTTTTGAAATTGCTTTGCCGAATTCACAACCAATTGCTGCTGCAACAAACGAACCTGCCGGTCCACCTAAGGTCGCACCCAACATACCTGTAATAATACCGGAGTAGCAAACAAGTGGTGGTGCTTTGAGACCAAAAGAAACTGCGACACCAATACCGGCACCCATCAACCCTTTGGCGGTGTTACCAAGCTCGATCAATGTATCGAAAATCGGATGCGGACCAAACAACAGAGCAAGTTGGTCGCCGAGTGTTTGAATAATCAAACCGATAATGAGGGTGGAAAACAAACCGATTGCCATGGCGCTGAGTCCGTCGATGAAATAACGCTTGACAGAAAACTCAATGTTCTTGCGAGTAAGAAACTCTTTGAATCTCTTCATTTTATTCCTCCGTAAGGTATTTTGTTAATCTGATATTATATTACAAATTTTTATTTGTCAATAGATTGGAAAAACCTTGCAAAAACTTGACTTTTCTCTTAAATATAGTAAGATAACACTGACGATTAAATTTAGAAAAATCGGAGGATGTTAATATGGGCAGAAAGCAATGGGAAGAACGCTTTAGTTGGTTTTGGTATAATGCGGAAGAAGTATTTAACGCTTCGCAGGAGGACTTGGAGAAAAAAGCAAAAGCATTTGCGGATGCAGGAATTACCACCATCATGACATTTACAGGAACACACGAGCGTCTTGGCTTTTATCCGTATTGGAAAGAAATCAATGATTGTATTGCTCGGATTGTGAAGGCTTGTCATAAATATGGTGTGAAGGTCATCGAACACCATAGTAGTGAACTTGTCCATAATTTACGAACTTCCATTGGCTGGGCTCGGTTGGAAGAAGATATTGGGTCATTTTCCAATTGGGAATCCACTCCGGAGGATTGGCCGAAAATCATTCCGTTTTTGGCTGTTGACCCGGAAATTGATGGCTCGAAAATGCTTTCTTGGCGCCAAATCGACGGCCGTGACGGAAAACCGGTCAACAGTGTTTACAACACACACTGCATGTGCTATAACAATCCGGACTACCGCCGTGTCTATTTTTCTTACTTGAAAGATCTAATTAAAACAGGCGTAGACGGTATCATGAACGACGATGTTCAGTATTTTGCTGACCAAAACGCCTGCACTTGTGAGCATTGTCGTAGAATTTTTAAAGAACAGACCGGTTATGAGATACCCGACCCCGAGCATTGGGCGGAGTTCTTTGACGATTATGAAAACCCCGCTTTTGTTGCTTGGAAGCGCTTCCGTTATGAAAGCACCGAACGTTTTTATCGTGACATTTTCAAAATGTATGACGAATTGGGGTACAAGTGTTTCTACCCGAATTATTCTTCGGATGTATTGAAACACACGGTTACAGCTTATCCGTTTGAACGTGCATACGATTTGTGGAGCTATATGTTCCAGGAAAACTGTTTCTCTGCAGTTATTCGTGAGTCATATTTCGATTTCGCTTGTGAAGCGGTTCAGCGTTATGCCATGGCAGAACTCAAGGGCGTTCCATCTATGTCCATGTTCTATCCGGATCGTGAAGATTCGCTCTACTTCTCGTTTGCTTTGGCAAAGTCGTGGGGACAGCTTTATACTGCGACCTCTGAAGGTGTTGACATTTACGATATTGAAAAGAAGTACCGTGATTTTGAAAAGGCACATATGGATCTTTTTGCAGAGCCGAGGAAGCTTGCAAATGTTGCGTTCTATTACTCCCGTGATACCCGCGACTTTACCTATGATGCAACCAATCTCTATCAGTTCCCGTTGCTCAGCAGTATGGAAGCCGCAATTGTATCCAACCTTGGTGTTGACATGGTATTTGAGGAAAGCTCGGTCGACGAACTCTCCAAGCAGAAATGCATTGTTGCAAGCCATTGCGCAGGTCTCTCGGAAACCCAGCTTGCAAACTTAAAGGCATATGTCGAGCAGGGTGGGAAACTTGTGATTTATGGTGAATTCGCTCGCTTTGCATCCGATGGCAGACGCCGTTCCTCTGAGGAAATCGCATCTCTCATCGGTGTGACCGCAAAGGTGGTGGATTGCAAGTACCAAGGAGATGTAACCCTTTCGTATCAAGACAAAAATGAAGCGTTTGTCATAAATAACAGCACGTATGCATTTGAGGGCGGAAATGCGATTTTGACCGCAAAAGACGGATCTTGCCGCGGCATTTCCGAAAAAATTGGAAACGGCGAAGTTCTTTGGATTGCCGGTGTTGTCAGTGAGAATCAGTTCCAGCCGACTGTGTGGGCAAAACGCCGTCAGTTGGTACCTGAACGTGTAGATTGCGCACCGTTCTATCTTGATGCACTGCGTGACACTACCGGTCGCTTGCTCAAGTGTTTGGCAGGTGCGGAAGCCGAAGTTGTGACCGAGAATCAAGAGTTGCTGGTAACCGCATACGGTGTGGAAGAAGGCTATGCGGTACACATCGTTAACATCGCAGATACGGTTTCCCGTGAAATCCGTGAAATCGGTCATGAGGACGTCATTTCAAATTATGTTGCAGGTGCACAAAAACTGCCCGAAATCACTGTCCGTGTCGCACTCCCGACCGATGTGTCGAATGCTGTGCTTTATACTCCCGAGAGTGAAACCTCGGTTGCGGTTTCCTGCAAGAAGGCTGGCGAAATGGTTGAACTTACCGTCCCTGCAAACACGTTTGCGGGCTATGGTTTGATTTCGGTGAAGTAGGAGGAAGCATATATGAGTTTGGTACAAAATCCGTGGGAAGAACGGTTTGGTTGGTTTTGGTGGAATGCTCCGGAAATTTTCCGTTTTACCGAAGAGGACTTCGACCGTAAAGCAAAAGAGTATGCGGATGCTGGGGTAACAACTGTCATCAATTTTAGCTGTTCGCATTTCCGTATGTCCTATTATCCGTATTGGGAGGAACTCGTTGCGTGTATCGGAAAAATTGTCAAGGCATGCCATAAATACGGTATTAAAGTAGTGGAGCATCACAGTTCGTCTTTGATGCATAATCTGCGTTGGTCCAAAGGTTGGAAACGACTGGAAAATGAGTATTTCAGTTACAGCAACAAAAATTCGTCCATCGATGATTTTCCGAAACTCGTTTCCCATCTGATTGAAGACCCGATGATTGGGGATCAACATGTTTTAGATTGGTGTCAGGTGGACGGTCGTACCGGAAAAATCGCAACCAGTAACTATGCAAGCTACTGCATGTGCTTCAATAATCCGGATTATTTCGCAACCTATGTATCCCATCTGGATGCGCTGATTGCGACCGGGCTTGACGGCATCATGAACGATGACGTTCAGTATTTTGCGGACGGAAATGCCTGTACCTGTGAGCATTGCCGTAAAAAATTCTTTGAGGAAACCGGTTATACTTTGCCGCAGCCTGAGGAATGGGAAGGCTTTGCAAAAAATTACGATAATCCAATCTATATTGCCTGGATTGAATTCCGTCGCCAAAGTACTGCGAATTTTGTGCACAGAATTTATCAGCATTATGAAGAGGTAGGATTCCGGAATCTCTATCCGAATTACACCTCGGGTTGTCTTTTGCAAAACAGAACCTTCTGTAATTTTGATACCATTCCCGAATATTGGGATTTCATGTTCCAGGAAAACTGCGAAGGCTCGGTTCAGCGTTGCTCCATCCATTATTATATGGCAGAAGCGGTTAACCGCTTTGCATTGGGTCAGCGCAAGGGTGTTCCGTCCATGTCCATGTTCTATCCGAGCAATAAGAGCACCTTCTATGCGGCATTTGCACTCTCTCGCTCTTGGGGTCAACTTTTTACCGCAACTCCGGAAGGCGAGAATATGAACGATATTGAGCGTATTTACCGCAAGTTTGAGATGAAACACAAGAATCTCTTCCGTGCATCGAAAAAGGTGTCCGATCTCAGTGTTTATTTCTCTGCAAAAACCCGTGACTATTTGGCGGATGCAGAAGAAAAGTATATGTCTCCCATGTTTGGACTCATTCATTCCGCCTATGCAAACCGACTCGGTGTGGATATGGTGTTTGAAAAGGATTCTTTGGAGATTCTCAAAGGACATAAGACCATCTTGATGGGTTATGTTGCAATGGCAAGTGATGAAGAACTCGCAAAACTGCGTGCTTATGTGGAGGATGGCGGAAAGCTTCTCATCCTCGGTGATTTTGCGACCTATTCAGAACCCTGTAAAACACGCTCTTTCAGCGATGTTGCAGAGGCGCTTGGTTTGTCTGTGACTGCAGTACCATATGAAAAAAGTGGGGAAGTAGAGCTTACCTATAAAGGAAAGTCTCTCAAACTCAAAGCAGAGAAAAATCGCCTTACATTCAACGGCGGAACTTCTGTTGCGAAGATGTCAGACGGAACTTGTGTTGGTATATCCGAACCTGTTGGAAACGGCGAGATTATTTGGCTTCCGTTTGATACCAACACTTGCTATGCACAAGGCTCGGTTTGGGGAACCCGTCGCGGTGTGGAAAACCCGGAACCCGTCATGTGTGCTCCGTATCATCTCGATATTCTCCGTGAAACTGCGGGTAAAATGATGGAACTCTTCGTGGAAACTCCGTCGTTCATTGCGGAAACAGGCAACGATGAACTCATGGTAACAGGCTTTGGAGTTGATGGCGGATATGCAGTACATCTCCTCAATTTAAAGGGTAGTATCCCGAAAGAGCAGTGTCTGGTGCGCTTCAGCGACGATATGCCGTCATTTACCGATGATGCTCCGAAGCATGAGTCATTTCTGCTCCATGTCAACCTCTCGATCGATGCAAAGGAAGTACTCCTTTATACCACAGAGCAGGAAACTGCTGTTTCTGTTGCATTTGAGAATACCGAAAACGGTATCTCTGTCGAAGTGCCGAGCGGTGTTTTCTCCGGCCACGCAATTCTATATCTAAAAGATGCATAATTAAAAAACCGGCGGATCATTCCGCCGGTTTTCGCATATAATGAAGTATCAAGAGAAACTGTTGTGTTCTCAAAAAAAACGAATTGGCTAGCGGCAGCTTGCAAAGAGCCGCCTTTCGAATCCTCGGAGTAAAATAAAAAAGAACACTCTAAAGAGTGTTCTTTTTCTGGCGGAGAGAGAGGGATTCGAACCCTCGGTACCTTTATAGGGTACACACGATTTCCAATCGTGCGCCTTCGACCAGCTCAGCCATCTCTCCACGTGAACTGACTCAAATAGTATACCTCATATTCCTCAATTCGTCAAGAGTTATTTTTAGAAAAAAACTTAAAAAAATCTCTTGACATTATGGGACTTTATCTGTATAATAGTCAATGCTGTTGCAAATGATGGCGTTGTTTGGGAGCATAGCTCAGCTGGGAGAGCACTTGCCTTACAAGCAAGGGGTCACAGGTTCGAGC
>JAFQME010000022.1 GCA_017421025.1 Oscillospiraceae bacterium
AAATTCCAACTTGCTGGATGTACGAAGAAATTCCCATTTAGTAAAGTTTTGTGTGACAACAATCGGGGTTTGCATTTTTCGGTGTGCAGACAGCGATTGTTCTGCACACTTTTTATATACGGGGGAATATCTATGTTGCTTTGAAATACAAAAAATATATAATCGTTAAATCACTAATACATATGAAAGGAAGAACATTGAATGAAAAAATTATTATCATTAACATTGATTATAATAATGTTGTTTAGTACAATATCAATCAATGTTTCGGCATCAACCACCCCATCCGATTGGGCTGTGAATGAAGTTAATGATGCTAAAAATGCAGGCATTATTACAAATGCAATCACAAAAAATTATCAGAAGGACATAACTCGTGAGGAGTTTTGTGAATTAGTTGTTAAGTTGTATGAAAAACTTACAAATCAAAATGCAACAGTAGGAACAGATATTTTTAATGATACCGATAATCAGGAAATATTAAAAGCATATAATCTTGGAATTGTTAAAGGTGTTTCAAGCAATCAGTTTGCACCATACAACAATATCACTCGTCAAGAAATATGTGTAATGTTGGTTCGGTGCATTGATGTTGCTATTGATGGTGCAGATATAAATAATTTTAATAATAACAATTTTGTAGACAAAAATAAAATTTCTGATTGGGCGATTGATTGTGTAAATTATGCATTTGACAATGGAATTATGAAAGGTGTAGGAAATAATTGTATTGATCCTCTTGGAAATACAACTTGTGAGCAATCAATTTTGTTAGCATACAGAATATTTGCGAATAGAAACAATCTTGTTGTATTTGATGATTTGGAAGAGGATGACTTAAGAGATTTGTTTTCTGTAAAAGACAAAATCAACACCTCTGTGAAAGAATACACAAATAATGACGGAAAAATAGATATAAATTCTCTTGATACTGTTATAAATAAAGTTGCCGATGTTTCAAAAGAATTAAAAGAAAACAATGAAATTTTAGATTACAACAAAGATGAAAACACTGTTTGGTTAAAACTTAATAGTGGTTTACAATTTGTTTATGTGCCTGAAATTGAAGGGTATGATTTAGGTGGTAATAATATCTCTATAATGACCTATCAGCCATTTAATAGTGATTATGGTACAGAGCGTCCAGGCAGTAGAGATATGGAAAGAGGAATTGAAGCAACTGATGGAAGTGCACAAAATATATCAAATAAATTTGGCAAGTATAGCTTTACACAGAATTACGACGATGGGCAAGTAACACTTGATTCATTAAAACAAATAGGAAGTAATCAAATTATACTGTGGCATGGTCATGGTGGGTATAATTCAAGCATACATTCATTTTTAGGCGTTGGAGAAGAATTAGACGAAACTAAATTTTTATGGGATCCAGTATATTATGTTAAAAACATAAAATATACAGGTGATTATTTGAGTGGAAGAATTGTGTGCCTATCAAGTGGCAACATTGGTGTTACTTCAAAATTTTTTACAAAATATTTACCACAAATGAGCAATACTTTTGTTTACTTGGGGACTTGTGAATCAGCCCACGATTCTGTATTGGTAGATAGTTTTATAAATAAAGGAGCAACAACAGTTATTGGAAATTCGGCAACAATTTATACCGAATATAACCAAAAAATGATAAAATCAACTTGTGATGGTTTGATGATGAAAAACTCCAATTCACAGTATAACACAATACTTGAAGCACAAAATTATGCTAAGTCTTTGCACGGCAATACAGACGGAAGTGAATATAGTGCAACTCCTGTTATATACGGAAATCAGTCATTGAGATTATCACATGAGCAAGATAATGAATTACAAGATTTAGTAGGAACATATAAAGGTTCATATATACAAAACCAGGGTGAAACAGGTTTAACGCTCACTGTTTATGAAGAAAATGGACAGTATAAAGCAATTTTTGATTTTTATAATCTGCCTGGTAAGACAAATGCTAAAAGTGGTAAATACTATATGAATGTTTCATATGATAAAAATACAAAAGATTATATTTTTAAAGCAACTGAATGGATAGAAAGACCTTCTAATTATTTCTTAGTTGATTTAAGGGGAAAACTTGAAGATGGTGTTTTAAGTGGAAATAGCCCTACAAAATTCAGAATAACAACTATTGATAAATATATTAGTCCATCAGTAAAACTTAATAATTTGATTGGAACATATGAAGGGTCATATTTTGCTGGTCAAGGTGAAACGGGTTTGACATTAACCATTTACGAAGATGATGGACAATATAAAGCAATTTTTGATTTTTATAATTTGCCAGGTAAAACTAATGCGAAAAGCGGTAGTTATTATATGAATGTAAGTTATGATGAATTGTATGATACTTATTCATTTGAAGCCTATGAATGGATAGATAGACCATCATCATATGATTATATAAACTTAAAGGGTACATATAATAATGGTGTTTTAAGCGGGACTAGTCCAACAAAGTTTGAGATTTATCGTAGTAGATAATATAAAATAGTCATTTTTATGACATAAAAAGAAACAGGTATGTAAAGGGAATGTGCTCAACCCTAACAAACCTGTTCTTTTACTTGATGCTATAAAAACAATGGAATTAAACCAAAACTAATATTTTGCTGTGGATGAATAGAGTCCTGCCTAGCAAAATGCCAGGCGATATTTTATGATATAAGTAATAAAATATCGCAAAACCGTAGTTGGTTTTATGTCCTTAAAAGTACAACCCAAGTCAGTGGTTTTTTTACCGTTCTTTCATGGGAGTGTAGGCACGCTCGCCGGAGACACTGCGATACGCAGGACGGATAATTTTGCCTGCATTGATGAGTTCTTCGATCCGGTGAGCACTCCAACCCGAGATACGGGCAATCGCAAAAATCGGGGTATAAAGTTCAAGCGGGAGATTGAGCATCCGATAGACGAAACCGCTGTAAAAGTCAATGTTACAGCTGACACCTTTGTACATCTTCCGCTCCTTCGAAATGATTTCGGGGGCAAGACGCTCTACTGCAGAATACAGTGCAAATTCTTTCATGAGGCCTTTTTCTTCGGAAAGGGCACGG
The DNA here is from genome assembly GCA_017421025.1 of Oscillospiraceae bacterium. Taxonomy (GTDB): domain Bacteria; phylum Bacillota; class Clostridia; order Oscillospirales; family JAAYXM01; genus SIG510. The sequence goes on from JAFQME010000022.1 coordinate 3,069, forward strand.
GTGTATTCCTTGAACAACTCTGCACGTGGGTCGGAGAGAGAATAAACCGCATGACCCATGCCGTAAATGAGGCCTGTTTTGTCAAAGGCTTCTTTTCGGAGGAGTTTTTTGAGATATGCACTGATTTCCTCCTCGTCCTCCCAGTCGGAAACGTGTTCTTTTAAATCGTCAAACATTTGCACTACCTTGATGTTTGCGCCGCCGTGCTTGGGTCCTTTGAGAGAGCCGAGCGATGCTGCAACCGAGGAGTAGGTGTCGGTACCGGAAGACGAGACCACGTGGGTGGTAAAGGTGGAGTTGTTTCCGCCGCCGTGCTCGGCATGGAGTACCAGCGCAAGGTCTAAAATACGTGCTTCCAGTTTGGTATAAGAACTGTCGGCACGCAAAAGGTGCAGGATGTTTTCCGCAGTGGAATACTTTCGCATGGGACGGTGGATGATGAGGCTTTGTCCGTCGTGGTAGTGGCGATATGCCTGGTAACCGTAAACCGCAAGCATGGGGAAGAGTGCGATGAGTTGGAGGGACTGACGCAGGACATTGGGAACAGAGATATCGTCTGCGTGTTCGTCGTAGGAATACAAAGTGAGCACACTGCGTGCCAAAGTATTCATCATATCCACGCTTGGGGCTTTCATGATGATATCACGCACAAAGTTGGTGGGAAGTGCGGAGCGATAATCTGCCAGGAGATGACGGAAGTGTTTGAGTGAGTCGTGGTCGGGCAATTCGCCCAGCATGAGCAGATAGGTGATTTCCTCAAACCCGAAACGTCCCTCGGAAACAAAGCCGTTTACCAAGTCTTTCACATCGTAGCCACGGTAGAAGAGCTTGCCCTCGCAAGGGAGGGATTCGCCGGCAGGACCCGTGATGCTGGAGCGAATTTCGGAGACCTCGGTCAGACCGGTGAGGACTCCACGTCCGTTGATATCACGCAGACCTCGGTTGACTTTATATTTCTGATAGAGTGAGGCATCGATCTGATTGTTGCGGGTGCAAATATCAGTCAGCGCCAAAATCTCAGGGGTGACTTCGTAGAGTTTTTTTGCCATGATTGTCTCCTTTCCCAAAATTTGGAAAACTGTCTAAGATAAGTATAGCAGAGATCCTGTGAGATTTCAAGAAAAAAGGGGGGCAGACCTTTGTCTGTCCCCCTTTTGGTTGTTTATTCAAACATTGCAGGAATGATACCGCCGGATTTCACCGTGTCAAATGCGGTGAGCAGTTCATTGACCTGATTGACATTGACGTAGTACCGTGCAGTGCCGTCAATAACCGCAGCGTAGTGACGGTCATTGATCTCGCAAAGCTTCATGGTAGTGGTGTTGCCGTTTTTCAGCTTCAAGGTGATGGTGAGTTTCGGGTCACCGTATTTCATGGAGCTGTCCAGTTTTCCTTGCAATGTGAAACGGACGGTGAGAAGGAAGAGGTTGCTGATGTTGTCAGCAGAAACTTCCTTGCCGTCGAAGGTAGCAGAAGCGGGACTTGTACTGTTGATGATGAAATTGTGGACCACGCCGCTTCCAAGCTGATACTGGACGGAAGAAACCGTATCCATGTTATGCAGGAAAATCAGCTTGAGCATTAAGTCGGTGTAGTCAACCGTGGTAAACGGGATGGGTTCTTTGGTTTCGATGACGCTGGAGGTGCCGTCCAACATGACATAGTTGCCACCGTTTTCGCTTGTTCCGCCAATGAGGAAGGAGACGGTTTGATCGTCGCTGTCCTCAAACTCAACACGGACCGGATGATCCAAACCGTACTTTGCGAGATCTTTGGGGTTATCTTCGACCAAACGCTCGGATGCAATCTCGATCAGCGGTTTTAAGAGGGTGGATTCCAATGCTTCGTTGGAAACATCTGCCTGTGCAGGAGATGTGATCTCATACTGTGCAACCGCAGTTTCTTCGCTGGTGGAAACCACGCCGGATTTTGCTTCCACAATCAGCTTATCTTCCCCTTCACGTTCGATGGTGACTTTGCGGATTTCGGTGGTGTTTTCATACGGACCAAAGAGGGTGAATACACGGTAATCATGCAGAGTCTTCATCAGCATATCGCTGCTGGAGCCGCCGATGAGATAGACGATGCCGGTATCCACACGCTTAAGATAGATGCCGTCACCCGAGGGAGCGTCCTTGCCGAGCAAGAGGGTGATTTTCTCGCCGTCGGTGTAGTCGATATCGATCTCACGTTGGGGCTTGTCAAATCCAAATTCCTTGTCGGTTGCGTCCGGAATTTCCTGAATTGCTGCCAAGAAACCGACATAACCGGTCAGGTCGGTGAGTCCCTTTTGGTCATAAGTCAAGTTTTTGTCGCCACCGTGCAGGGTTGCAACGGTGTTACCGGTGTCGTCCAAAGAATAGTCGATGGAGAACTTTTCCCCACTGTCAACCTTGACTTCGACTTTCTTAACCGAGGTCGCAGATTTCTGAATGATCATGAGCATAGAGTTTTCCGCCTTGTTGGTCGGGGTGATCTCCTCTGCCTCTTTCGGCATCAGCTTCATGACGGTAAAGAGTGCCGCAGCAACCACAAGACAAGCGATCGCTGCAATAAGCACAGGTTTGAATTGTTTCATAAGAATCTCTTCCTTTCCAAATCAGCGGTGGCGTCTCTTAATGAACATAAAGATGCCTGCTGCCAGAATCAAAAGCGGGAGAATGACCACCAACACCCAGAACAGAATGTTCACAGTTGCAGCACGCAAGTTGAGATCATAACTGCCCTTGACGATTGAAGGTGCAACCTCCATGGTCTCGGAAGACGGGCTTCCGTAGCTGACCAACTCGTTGAGGAAGGTGTTGTTGAGTGTAAATGATGCACTTAAGACATCTTCCCTTGCAAAATATGTGGTGCCGATTGCAAACACACGGGAGGGCTTTCTGCCCGAGGTAGGAGAGACCATGGTCTCGGATACCGCTGCGACAGAGAACGGACCTGCGATATCGCCTGCTGCACGAGCTGCAGCGAGAGACAGAGAATCATCAATGACCTTTGCAAAGGAGGTGTCTCGGTTGGTTTCTGCGAGCGAGGTTACTTTGCGGTCGTTCTCCTCATCCCATAAGAGGGAGAGCGGATGTGAGGTGATGGATACCAAATACTGCTGACTGTTTCTCGGAGGCATGGTGATGAGGTCGTTCTGAGTGGGGATTGCAAAGACACCGCTGTTGTCGCCGTCTATGCCGAGGGTATACTGCTCGTCCATGACGATCATGCTCTCAAAACGGAGACCCCACTCGGTCAGGTAACGATCGAGCGCCTCAAGACGGGAAACCTGCGGATTCCAGAAGAGGAACAGGTTGTGCTCGTCCTGCGAGAGGAATGCATCGATTTTGGAGATTTCACTTGCGGCAAAGTCGGTGGAGGGACCTGCCACCAAGAGGTGATTGACATCCTCCGGAATGTCCTGTGTGAGCAGGTTGACCGAGACCGCTTCAATTCCGTTTCCGTTGAAGATATTGGTCATACCGGGAAGATCCATTTCGTTGTGACCGGTGATGACCGCAACACGGGTGACCTGATCGGAGAGAACATGGAGTAATGCCGAGTTGATCGCAGATTCGATCTGATAAATTGCTTGCTGCTTGTTCGGCTGTTCTTCATCGGTGCCGACCTGCATCTTCAGATCAGATTCGGGAACCATGATATAACGCTTTTCGGATGCGACGACCAAAAGTGCATCTTCTGCCTTGGTGGCATTGGGGAACCGGTCATAGAAGGTGACCTGCACATTGGGGTCGATAAATTCGTGCTTGATGTGACCGCCGGAGAGGGTGTTGTAGCGTGCAAGGTTTTCGCTCAGACGCACACCGTCTTCACTGGCTTCCACCAGGTTTTTGTGCTTGAGCACATAGATGGTGACATCCTCATCCACGTTTTTTAAGTACTCAGCGGTTTCCTCGCTGAGGGTATAGCCGCTGTCCATGGAAAGGTCGAGCTGGAGAGAGAAACGGTCGGAAACGATGCCGACCAAAACATTCACCAAAACAACCATTACGACGGTAATTGCAATAAACAGGGTGGAAATGGATGCGTATTTCAGTTTTTTCTTATTTATTTTCATCATACACCCTCCTTAGCTCCAACGCTGTTTTTCAATCACACGTGAGGTCAAGAACAAGAAGATGCCGGTGATGCTGAGGAAGTACACCACATCCGCCAAGGTAAAGATCCCACGGAAGAAATTGAAGTAACGGGTGATCATAGAGAAGAACTCCATCACTGCTGCGATCCAGGGGATCGAGGTAGAAGTGAAGAGCAGATTTGCCAGCCAGAACAGCGCAAGTGCCACGATCGACAGAATTGCAGAGATGATCTGGCTCTTGGTGAGCGAGGAGAAGAAGAGCGAGATTGCAATGTATGCACTTGCAGCGAAGATGATCGCAATGTAGTTGCCGATAATCTTTGCGGTGGGCAAGGTGCCTGCTGCCGCAACAACGATCGGATAAACCAAGGTGAGCGACAACGAAATCAAGAACACAGCAAGCGCTGCGAAGAATTTACCCAACACAACGCCGGTAGTTGAGACCGGAGCGGTGAGCAGAAGCTGATCGGTGCGCTGACGCTTTTCTTCACTCCACAGACGCATGGTCATGAGCGGGATGAGGACGATCAGATACAACATCATCAGATTGAAGATGTGGGTAAAATCGCTGGTATAAAACTGCAGGTTATCAAAATAGAAGAAGAGGTTGGAAAGGAAAATGAAGATGGCGCAGAAGATATAGCCGATCGGGCCGGTAAAATACGCCTGAAGTTCACGTTTGAAAATCGCAAGCATTGTTTACGCATCCCCCTTCTTATCGTTTTTGGTAAGCTCGCTGAATACATCCTCCAAAGAGGTGCCGACAGCCTGGAAGGAAAGCACAGCAAACTCCTGCTTTGCCAGTGCCAAAACCAAGGTTTTGCGAATATCGGACTCGTTGTCTGTCTGAATGAGATAGTCAAACGCTCCCGGCTCGCCTTCTTTCTGCACTTTTGCCGAGGTGATCCCCTCCATGTTGTTTAACACTGCGAGGACCGCACTCTGCGGACCTTCCACACGCACCAGATACTGCTTGCCTGCAGCTGTGGTTTCGGTAATGTTTTCGGTGGTGTCGTTTGCGACGATTTTGCCTGCGTTAATCATAAGCACACGTTCGCAAACCGCATTGACCTCGGGCAAAATATGGGTGGAAAGAATGATGGTACGTTCTTTGCCGAGAGTACGGATCATGTTTCGAATTTCAATGATCTGATTCGGGTCCAAACCAACGGTGGGTTCGTCGAGAATCAGCACTTCCGGGTCTCCGATGAGCGCCTGTGCAAGACCTACACGCTGCTTATATCCTTTGGAAAGGTTGCCCACGATACGATTGCGCACGTGTTCAATACCGACCAAGCGACATACCTCGCTGATATGCACTTCACGGCCCTTGTGCGACACCTTTTTGAGATTATAGACAAAACGCAAATACTCATTGACGGTCATGTCCAGATAAAGTGGCGGCTGCTCAGGGAGATAGCCGATGCACTTTCTTGCTTCGATGGGATCATCAAGGACATCATAACCGTTGATCTTCACAGATCCACTGGTTGCAGAGAGATACCCTGTGATGATATTCATGGTGGTGGACTTTCCGGCACCGTTCGGGCCGAGGAAGCCTACAATTTCACCTTTCTGAATGGAAAAAGAAATATTATCGACAGCAAGGTTGGAGCCGTATTTTTTGGTCAGACCAACAACTTCTATCATTTCCTACTCCTCCTAATCCTGTTTTCTAAAAAAATGGTATCACAAATTCAAACTCCGAGTGTGGATAAACTGTGAATTTTACTCGTTTGCGGGCTTTTCAATCCCAATACAAAGTTCACGGAGCTGTTTTTCGTCTACCACATCGGGCGAAGCCATCATAAGCTCGGATGCGTTCTGCACCTTCGGGAATGCGATGACGTCACGGATGGAAGAAGCACCCGAGAGCAGCATGACCAAACGGTCGAGACCGAATGCCAAGCCACCGTGCGGCGGTGCGCCGTAGGAGAATGCTTCGATGAGATGACCGAACTGTTCTTGTGCACGCTCTTCGGTGAAGCCGAGTGTCTTGAACATCCGGGACTGCAGTTCCGGAGAATAGATACGGATAGAGCCGCCGCCTGCTTCACTGCCGTTGATGACAATGTCGTATGCCTTTGCACGAACACGGGCAGGATCGCTTTCCAAGAACTCGATATCCTCGTCACGAGGTGCGGTGAACGGATGGTGCTTTGCAACGTAGCGGTTTTCTTCTTCGTCGTACTCAACCAACGGGAAGTCGGTGACCCACAGAAGCTCGAAACGGTTCGGGTCAATGACATCCAAACGCTTTGCAATCTCGCAGCGGAGTGCGCCGAGAGAAGCGTAGACCGTATCGTCCTTGGCGTCTGCCACGATAAAGAGTGCGTCGCCATCCTGAACACCGGTGAATGTAAGGATTTTATTGAGGGTTTCTTCGTCGAGGAACTTTGCAAAAGACGAGGACATTTCGCCGTTTGCTTTCTTCAGCCATGCAAGACCCTTTGCACGATAGGTTTTGACAAACTCGCCCAATGAGTCGATTTCTTTACGGGTGAACTTTGCGCCGCCCTCAACACGGATGGCACGGACCGATCCGCCTGCGTCGAGTGCACCGGTAAAGACCTGGAATCCGCAGCCTGCGACCAAATCCGAGATGTTTTGGAGTTCGAAGCCGAAACGGAGGTCCGGCTTGTCCGAACCAAAACGGTCCATTGCTTCCTGATAGGGCATACGGGGAAGCGGCAGGGTGAGTTCCACGCCGAGGACTTCTTTGAACAGACGGGCAAGGAAGCCTTCGTTGACTGCCATGACGTCTTCCTGCTCAACAAAGGACATTTCAAGGTCGATCTGAGTAAATTCAGGCTGACGGTCCGCGCGCAGGTCCTCGTCACGGAAGCAGCGGGTGATCTGCATATAACGGTCAAACCCGGAGAGCATCAGAAGCTGCTTGTACTGCTGGGGGGATTGGGGCAGAGCATAGAACTTGCCCGGATGCACACGGGAGGGAACCAGGTAGTCACGTGCGCCCTCGGGTGTGGATTTGGTAAGAATCGGGGTCTCAATTTCGAAGAACCCGTTGTCGTCAAAATAATCACGTGCAATCTTGGAAATGCGGTGACGCAGAGCGATGGTGCGCTGCATATCCGGACGGCGCAAGTCAAGATAACGATACTTGAGACGGAGCATGTCGTTGACATCGCTGTTTTCCACGATTTCAAACGGGGGGGTTTCCGCCTTGGAGAGGATCCGAAGTTCATCTGCCAAGATTTCGATTTCACCGGTGGGAATCTTGTTGTTGATTGCGCCCTCGCCACGGCCGCGTACGGTGCCGGAAATCGCAAGCACGAACTCGCTGCGCACGGTGAATGCACGATCAAACAGATCTTTGTTTTCCGCTTCGTCAAAGGTGCACTGGACAATGCCGGTGCGGTCACGCAGGTCAACGAAGATGAGCCCGCCCAGGTTTCTCATGCGCTGGACCCAACCATAGACTGTGACCTTGTTTCCAATATGCTCTTTGCGGAAATTACCGCAGTAATCGGTGCGTTTGAGGCCTTGTAAAGTTTCCATTTATTCTTCTCCTTCCATGATGTGCGCAAAAATTGCGCTTGCGCTAAGATCGCAATCTGACTTCTCGCCGGTCTGCATATTTTTGAGTGCGATTTTGCCGTCGATGAGTTCCTGCTCACCGATGACTGCGGAATATGCAGCGGAAAGCTTGTCTGCGTATTTCATCTGCGCTTTGAGCGAACGGCCGCAGGTATCACGCTCAGCCGCAACGCCCAGCTTGCGAAGTTCATAAACCAAAGTCTGCACCGCACGGTCTGCCTCCTCGCCCATTGCGGCAAGGAAAAGATCGGGGGTATCCGGCTCGGGGAAGGTGGCACCCTGCGCCTCCATGGTGAGGAGCAGGCGTTCCAGTCCGCTTCCGAAGCCGAGTCCTGCGGTTTTTGGTCCGCCAAGGCTTTCTACCAAACCGTTGTAGCGTCCGCCGCCGCAAATGGTGGACTGAGCACCAATGGAGTCGGTGATGAATTCAAACACCGTGTTGGTGTAGTAGTCAAGACCACGGACAATGCGAGGATCGCACACATAAGCGATGCCTGCAGCGTCTAAATACTCACGCAGTTTTGCAAAATGAGCGGTACACTCGTCGCACAGATAATCGGTGATGATCGGAGCATCTTTTGCAATCTCGGAGCAGACCGGACTCTTGCAGTCTAAAATACGCATGGGGTTGCGGTCGAGACGGTCTAAACAGGTGCCGCAAAGGTCCGCCTTTTTGGACTCGAAATATTCTTTCAATGCGGTGTGGTATGCCGGACGGCAATTCGGACAGCCGCAGGAATTGATGTGAAGTTCGATGTTGGAAAGCCCAAGTTCTTCCAACATGGTGGCAGCAACGCTGATGACCTCGGCATCACTGGATGCATCGTAACTTCCGAAACATTCGATACCGAACTGGTGGTGCTCACGGAGACGCCCTGCCTGCGGCTTTTCGTAGCGGAAATTCGGTGCGATATAGAACACTTTCAGCGGCAGGGTTTGCGCATGGAGGGAATGCTCAATAAAACTGCGGACCACAGAAGCGGTCCCTTCCGGACGGAGCGCAATATGACGCTCGCCTTTGTCGTAAAAATCATACATTTCCTTCTGCACCACATCGGTGGTATCGCCCACGCCACGGCAGAACAGGTGATATTCTTCAAAGGTCGGAAAACGGATTTCCTTAAAACCAAATCGACGGGCGACATCACGGAGTTTTGCTTCCAGATATTGCCACTGATGACTTTCCGATGGGAGTACGTCTTTTGTCCCACGCGGAGCTGTGATTTTTTCCATGGAGTCACACAACTTTCTAAAGTAAGATAGAAACCAAACGCCCCCGTCCGCACAATGGACGAGGGCGTTAGCCTTCGACAATTATACACATAGAAAATTGTACCGCATTTTCTATGTTAAGTCAAGAAAAACGAGGGCTTTTGGGGGCTAAATTCGCACGACCCGTTCCCAACGTCGACCCAGGAAACGAATGGTGAAGATGATCGATGCAATCACATAGTCCGCAACCATGGTATACCAGATGCCGTGGATGCCGAGATGCCACACACGGGTGAGCAAAACCGAGCCCAAGAGCCGCACAATGCAAAAGCGGATGATGGAAGCGGTGATGGCAAATTTTACATCGCCTACCGCATTGAGTGCTGACCAAGAGGTCAGGTTGAGCGTGTTAAAAATCGGCTCGAAGAGGATGGTCACGGTGAGAAGCTGCAAAGTGAGTGCAGTGGTCTCGGCCGAGGCATTGTACAGACCGAGGAGTGGCTTTAAGTACCAGATGCTTGCGAGGTTGATGACGGATGCAATCAAAACCGTAAGTAAGGTGCAGCGCCACATCACACGGCGTGCTTCTTTGAGGTTGCCGGCACCGTAAGCGTGTGCAATCAGCGTGACCGCAACCGTGCCGATTGCAGAGTACGGAAGTAAAAAGAAGTTACGCAGATTGCCGCCCAAGGCATTTGCGGTGATTGCGGTTGAGCCAAGGGAGACGATGATGGTTTGTAAAAAAAGCGCACCGCCGGTCCCGAAAAATCCGTCAATCGAACGTGGGATTCCGATCGAGAGAATGCCGCCGAGCACCGACTTTTCGGTGCGGTGGAAGATGTTGGAAATGCGGATGCAGTTGGTCCCACGGAGCAGGAGGAGATAGAGCAGGCCTCCGCCTGTGGTACGGCACAGAATGAGCGCAATCCCGAGTCCCAAAATCTCCATGTGAAGCACACGGATGAAGAGATATCCGAGTGCGAGATAGAGCACGTTATGAAGAAGCTCCGCAACGAAAATAATCTTGAAATCGCCTGCACCACGCAGTGATGCAAGCAGGGCGTGAAAGAGAGCGTATCCGGGAAGCGAAAACGCAATACAGACAAAGAACGTGCGTGCCATCTCCATGGTGGTATGATCCAAACCATCAAATAAAAAGGTCAAGATGGGGGAGGAGAACAGCACCATGAGAAGACTCAGCACGACTGTCGTTACAAGACAAAGCAGACTGCCTTGCTCTGCAAAGCGCTTAGCATCAAGCGGCTTGCCCTTTCCCATCAACTGAGAAATTTTGACCGTGATTCCTGCGGCGATGGCAACAATCACGGTTGCCACAATGTTTCCCGGTGAAGAGGCGAGATTGACTGCATTGATGGCGCTCTCGCCCAAGTGACTTACCATCATGGTGTTCATGATGGAAAGCAGGACGATGGATGCCGCTTCCAAAAAGGAAGGAATGAGGAGTGAAATGATTTTTTTGTAGCCGTACATCAGAAATTCCTCCTAAAACTGGAACAAATTACGCCTATTCATATGGGAAAATGTTTTGTATACTGAAGAGAGTGAAACGGAGGGAGAAACATGAAGATTCATGTGGTCAATCAAAACACGATTTGTATTGCAGCAGAAACCACACCGAGCGCCGAGGAAATCCGGGAAGCATTTGTGTCATGCGGAATCCCGGCAGAAGGTGAGATTCAAGTTGCGGTCTTTGCAGGAAGCTGCGGGGTTTTGCTGTTTGCAACCCGCACGCCGCAACCTGCCGTTTATCGGTTTGAAACCTTAGAAAACACAATCGGCGGCGCACAGGCAATTTGTGCTGCCTGTGCGTCGCCGACTACTTTATACTATTACGATGGAGCGTACTTTCTCACCTTGGGTGAGGATCTCCCACAACTTGCGGAATTTGGCAACGCAGAAGAAAACCCCGCCTTGATCGGTGCTTGCCTCGAGGAATATGGGGAGATTCTGCGCCGCAACGATGCGGTGCAACTTCTGTCGCGTGTGTTTCATACATAACCCACCCAAACATCGCTTATGGGTGCAGTATATCAAATCCAAAAGAAAAGTCAACCCCTTTTTTGAAAAAATATCGCAAAAATTTTTTGTTTGTGATACAATGGGTTCAAACCAAACATCAGGGGAGGGAAGACGGGATGAAACTCGGAATGATTCAGATGCAGGTATGTGCAGACAAGGACGAGAATTTGCGGCGTGCAAAAGCCGGGGTGGAACGACTTGCGGCACAGGGCGCAGACCTTGTGGTGCTTCCCGAAATGTTCTGTTGTCCGTATGAAACTGCGGCATTTCCGATGTATGCAGAGTCTTTTGGCGAAACCGTCACCGAAACCCTTTCTACTATTGCACGGGAGTACAACGTGATCCTCGTGGGCGGCAGTATGCCTGAGCGGGAGCACGAGCGGCTGTATAACACTTCGTTTGTGTTTGACCGGGCGGGAACGTTGATTGCACGACATCGTAAAGCACATCTTTTTGATATCAATCTCCCGGGCAGACAGGTGTTTTGTGAGTCGGACACTTTCACGGCCGGAGAGGACATTACCGTGTTTGACACCGAGTTTGGCAAAATCGGGCTTTGTATTTGTTTTGATATTCGCTTCCCGGAGCTTTCCAGAAAAATGGCGCTTTTAGGAGCACAGCTCATTGTATGCCCTGCTGCCTTCAACCGCACTACCGGTCCGGTACATTGGGAGCTCTTATGCCGTGCCCGTGCGGTGGATAACCAGGTGTTTTTTGCTGCAGTATCTCCTGCGGCAGATGAGAGCGCATCCTATGTAGCATACGGGCATAGCCTTGCGGTTTCCCCGTGGGGAGATGTTTTGGTGCAGGCAGAGGAGAAACCGACGGAACTTTTGGTAGAACTTGATTTTGCACAAAACAACGAGATCCGTGCCTCGCTTCCGCTTCTAACGGGATTGCGACCGGAACTCTACCAACTGTAATGCTTTGGGAAAGGGAGAAGCACAATGCGGAAAACCAAATCGGAAATCCGAGGAAATGAGGAAAGCATCCGTTCGGTTGCGGCCGAGGTGGGTGAATTTCTCGAGGGAGAAAACCGAGAGTCCCCAAAAACACCTCGAAAACAATGGGTTCGTTGGACAGCGGCCGGAACAGCGTTTTGCTTGTTGGTCGGTGTTGCGGCGTGTGCCATGATCAAACATCACCGGACAGAACTGCGGTACATTCGTGAGACCGTAGAGCGTCGGGATCTGACTCGATCGGTGCGTGTGACAGGTGCTGTTCGACCGGCAGAGTCGTTGGAACTCACCGCACAGGTTTCCGGTGCGGTTTTGGAAGCCCCGTTTGCCGAGGGGCAGACCGTGGAAAAAGGTGCGGTTTTGTATGTAATCGACAGCACCGAGGCGGAACGTGATTTGGAACGTGCGAAAAACACCCAACAGCGTGCGCAGGATTCCTATCATGAACTTCAAAAAGCTGTGGCAAACTGTAAAATCAAAGCCCCGAACACAGGAACTGTGACGAGTCTACGGGTTGGAGTGGGCGACCGAGTGGAAGCCGGTGCGCAAATCGGGAGTGTGTCTGACCGAAGCGTTGCGTATCTCAATCTCCCGTTCGCTTCGCAGGATGCAGCGAAGTTTACGGTGGGTCAGGCGGCAACGGTTGTTGTTGGGGGCAATTCGTTCAGCGGAGCGGTGGAGAGCATTTTCACGTTGGAAGAAACCGGTGTCGGAGGGGTCCCGGTGCGTCGGGTGCGCATCAAACTGACAAATCCGCAAGGGGTTTCCAATGCGACAGAGGCAACCGCAACTGTGGGCGGAGTGAACTGTCTCGCCGGTGCGAAGTTTACGTTCCCGAATGATAAACTCATCATCGCAGGAGCAAGCGGCAAGATTCAATCGGTCAAAATCAAAGAAGGCAACACGATCGGGAAAAACGCTGTGGTTGCTGTGATTGACGACAGCGAGTTGCAAGACAAACTCAAGAGTGCAAAAACAACCTTGGACGAAAGCACGCTTGCTTTGGAAGAGGCACAGAAACGGTTGGAACAGTATCGCATCACCGCACCGATTTCGGGGACTTTGGTTGAAAAGAAACTCAATGCGGGGGATGTTTTGGATCACACAACCGGTGCTTCGGTTGCAATTATTTACGATCTTTCCCGGCTGAATCTGACAGTGAATATTGAGGAACGCAACATCAAGCAAGTCGCTGTGGGACAGAATGTTCGGATCACAACACCGTCATTGGAGGGGAAGTCCTTCCTCGGGAAAGTGACCAAGGTGGGCATCAACGGTACCGCTCAAAACGAAACCACGGTGTATCCGGTCACGGTATCGGTGGACCAAGGGAGTGAACTGCTTCCGGGGATGAACGTGAATGCTGACATCCTCGTGATGGAACATACCGGGGTGCTTGCGGTTCCTGCTAAGGCAATTTCGTCTGACGGTACGGTTTTGGTCAGCAAAGAGAGCGAAAGCGGGAAACATTCGGTTGGAAAAGCGGAGATTTCCGGGTTCGTCCGTGTTCCGGTAGAATGCGGAGAGACCGACGGTGAGTTCGTTGAAATTACAGGCGGACTTTCCGAAGGGGATCTGATTGCTTTTGATCCGACTTTGGCATCATAAGAAAAAGAACGGAATCTCACGATTCCGTTCTTTTTTATGCGGCACAGTTACTGCAAGGGTGAAACCCTGCGTCGAGTGCTTCGTTTCGAGAAGTAAAAAGGGTGCGGTTTTGCTCGGCGGGAAGCGATCCGCATGAGGGTAAATGAAAGACCTTGCTCTTTTTGTTCCCGATGAATGTCCCGTCGGTTACAGTGGCTGTGTTTGTTTGAGGTGCCGAGCGGTCGGTGGCAAACTCCAGCGTTTTCCCGTCGGTTGTTGCAATGATATCCCCCATCAAATCAGTGCGGTACAGGATGACCGAGGCATCTTGCAGACGGCTCAACACTTCGTCGTGCGGATGTCCGTAGGAGTTGTCTTTCCCGACCGAAATCACACCGTAGGTGGGATTTACTGCACGCAGGAACGGATAAGAGGTGGAAGTTTCGCTTCCGTGATGTCCTACTTTCAAAACCGTGGCAGAAAGGGCATCTTCACCCCAAACATCCAAAAGATCGGCTTCTGCCGTGCGTTCCATATCACCGGTAAAGAGGAAAGAGACCTCGCCGTGTTGCACTTTCAGAACAATTGAGGTGTCGTTGGTTTCTTCGTATTCTTTGGTCGGACCCAAGACGGTCACGGTAGCGGCTCCGAGGGCGAATGTGTCGCCTGATTCCGGAATTTGGATCTCGCAGTTTTGCTGTTTGGCGGCTTGGATGAATGTTTCAAACACCGAGGAGTCGTATTCGGTCACCGGGGTGAGCACGGTATCAACCGATGCGACATTGAGCGCACCTGCAAGACCGCCCACATGGTCCTCGTGTGCGTGGGTGCAAACCAAATAGTCCAGTTTTTCGATGTTCAAACGCTTTAAAACCGAGACAATCAGACTGCTGTCTTCTCGGTTTCCGCCGTCGATGAGCATGGTTGCATCACCGCATTGGAGAAGTGCCGCATCTGCCTGGCCGACATCCAAAAAACGAACTTGGAGAGCGGTAGTGTCTACGGTTGAAGGGGTTGGTGCAGTGCAAGCGCAAAGCAGAATGGAAAACGCTAAGATCAGCGAAAACAATCGTTTCATGAAAACCTCCTTTGGTGTTCTGTTTTTATTAAACCAGAAAATGAGTCCAATAAAAAGGACTTTTTGAGGAATTCGTGTTATAATGATAAAAAAGGAGGTGGGTGCGAATGTGTGAACTTTGTCCGAGAAAATGCAACACTCCACGTGTTGGTGAGCAAGTGGGGTTTTGCGGGATGGGAACAAAAGTGAAAATTGCCTGTGCAGCACTGCATTTTTGGGAAGAACCTTGTATCTCGGGCGAGCGAGGGTCCGGAACGGTTTTTTTCAGCGGTTGCAATCTCAAGTGTGTTTTCTGCCAAAACTATGAGATCAGCACTTGCCATAAGGGGTACTATGTGAGCAACGAGGAACTTGCAGAACTCTTTTTGTCACTGGAAACGCAAGGGGCACACAACCTCAACCTGGTCACTCCCACCCACTTTGTGCCGCAAATCATCGAGGCACTCAAACTTGCAAAAACCAAGGGATTTGCGATTCCGGTGGTGTATAACTGCGGTGGATATGAGCGTGTGGAAACCATCCGGATGCTGGAGGGGTTTGTGGATGTATACATCCCGGATTTTAAGTATCATTCGGAAAAGTTGGCTGAGGAGTATTCGTCAGCACCCGGATATTTTGAAATTGCATCAAATGCGATTGCTGAGATGGTAGCGCAGGTGGGGAGTCCTGTTTTTGGAGAGGACGGAATCATGCGCCGAGGGGTACTTGTGCGGCACTTGATGCTCCCCGGCTGTTTGTTTGACACCAAGAAA
Source organism: Oscillospiraceae bacterium (assembly GCA_017421025.1). Taxonomy (GTDB): domain Bacteria; phylum Bacillota; class Clostridia; order Oscillospirales; family JAAYXM01; genus SIG510. Next base: position 18,339 of record JAFQME010000022.1, read on the forward strand.
GTCATTGACCATCTCTACGACACTTATGGGGATCGGATTTACCTCAGCTTAATGAGCCAATACACCCCGATGCCGCAGTGTATGGACATTCCGAAACTTTCCAAACAACTGAGTCCCAAACATTACGATGCGATGGTGGATTACTGTGTGGGAAAAGGGATCACACAGGCATTTGTCCAAGCGGCAGACTCTGCATCGAGTGCATTTATCCCGGAATTTGCGGGCGAGTGAGCATCAGTCCGTGTTTGTTACAGTAGAAGTAGAGGGCCCCGTTACGGCGCAGATGCAGACGGGTCTCTGCATTGCCCTCGGGATAGAATTTGACAAACTGCATCCGATCTGCTGTGACATAGGCAATCAATGAGATGAAGTGGTCTTTGGTCATGGGATGACGGATTGTGATAAAATGCTCGTCTTCGACTTGCTCAATTGTGAGTGTGTGGTGTTCGTCGGGATCTTCCGCCTCGAGTGGAGGAAGGGCGATCCCGCAGCACGAGATGTGTGCATCCCCCATGGAATGGAGAACATTTCCGCATATGGGACAAACGTAAAATTTTCCACGCATAAGATTGGAAGCAATGTTTTTGTTTTGCATGGGAGTCCCTGCCATGAGTTCGGAGACCGAAACACCCAGTGCACGGGCGAGCGGTTCAATCAGTGAAATGTCGGGAAGACCTTTTCCGGTTTCCCATTTGCTCACCGCTTTGGCACTCACGCCGAGTGTTTCTGCGAGTACGGCTTGGGTGATGCCTTTGTTTTCACGTAGTTTTTTAATCGTGTTGGAAAGATCCATATTTCTCACTCCTCTGAGTTCATTATACCCAACATGGAAAATCCTCGCAACCTACGGGGAGTAGACAAGAAAAACCGCCCGAGTTTTCGGGCGGTTTTGGTTATGTGTTGAAGTTCAAAGAATTAAAACTGTGCGCCTGCAACAGCGGCCGGTTTTAAACTATTATATGCATTTGCAGAAGTTGCCTGCATGTAGGGGACAACCCAAATGTAAGCGATGCCAAAGGTAACCATACCAAGCAACACCCAACCGATGAAAGAAAGACCAAGTACAAACAAATCCATCTTATGACCCTGTGTCATTTCCTTGGACTCTCTGATGCACTCCAAAGCAGGTTTTCCTTTGTTTTCTGCCAAAATATATGTGGACATGGAATAAGAGATACTCTTAACAATACCTGGGATTACGAACAACAAAGACCAAAGGAAAGTGAACAGTCCGACCAAGAAAGAAACTTTGAAAGCGGACCAAAAGTCATCAAAACCGCAGAATGCGTCGCCTGCTACAGGTTTATTTCCTGCGACAACGCTTAAATAAACACGAACGATGCTAAGAGAAAATGCAGGTGTAATAATGATGGCGGCAATTAAACTTCCGACAAAGGGGATAAACGACAACACTAAACTTGCTACCAAGGAAAGTGCACCGACAATCAATGTAATTAGAAATAAAATGCCGATCTTACCTTTGATTTGGCCTTTTGCCGCTGCTTTTAATTCTGCTCTGTTCATGAAAATTCCTCCCAAAAAATGTTTTATAGAAAACTAATTGTTTCTATAAGTAAATACTACCACGAATTTTTACAAAAATCAACACTCCTCGTCCCTTTTTTGCGAGGAGTGTTGATTTTTTTACTTACTTTCTTTGATTGCTGCCTGGGCGGCTGCGAGACGAGCGATGGGAACACGGAACGGGGAACAGGAGACATAGTCGAGACCGATCTTATGGCAGAATTCTACCGAGACCGGGTCGCCGCCATGCTCACCGCAGATACCGCAGTGGATGGACGGGCGGGTCGCCTTACCGAGCTTGATTGCCATTTCCATCAGCTTGCCTACGCCGGACTGATCCAGCTTCGCAAACGGATCGTTTTCATAGATCTTCTCATCGTAGTAACTGCCGAGGAACTTGCCTGCGTCGTCACGGGAGAAGCCGAAGGTCATCTGAGTAAGATCGTTGGTGCCGAAGCAGAAGAATTCAGCCTCTGCAGCCACTTCGTCTGCGGTCAGGCACGCTCTCGGGATTTCCATCATGGTACCGACTTCATACTTGAGTGCGACACCGGAAGCTGCAATTTCTTCGTCTGCGACTGCAACCACGATATCTTTGACGAACTTCATTTCCTTTGCTTCGCCGGTGAGCGGGATCATGATTTCCGGCTTGACGGTCCAGTCGGAATGTTTCTTCTGGACATTGATTGCCGCACGGATGACAGCTTTGGTCTGCATCTTTGCAATTTCAGGGTAGGTGACAGCCAAACGGCAGCCACGGTGACCCATCATCGGGTTGAATTCGTGGAGGGAAGCGATGATCGCTTTGATATCTTCGATCGACTTGCCCTGAGCCTTTGCGAGGGCTGCGATATCTGCCTCTTCGGTGGGGACGAACTC
>JAFQME010000023.1 GCA_017421025.1 Oscillospiraceae bacterium
GGGGCAACTCGGTGGAGGTTCAAGTCCTCTTATCCGCACCAACTGAGAGGACGGTGAACACCGTCCTCTTTTCATTTTATGAATCAGGACTTGAAAGGCAGCTCTTGGCGAATGTCCGGTGGACAGTCGCAACCGCTGCGGCTTTTTCCGCAGAAAAAGCAAGTCCTCTTATCCGCACCAATAAAAGAGGATGGTAGATACCATCCTCTTTTGATTCGTTTTCAGCTACTACAACTCATTTTGGAAAACCAAAAAACACAGAGGATTTTACCATGGAACAAATCAAAAAAGATATTTTTATTTCCTATAAAAATGACGGCTCCGGCAACCAATTTGCAAACCGCCTATGGCAGGATTTGGAAGCAATTGGATACAGTGTCTACTTCAACTCCAAAGAAGAACGGGCACACAGTTTCCCGGAACGACTCAGAACTGCAGTCACCAACTGTCGGGACTTCCTGCTCATTCTGTCAGCAGGATGTCTTGATCAACTTCAGCGTCACGAGACCATTGACTGGGTTCGGGAAGAGGTGCTTTGTGCCAAAGAACAGGACAAGCACATTATCCCGATTCTGTTAGAGGGTGTGGATCTCCCGAAAGATGCTTCCGATATGCCCGAGGACTTGCGTTTTCTCCCGCACATTGATGCCATCCGCTTTCCCGAGCAATACGTACAGTCCCCGCTCGATGTCCTGCAAGGTGTTTTGAAAGCAAAGAAGGTTGGTTCCGATCGATACAAGGACACATTCAACAGCAACCCGTACTACCGCATCGAGGAAGATTACTCAAACCTCCTTACATCCGCCAAAAGCGGTGATGTTGCCGCAATGTATGAACTTGGCATGATGTGCTTCTATGGCGCAACCGACGAAAACGGCTCTCTTTCCAAATGGGATTATGAAAATGCCGCCTATTGGCTCGGCAAGGTTGCGGAATCTGAGAGTGATTACAAAGCTCACGCAATGAACATTCTCGGCAGAATGTATTATCAAGGCACGATGCCCCGTGTGGAGCAATCGTATGAAAAATCGTATCAGCTTCACGTTGCGGCGGCAGCTTTGGGCAACGAGCACTCGGCATTGGAGCAAGGGTACTTGCAGCGTGTGGCGGTCGGATGCAAATTCGATTACGACGCCATTGTCGATTATTATCAGACCAAGATCAAAAACGGGGACGATATTTCCTATCTTGCTTTGGCAAAATTCTACTCCCAACACGGGAGATTCGAAGAGGCTCTTGAACTTTACGATTCCATGTCCTCGGTTTCCCCCGAGGCGGAATACCAACTCGGAATTTTATATCGTGACGGTGTGACCACAAATCCACCGCAGCCCGATTATTTCCGTGCCTCTTATCATTTCCGAAACGCAGCAGATGAGAATCATTTGCAGGCCGCTTTGGAATACGGGCTTTTGTGTTTCCGTCCCAGCGGGAATTTAAAGAAAAACTTTGCTGCAGCGGAGAAATATCTCACCATTGCCGCCGATGGAGGCCTTGACCAAGCGCAATATCTCTTAGGATATCTCTACCGCACCGGACTCATCCCACGTGATTTGGAAAAAGCGGTAGATTATTTGGAGAAAGCAAAAGAGCAAGGCAATTCCCTTTCTGCGCTTGAGCTTGCCATGCTCTATCAACAGCCCGAATGTCAGAATTACGGAAAAGCGTTTGAATGTGCCAAAATGGCAACCTCTCACGGAGTTGCCGAAGCGAAACTGATTTTGGGAAACCTTTATTTTTGGGGTCGCGGCTGTGATGCAGACATGAATAAGGCATATGAAATGTATTCCGCTGCGGCATCGCACGGACTCTACTATGCGCTTATCATGATGAAAAAGATCGATCAGATTCTGGATGCGAATCGTTAACGTTTGAGGTAGAAGTATGATTTTTCTCAAATGCCCGGTTTGCGGGGAGCGGCTTTTCTTTTTGAAAACCCTCTACCGTTGTAAAAACGGACACAGTTTTGACCGTTCCCGTGAGGGCTATGTCAATCTTTTGATTTCCAACCGTGCGTCGCACGGGGATGACAAAGGCATGGTGCGAGCAAGAAACGCATTTTTGGAGCAGGGACATTATTCGTGTCTCAGAAATGCCCTCTCCGATCTCGCCTGCAAGCACTGTTCCGACCGTGTTACTCTGCTTGACGCCGGCGGCGGCGAAGGGTGGTATACCTTTGGCGTGAAAGAGGTTTTAGAGGACACGGGAATCCCAACCGATGCAGTTTGTGTGGACATTTCAAAAGAGGCGTTAAAACTTGCCGCCAAGCGTGGCGGACTCATCTGCACGGTTGCGAGTGTGACCGATCTGCCCGTCCCGGATGAGTCGGTCGATTTGATTCTGAACGTATTTGCTCCCGAAGCGGACGCTGAATTCTTCCGTGTTCTGCGAAAAGGCGGAGTTCTTCTCCGTGTGGTTCCATGTGAGGAGCATCTGATGGGACTGAAAGCCGCAGTGTATGATACCCCACGTCCCAATCCGGCGCCGCAGTATGCGCCTGACGGATTTTCCTTGATCGAACGTGTCGATGTACGCTCCACACTCACGCTCAATTCAACCGAAGAGATTCAAAATCTCTTCTCCATGACCCCGTATTACTACAAAACAAGTGTGCAAGATCGGGAAAAACTCACCTCCCTCTCCTCGCTCACCACCGAGCTTGCATTCTGCATTTTTGCATATAAAAAGGACTGATACATCATCGGGTGACTTCATATAGGGATCATTCGTCTTATGACGGGATTTCGAGTCCATAGCATCACAAAAAAGCCTCAAAATCCGTCAAGGATTTCCTCGTATTTTTTGCTCGCTCTGAATCACGAAATCCTTGCCATAAGATGCGAAGCAGTTTTGAGGCAGACATTTTTCGTAAAAGACAAAGAACAAAAACTCGGTCATACTGGCGTATGACCGAGTTTTGTTGATGCAGTAGTTTCGGAAAATGGCGTATTAAAACCGATTTCTCCCTATGTGAAGCCACCCTTCGTATCAGTCCTTTTTTCTTATGCGGTTTCGATGCCTGCCGCTTCGATGAATTCCGGCAGTTTTTTTGCGTCCTCACGCATTTTATATTTCAAAATCTTGCCTGCCGCATTCATGGGGAATTCATCCACAAATGTGACATATCTCGGAGTCTTATGCTTTGCCATGTGATCCATGACATACTGCTTGACCTCATCGGAAGTCAGTGTCTCACCCGGCTTGACAATGACAACAGCCATAATCTCTTCGCCGTACTGCTTATCCGGCACACCGATGACCTGGACATCCTGTACCTTGGGATGGGTGTAAATAAAGTCCTCAATTTCCTTGGGATAAATATTCTCACCGCCACGGATAATCATATCCTTAATTCGACCGGTAATCTTGTAATTGCCGTCGGGCAGACGACGTGCCAAGTCACCCGTATGAAGCCAACCGTCTTTGTCGATTGCCGCCGCAGTCGCCTCGGGCATTTTATAATACCCTTTCATGATATTATAGCCACGGGCTACAAATTCACCGTCCACATTATCCGGACAATCCTCACCGGTTTCCGGATCCACAATTTTACACTCTACACCGTAGAATGCACGTCCGACGGTGGATACACGGGTCTCGATAGAGTCAGTGGTATAACTTTGTGTGCATCCCGGAGATGCCTCGGTCTGACCATACACGATGGTGATTTCGCTCATGTGCATCTTTTCGACCACTTCTTCCATGACCTTAACCGGGCAGGGCGAGCCCGCCATGATGCCGGTACGCATATGGGAAAAATCGGTCTTTGGGAAGTTCTCGTGTCCCAGCATTGCGATGAACATGGTGGGAACACCGTGGAAGCAGGTGATTTTTTCCTGGTTGATACAGTGAAGTCCCTTTCTCGGGGAGAAAGCGGTGATCGGACACATGGTGACACCGTGGGTCATGGATGCGGTCATTGCCAGCACCATGCCGAAGCAATGGAACATGGGGACCTGAATCATCATACGGTCCGCAGTGGAAAGATCCATACGATCGCCGATGCCTTTACCGTTGTTGACAATATTGTAATGCGTGAGCATGACGCCCTTCGGGAATCCGGTGGTACCCGAGGTATACTGCATATTACAAACGTCGTGCTTATTGATCATTGCTGCACGGCGGTGTACCGCATCAAGCGGAGTGCGTTCCGCCTGCGAAAGTGCCTCTTCCCAAGTCCAGCAACCCTTTTGCTTGCTCTCTACCGTGATGATATTGCGTAAAAACGGCAGTTTTCTGCTGTGAATGGGTTTGAGTTCTTCGTTTTCTTCCAGTTCCGGAATGAGTTCTTTGATAATCCCGACATAGTCGGAATCCTTATAGCCATCTGTCATGACCAGGGTATGAGTATCCGATTGACGAAGCAGATATTCTGCCTCATGAATCTTGTATGCGGTATTCACAGTGACCAAAACCGCACCGATCTTCACGGTTGCCCAGAATGTGATATACCACTGCGGTACATTGGTTGCCCAAATCGCAACGTGGTCTCCCTGCTTGACACCCATGCTGATGAGTGCACGGGCAAAATTGTCCACATCATCACGGAATTCCGGATAAGTTCTGCAGTAATCGTAGCCGTCTTCGGTATAACGGAACGCATACTGATCCGGGAATTCTTCACACATACGGTCCAAGATTTGCGGGAATGTGTAATCAATCAGATGCTCTTTTTCAAAAACATAATAGCCATTTTCTCGGCTGTCTTTGTGCAAACGCTTGGTATTACCCGAAATTCCCAAATGCTGACTCATAAAATGGATATAGTGCGGCAAAACAATGCCCGCCTCTTCGATCTCGGGTTTATACTGCTTGAGCCATTCGAGCGAGAGATATCCCTCGTAATTGACCGAGTTGAGCGCTTTGACATATTCCGCCATCGGGGGTAAATCTCCCTCACCGACCAAGCGGTATTCCACCTTGCCATCAACCATGACGGAATCCTTAACATGACAATGCTTGATAAATGCACCCAGGTTTTTCACCGTGGTTTCCGGGCTTTCGTCATTGTCACGGTAAGTGTGGTTCCAATCCCATAATGCGGCAGCACTATCGCTTCCGATGCGTGCCAAAACATCTGCAAGACGTGCGGTATCCGCATACACACCATTGGTTTCCAAAAGCAGGATCACACCCTTTTCTTCCGCCACAGCACACAAACGCTTCATCGGCTCAACAACCAAATCATCAGCAAAGTCCTCTCCTCGCTTGATGTTACGGTCGCCCAGCACACGGATATACGGTGTTCCAAGGTCATGAGCCAAATCAATGTAACGCAAAAGCTCTTCTTCTGCGGTCTCTGCAGTGATTGCGGTTCCGCAATCAAGACAGCAGATCTCGAGTTTTCTGCGTGCAAGTTCTGCTTTTGTCGTCCCGATCTTTGCAGCGGTAAAAGGGGCTGCTGCAAGCGGGTCTACATGATGACCCAAGCCACGTAATTCAATTCCATGAAAACCAGAGTCTTTTGCAATTGAGCAGATCTCGTCCCAGGAATAATCCGGGCATGCGACAGTTGAAAATGACAGTTTCATAAAAATCCTCCTTGGAAAAATTGAAAAGCCGCGTCTCAACAAAGAGACGCGGCATAAACCTCGTGGTACCACTCTTTTTCGGTAAAAATTTTACCCTCATTGGGCACACATGATGCCCTCACCCTCATAACGGTGGGTTCCGTCCGCGCCTACTCGGAAGTTCCTTTTGGGCGGCCGCTCAGGGAGGAGGAATCAAATGCCTTGCTGACTGCCTTGCACCACCCGGCAGCTCTCTGAACAGACTCAACATCCGTTTGTTCCCGTCATTGCGTTTTTTCGATATTGGAATGAATTATAACACCGTTTTTTTTGCTTGTCAAGTATTTTTCTCAATTTACACACTTTGCACAAGCGGTCAGCCCCGCACTCAGTGCTTCGTCCATTGTGACCTCGTAACTGTTCTTTCCGCCACATTCCGGGTCAAAATGATACTTTTTCCCGGATGGAGTACGGTAAACTTTCTGTGCAGCAACGGGTTTGGAGTTCTCATTCGGTTGATCATCAGACCAACTGTCCCCCGTCAAATAATTGATATGAATCTCCGGTTGCACGTTGTAGCAATAAACGCAGAACGAAACTCCTGCACCTTGGTCCTCAACCGAATACGCCTCCATCAGAACCCCATCTGCAACCAGATTGTTTCCGGAAAAGACCGGAGTAACACGATACATCACATGATTCCCGGTTTTCTCGACGTAATCCGCAACCATGTTTTCAAATGGGAGCATGCCGTCCACATTCAAATATCTTGTTCCGGTAATGAGGTTTTGTTTGTTTGCGTTTTCACCGGTCAACTGATATCCGATCAAATGACACCTGTTATATAGGTAATCCCCTTCCACGATTTCATAGGAAGCATTCTTCCATCCGGTCGGAGTCACCGAGCTGATACTTTCCCGCTCCTCGGTCGGCATGAGATCCGGCGCAACCGATGCCATACAAACATCACAACGTCCAAGCAAATCCAAATCGCTGTAATACTCAAACGATCCGCTAATGATTTCATAATCCTTAAAATACGGAACATCTCCGTTGATTTCTACATACGGTGTCCCTGAATATGCAGGGAGAACACGCTTCAACCTGGCATATTCCGACTCATCAAACCCATTTTGAAGAACAAACACGGTTTTTGCTTTTCCATCCCAGGCAACACCAAGGTGAAAGCCCTCTGCAACAAACCGAATCGGAAGCATGGTGCGACCGTTGATAATCGTCGGTGCAACATCAAGCGTCTCTGCCTTGTGATTCAAATATGCGGTATGGCTGTTGATAACCAGTTTGATGACCGTTTCATCCATCGTGAGCGATACGGTCTTTGTGGCACCGTCCCAACCGACAGTTCCATCAAAAGCTTCCACAATCGCACGGATTGGGACCAGAGTACGACCGCCAATCACCACCGGCGATGTCCCTCTTCCGGCATCAATTTCAGTCTGTGTGCCATTTACCTGCATCATTGGATTTCCGATTTGCAAACTGACAACGACATCCTCGCTTGTCACCCCGGCAAATCCCACCGGAACAAACGAGAGCAGCAGATTGCAAATCAGAAAAAATGCCAGAAATCTTCTTCCGAGTTTTTTCATGTCAATGTCCTCTCAAACTTTAGCGAATTCCATACTTTTCAATGATGAAGTCCATATCTTTGTCCCCACGGCCGGACAGGTTGATGAGGATGGACCCGTGGTCCATTTCACGTGCAAGCTTCATACCGTAAGCCACCGCATGAGAGGACTCAATCGCAGGGATGATACCTTCCAATCGAGAGAGACGGAAGAATGCGTCTATCGCTTCCTCGTCATCAATCACATCGTATTTCACACGACCGCACTCCTGCAAGAATGCGTGTTCCGGACCAGAGGACGGATAATCCAAACCGCTCGCAACCGAGTAAACCGGAGCGGGTTCACCATTTTCGTCTTTCAACATGATGCTGTTAAAGCCGTGCATGATACCTTCGGTACCATACTTGAGACTTGCTGCATGATCGCCGAGTTTTTCACCACGTCCGAGCGGCTCAACACCGTAAATTTCAACCGGATCATTCAAGAAGCCCGCAAACAGGCCTGCCGCATTACTGCCACCACCCACGCAAGCAACAATCGAAGTGGGCAGATGACCTGTCATTTCCATAAACTGGTCACGTGCTTCAATGCCAACAACACTTTGGAAATCACGCACCATCATGGGGAACGGATGCGGGCCCAAAACCGAACCGATGCAATAAATCGCATCGTTATACTCACGGCTATATGCGTCAAACGCAGCATCCACCGCTTCTTTCAGGGTCTGTAAACCGTGGGTGACTTCCACAACATTTGCACCCAAAATCTTCATTCGTGCAACATTGGGCGCCTGCTTTTTGATATCAACCGCACCCATGTAAATATCACATTCAAGACCAAAATATGCCGCAGCGGTAGCGAGTGCCACACCGTGCTGACCTGCGCCGGTCTCCGCAATGACTTTTTTCTTGCCCATATACTTGGCAAGCAGTGCCTCACCCATGCAATGGTTGAGTTTGTGGGCACCTGAGTGGTTTAAGTCCTCACGTTTTGCATAAAGCTGGACTTTTCCACCCAGTGCATCCGACAGGCGTTCAAGATGTGTAACCGGGGTGGGTCTGCCCTGGAATTCCTTGCGGATGCGGCGAAGTTCCGCAATAAATTTACGGGACTGGCAGATGGAATAGTACGCCTCAGTAATTTCAGCCATTGCGGCTTTGAGTTTCTCATCGATAAACATTCCGCCGTATTTACCGAAGTAGCCTGCTTCATTGGGATAGTTTTGGAAATAGGTTGCAAAATCAACATTCTGGCTCATAAATAATACCCTCCATTTCAAAAAATGAAAAACGTCCTTGGCAGAAGATCTGCCAAGGACGAATAAAAACTTTATCCGCGGTGCCACCTTGATTCATGGAGCATCCATGCACTTTTTCGGGTACTACCATACCCGTGACAACTAACGTGTGCCGACACGTCGCAGAATACTCGGCAAAAACTCACCTTTGACTGCGCCCTCCGCGGTCCATTTGACGATTTGTTTCTTACCCGACTTCCAGCACCACGGGCTCTCTGAAAAGGCATCATCGCCGTTATCTCCGCATCAACGGTTTCTGTATTTTTTCTTATTGTAACACCAACTTCTTTGCCTGTCAAGCGGAAAATTACACCACTGCAGTGACTGCAAAGAGATACGTGGATGCATGTGCATCGGCATTCTTGGAGAGGGAAATTTCTGCAATTTCTTTTTCCGGATACGGGTTTTCCCATTCAAAAGAACGCAAAGAAACATCACTTCCGTCAGGTGCTTTCCCGGAGTATGCCGCATCCACAGCAAAGGTCCCCGAAAATCCCTCATGGCGATAATAGCCACCTGCGAGGGGCAGTCCGTAACGGGTATGGATATCATAGATGTTATAACCATATTCCAGCGGAATTTCTTCTGCAGTACCATCGGTATAACGAACTGTTACACGTGCAAGTTCCAGCATATCTCCCCAAGCCACACGCATGACCGGATTTGCCGCTGCAGCAAGCAGCACCAGACTCTTTGCCTTGCATCCTGCTGCAATCGTTACAAAATCTCTAGCACCGGAAACGTCAAACGTAACTCCCGCAAGTGTGACATTCCCCTGCGGCACCATAGCTTTGACCGATTTCGGGAGACTTTCTTTAAATGCAAGCGGCAAGTGTGTTCCATGGCACGACGGTGCACCGTTTGGGTAGAAGACTCTGGAACGAATCTGTGGAATGATGTGGGTCAAATACTCTGCATAAGTCGCAAAAGCACGGCTGTCGTAAGTTTCTGACCACAAAAGATTTGCGGTAAAAAGCGCATCAAAGAACTTTCCTTCCAAAGACAAGGATTTCTCATCCGTTTCCACCCATGTGGAAACCTGGCCTCCCAACACCCCTGCTTTGCGAATCCGGGATTCAAAGCGTGGGAAATGGCTGGAATAAAGGTTTCCGACCGCCACTTCAAAGCCGTGTTCCAACAGACGGTCTTCGGTGTCGTGTTCCATGTCGAAATACCAGATGAAATCAAGCAGCAAAATATCTTTTGGGATCGCATCAATGGCATCCGGTGCCGCATAGGCATTCACGGTATTGAGCATATCGCCCCAAATCATCATACGCAGCCCCTTGCCTTTGAGGTGCTCATGGATGCGATTGACATCGGAAGCAAAAATCTCTGCCACAGTTTTCTTCTTACAAATCGGGCAAACATTGTGAGTATACAGTTCATCATGCCCCATATGAACAAAGCGTTTCGGGCGGAAGACCTCAATCACCTCGTCAAGCACGTCAAAGAGGAGTTCATAACTCTTTTCGTTGGACGGGCAGTAAGAATCCGGATAAAAATCATTGGTCGGAATATCTGCAAGACGCAAATCCTGCACGGTTTCCGCCTGCACCTTTTCCTCGGCAATCTCTGCGATCTCGGGATGTGCCTTGGTGAGGTACTGCACGTGGCTGAGCGACTGCACCTCAGGTACAACCTCCAGCCCATAACTCTCCGCAAATGCGATCAGCTCCCGTACTTCTTCTTGCTCGAGAGTATCCCCGTTTCCGCACATCACAATATGGTGCGGAAAATTCGGCCATTCGCCCGATGCGGTTTTCTGTTTGATGGTTTCCCACATCTCATTGAGCTCCGGATGGCGATGATACCGCATCGCTCCCGCAATTTCAAAGATAATCATATTATACTTCATCGGCACCAGCAGGTACTTGATGAGCCGCTTGGTAAGCGGGAATTTGTTTCTCGCCGGAATCCCCATATGGTAACCGCGCAGCGTGCACATAGGTTCATCGCAAATCTCGGCAAAGAGCAATCTCCCATCACAGGACAGTTGCGCCAAAGTCGCCGCCGCATAGCAAAAACCACGACGTGAAGATGCAAAAACACGGCACCCCTCAGCATTGGAAAGAATCCGATATTCCTCCTCACCCAAAGAGGTGTCGGTCAAAAACTCAATTTTTCTCTCACCCGAAAGTGTGGTTTCGATGAGGTCTTCATAATACTCTTTTGCGAAACACGCATCTGCACTGCCGTCGGTCACGCAGATATACTCGGAAAGCAGCGCATCTCCGCCCAAATCTGTACGGTTTTTCGGAATGGGATACACCGCATTCGAAAACTCACCGCCTGTCACAGAAAGATCCTCTACTTTGATATCCTCAAGACATCCGTATAAGCGTACAATGAGGGCATCGGTCGGAACAGAAACCGGAACAGAAATCGCACCGGAATAGTTCACTTCGCCCGAAAGACGTCCGCCGAGCACATATTCTTCGCCGTCAAAATACAGCACATCGACTCTTGCCGCAGCCCCGGCAAGGGTGAAAAACACCGTGTCTGCAAAATACTTCCGATCCAGTTTGATCTCTATATCAATTCCCGAGAGCAAAAAAGAATTCCAAGCAAAAACACCGTCTGTCGCACACAACGGAAGATTGGTTCCCATACGGTAGTAGTTGATATTACATTTTTCATTCAAAATCGATCCGATTTTCATTCTCTTCCACCTTCCTTTTCAAGGTAATTTTAGTATATCAAGCACAACCTTTTCCGTCAATTTCTTTTTCGGAATTCCTGCGGCGAAACTCCGAAATATCGCTTGAACATTTTCGAAAAATGAAGTGGTTCATATCCAACCGACGCAGCAACCGTCCCAATTGCAGATGCAGTTTCCGCAAGCATGGTTTTTGCGGCATCCATCCTCAGACCGATGAGATACTGTTGCAGAGAAACACCCACCTGTTCCCGAAAGAGTTTAAAGAGATAACTGCGGTCAATCCCGATCTGTTCCGCAATCTCCCCGACTTTCATTTCACGACGGAAGTTCGCATTGAGAAACCGAAGCGCACGTTCTACATAGTCGTCTTGCACTGAGTGCTTTTGTGTTTCTCCACGAACCTGCATCAATTCCGCCGCAAGTGCAAAGAAAGCAGCATTGCGGCGCAGTACGGTCACCGCAGGCGATTCCTCCCGTGGATTCTTCAGATAATCAAACCACGGATGTCCTTCCCGCTCCACCGAATAGACTCCGCAGATGTCCAATGCATCCACGATTGCTTCAAATGCCTCTGCGCCTTGCGGTGGAATCTTATGCGGAAAGATCGGGTTTTCCTCGGAAAAGCCGAGTTCTTTTAAAATCTCTCCACCGGCATCCAGGGTAATATAGGAAGTCGCAGTAACAGGTGCGGTAAAACTTCGCCGTGCTTCCACATGAGGAAAAATCACATAGAGATCGCCTTCAACAATCGGATACGGAACTCCGTCCAAAAACACGGTATATCCGCCTCGTCGGCAGTATTCGATGTCGTAAGCATCACCAAGAAACGGGCCGCTCATATGTCCTCCAATGATATGCAGATTCCGCCCTCCGCTTCGAACCATATGTACTCCTCCTTTAAAATACAACATGATGCCATATAATTATAACATAACACCATTGAAAAACACCACAATATTTTGTAAACTTAGTTTAAAGAAACCAAGAAAGGCGTGGTAATATGGCATATCAAAATAAAATTGGCATGATTCGATCATTAGATTCTTTTTTTCGTGATTCAGAAACAAAAAGACTGGATCAAATGTTGAACGCCGGTGTTGAAACCATTCAGCTTTCGGTTTGGCCCCGTGCGGCACAATACATGGACGATGCACACATCGACGAAATGAAACGTTATCTGAACGGTCGTGCACGTATCACCTCTGTTTGGGGTGGTTGGAGCGAGCCTGCGGTTTGGGATTTTTGGAAAGGCCCCTCCACACTCGGACTTGTTCCCGCTCAATATCGTGTACAGCGAGTTGCCGAACTCAAAAAAAGCGCAGATTTGGCATACAAACTCGGAGTGCATGACCTTGCCACCCATGTGGGCTTCATTCCTGAACAGCCTTGCTACGACGGATATCAGGAATTGGTCGAAACCATCGCAGACCTCGCCGACTACTGTGCAGAGCGTGACTTATCCTTTAATTTTGAAACCGGCCAAGAAACTCCGGTCACTTTAATGCGTGTAATCCACGATACCGGCAAAAAGAATCTTGGGGTCAATCTCGACCCGGCAAACCTGATTCTTTACGGACGTGCAAACCCGGTGGATGCCATTGACATTTACGGTGACCGCATCCGTGGCGTTCATATCAAAGACGGAACCTATCCGTGTGGCGACTTCCGCAATCTCGGCGAAGAGCGTGTAGTAGGCGAAGGGAGTGTCAACTTCCCGGTCTTTTTGCCCAAGTTATTGGCACAAGGATACACAGGCGATCTTTATATCGAGCGTGAAATTGACGGCGATGAGCAAATGACAGATGTAATCAAAACCATTTCATATCTGCGTGATTTGATGAGGTGATCGCATGAAGCTTTCTATGTACACTTGTCATGCCCGAAACATGATTCCACCTGATTTTTCTCTTGCATTACGCCATTACCACAATCTCGGTGTTACGGGCGGCGTGTTTCTGCAATCTGAATTGAAAGAGATTCCTTTTGACCGTTATTGCGATTATTTGCAAGAGGCAGAACTGGACCTCGACGGTTTTGTTTCCACCTGCAATATTGCATCGTTTGACGAAGCGGTACGCTCGCAGCAATTTGACTTGTTAAAAAAGCAGATTGACCAGGCAGCAAACCGTGCCCTTCCACTCGTCATGATTGCACCTGCAGTGGAAGCAGCAAAGAATGCAGAGGAACTTCATCAGATGCGGGAGCATATGGTTTCCGCCTACAACCGTATCATTGAATACGCACGTGGCAGCAACATTCGCATCACGGTTGAAAACTATTCTCTGCCCACCCGTGCAGACTCCCGTATTTCCGACCTGCGCTATCTGTTTGACCAAGTCCCTGAGCTTGGATTTGTGCTGGATACCGGTAATTTCCACTGTGTTCACGAAGATGCACGTCAGGCATATGAGATTTTGGGAGACCGTATCGTGCAGATTCACTGCAAGGATTGGATTTATGACGAGGGCGGATGGCTGAAGCGTGACGGACTTCCCATGATCAACGGAGTCACCCTTGGCGAGGGTTTCATTCCTCTCTTTGAGATTTTGGAACGTGCCGCACGTGAGAAACCGGAAATCACCATGGTGTTAGAGGATAACTCCAACAACCTGACCCGGGAAGGTCTGGACCGCTCGGTAGAATTCTTAAAACAGTTTACGAAAGGCGGGATTTGATGCGGTATGCAATCTTAGGTTTTGGTGGTCTTGGAAAACTCCACACTGTGAATTTGGAGTTGCTCAAAAAAGAGTATGACCTCACACTCGCCGCAGTATGTGCAACCGACCCAAGCCGTGTCCGTCAAAACGTGAGTTTGAATTTAGGTGATGTGGATATCTCCGGTTTGGATTTTTCTTCGATCGCAATTTATACCGATTATAAAACGCTGATTGATGAGGTAGCGCCGGACTTTGTGATTTCAACACTTCCCACATATCTGCACGCAGAGGCGGCAATTTATGCGCTTTCCCGTGGAATTCACGTATTTTCGGAAAAGCCCATGGCACTCACACTTGAGGATTGTGCTTCTATGGCAGATGCTGCAAAGAAAAGCTGTGCACATCTCTTGATCGGACAGTGTCTGCGGTTTGACCCAACCATGCAGTATCTAAAGAACTGTGTTGCAGAAGAAACCTACGGTCGGTGCTATCGTGCCGAGTTTCACCGTTATTCCCAAACTCCGCTTTGGACCAAAAACAATTGGATTCTGGACCCTGCACAAAGCGGCGGTTGTATTTTTGATATGCACATTCACGACACCGATTTGATTAACTGGATGTTTGGAATGCCACATTCGCTCACCTCGGCAATGACCAAAGCCAAGGTAGAGTCCGAGAGTATCTTTACCCAATACCGTTATGAGAATCTCCTGGTTACATCGGCTGCAGATTGGTCGCTCACTCAGACATTCCCGTTTGAAAGCCGAGCACTTCTTTGCTGTGAGCATGCGGTTTTAGATGCAAAGAACGGAGTTCTCACAGTTTACCAAGACGACAAAGTCCTTACCCCTGAAATCCCAAGCGGCGATTATTTCATGCGAGAGATGCAGGCGTTTTTGGACACTGTGACAAACCGTGCATCCGCTCCGTTTTCTCCGGATGATGTGCTCAATTCCACCCGTCTTGCCATGTTGGAAATCAAGTCCGCCGAAAGCGCACTTCCCGTAATCCTATAAAAAAACTCCTGAGCCGTATGCGGAGTGTTCTTAAGGACACTCCGCAGTTTTATTCGCCTTGCGGCAAGTGATATTGCTTCGCAGTGGCATTGCCTTCGGCAGTTTGTTGGCGAATAAAATACCACTAAAACCAAAGGTTTTAATAA
>JAFQME010000003.1 GCA_017421025.1 Oscillospiraceae bacterium
CAACACCAATCTCCGTCAAGAAATACGCTATTCGGTAAATCCTGTTTGAGCAGTTGGCACACAGTTGTTTTCCCAACTCCCATAGTGCCACCAATCAGATATAAAGTTTTCATCATTCACACCTACAAATTCAAGTTTATCGAACTGATATCATTATATCACAAAGCTGTGAATAAATAAAGAAAACGGCACAAAATTAGTTTTCGTGCCGTTCTACCGCTTAAATGAGGTCTTTTTCAATACTTTCAGTCATCTTTTCCTTATACTCATTGGAGAACTGCGGAGCACGACGTGCGAAGTCGCTTCGCCGACTTCGTCTGATGTCCCCACTCGCTCGCCGACAAGTCGGCAACCGTTCGGGGATGACACACAAAGCCGCACGTCTGAAACAAAAAGCACCATGCAAAGGCATGGTGCTTTTGATAAGCAGTAATCTTCGATTAACGCTTGGAGAACTGCGGAGCACGACGTGCGGCTTTGAGACCGTACTTTTTACGCTCTTTCATTCTCGGGTCACGAGTCAGGAAGCCAGCCTTCTTGAGCTCGGAACGATATTCTTCGTTAACTTTGAGCAATGCACGAGCAATACCATGACGGATTGCACCTGCCTGACCGGTGAAACCGCCACCCTGGACGGTTGCAACGATGTCGACCTTTTCCAAAGTCTCGGTCAGAACCAGCGGCTGACGAACGATGAACTTCAGAGTATCGAGACCGAAGTAATTGTCGATGGTACGGTTGTTGATGGTGATTTTACCGGAACCCTCGGGGAAAATGTGAACTCTTGCGACCGAGGATTTTCTTCTACCTGTGCCATAGAAATACGGCTTTTTAGACTGATACATTCTCTATTCCCTCCTCGGTTTATTCAGCCGCATAAGCGACCGGCTTCTGAGCATCATGACCGTGCTGCTCGCCTGCATAAACTTTCAGACGACCCAGAGCACTGCGGCCCAGAGAGTTTCTCGGAATCATGCCCTTAACAGCCAGTTCCATTGCAAGCTCCGGCTTCTCAGCCATGAGGATGCGGTACTGGGTTTCCTTCAGGCCGCCAGCATAACCAGAGTGAGTACGATAGTACTTCTGAGTCAGCTTGTTGCCGGTCAGGATTGCCTTTTCAGCGTTGACAATGATGACGAAATCGCCACAATCAACATGCGGGGTGTAATAGGTTTTATGCTTGCCGCGAAGCAATGCTGCTGCCAGAGCTGCAGTATGACCAAGCGACTTGTTTGCAGCGTCGAGAATATACCATTTACGCTCGACGGTGCTTGCGTTTGCCATAAAAGTAGACATCTGATAACCTCCGTTTAATGTTTTTTATCCACAGACGGACTTTCTAAATCATAGGAAAAAGGAAGTTTTTTAATGGAAAAGATTCCCTTTTCTTATGACTTAGTGTATAATACCGTTTGCGAACATCGTTTATTATACATACTTTATTTTTCCTTGTCAACGGTTTTTTCAAATATTTTAAGTTAGCATTTTTCTTTCTCCGTTTTTCTCCGTTTTTCTCTTCCATTCTCTCGAATGCTCAATTTCAAAATTAAAATTTTTCTCAGAAAGGGCGCTTTCCATGCAAAGAATCTTGAGTTTAACACGCAAATGCGTGCAAGAATACGACATGATTGCACCGGGAGACCGAATCGCAGTCGGAATCTCAGGCGGCAAAGATTCCCTGCTTCTGCTCGCTGCACTGGCAGAGCTGCGCAGGTTTTATCCTGTTCCCTATCATCTTGAGGCGATCACAGTGGATATGGGACTCGGTGCGGATTACAGTGGAATTCGGGAATTCACACACCGCTTTGGCATTCCCTATACGGTGGTGCCCAGTGAACTGTACCAAATTATATTTGAGGAACGGAAAGAATCCAACCCTTGTTCCCTTTGTGCCAAGATGCGCCGTGGCATGCTGCACGATGCCGCACTTGAGCGAGGGTGTAACAAAGTCGCACTGGGACATCATTGGGACGATGCAGTAGAAACATTTATGATGTCGCAGGTGTTTGAGGGTCGCATTTCCTGCTTTTTCCCGGTGACTTATCTTGACCGTTCGGGTCTCACGCAAATCCGCCCATTATTATATGTAGGCGAGTCGCTCATTCGGGGTGTTGCACGACGACTGAACTTTCCGGTTTTAGAGAGTCGCTGTCCCGCAGATGGGAACACCAAACGGGAGGAGATCAAAAACCTGCTGCGGGAAATGAACGAACGCTATCCGGGTTATCGGGAACGGATTTTCGGTGCGATGCAGCGTTTGCCGCTTCCCGGTTGGGAACGCAAAAAAACTCCCTGATTAGGTGGCTTCATATAGGGATGATTCGTCGAAAAGCGGATTTTCAATGCTTTACAGTTTCGAAACAGAACGACAAAGAAAAAAGCACCGAATATCCTGTCGGATATCGGTGCTTTTTGATGCAGTATTTGTGGAAAAGCGCGGGGCAAAACCGATTTCTCCCGAAGTAAAGACGCCTTTAGGAGAGTTTTTCTTTTGGTTTCCACGGAAGTTTCCCTTCCGTATACAAATGGTAGAGAAGCGCAACCAAGACCGGAAGTCCAAAGATCCCGAGACCGCCGAAGATCTGCACACCCGCAAACATACTTACCAAAATCACAATCGGGTGTAAACCCACTTGCTGACCCACGATTCTCGGTTCAATCGCCTGACGGATGACAAAGACAGCTGCATACAGGACCAGCATGCCAACTGCAATTCCGATTCTTCCTTTTGCGAACAAGATGACTGCCCACGGGATCAACACGGTACCGGTGCCCAAAACAGGGAGAACATCCAAGAGTGCAATAAAGATTGCAAATAGCCAGAATCGCTTAATTCCCAGAATCGCAAGGCCGATACACACTTCTACATAAGTAATACACATGATAAAAAAGTATGAACGGAGGATCCGGAACAAGGTGCCGCTCAGATAGTGCTTAACGTCCATCAAAAGGCTGACTGCTTTTTTCGGCAACACACGCACCATGGCATTTATCACACGTGGATAGTCTGCTGCAAAGAAAAAGCTCGCAACCACGGTTAATACCACACGTACGACCGTACCGGTAACCGAGCTTAAATACTCGGTAGCGGTACTGACCACTCGCAGAGAGAGTGAGCTAACCAGATTCCCGATTGCATCAATGATTTGGGTGATACTGTCTGACAGTGCGGAATGAAGCGACGGATCCAACTGAATTGCAGTATCGTCCAGCCACGCAAGAACGCCCCGCAAAAGCGGTTCGACTTCACTGCGATAGACATTGGGCAATTCCCAAAAAACATCCTTGAGTGAGAGTACAATTCGAATCCCAAGCAGAACAATCAAAGTTCCGACTGTAGCATAAATCAAAGCAGTAAACACAACCGCTACAATTCCACGGCGAATTTTGAGTTTCTCAGTCAAAAAAGCAATGGGACGGCGCAGAATAAACGCAATAAAAAAGCCAAGCAGAAACGGTGATATCAACGGATAGACATAACGCACCGCAAGCAGCGCAATTCCTGCAATGATGGCATAAAAAAGAATATTGATGATAAACTTCCGTTTTTCTTCAATTCCCATAATCCTACTCCTTTCTGCTTGTATTGTATTCCTTTTTTCGTTGCAAGTCAATCTCTCTTAAAATCCAACAAAAAGGCACTTATTTCACCCAACATAATGGTCTTTACGGAAGAAACAAAGAATGTTATCATTAAATTATGTAATACAATTGTAATATTTCTCTGTATACGCCGGAGAAATATTACCCGATTTCGCAACCATGTGAATTAATTGAATAAGGAGGCAAAAACATGCAAAAGAAAACCGTATCCATTCTGCTTGCAATTTGTATGCTGGTCAGTTTCCTGCCGACCGGGATGCTCGCAAGTGCAGCAGGCATCACGCTTGATACCGATGCTGTGTATCTCGCACCCGGGGCTACTCAGACCCTGCTTGCTGATTCCACTGTGACCGAATGGTCGACCAACAACGAGGACGTTGCGATTGTCGACGAAGAAGGTACTGTCACCGCTGTTGGTGCAGGTACCGCAATCATTACTGCAACCGGCGATGCCGGCACCGCAAATGCGTATGTTGCGGTTGATTCCGACATCCATTTTTCTTATCGTTTCGACAAGGCTTACATCGGCAAATCCGGCACCTACGTCACTACCGACTGGTATCCGCTTGAGGATGTGACTTACGGTCACACCCAGACCGGACATCCGGATGAAATCGGTTCTTACTCCGAGATTCCGAGCGATCCGTGGTGCTTCAACGAGTTGGAAAACTGGTCCTATCAGCTGATCCATTCGGCAAGTGCCGCATACGGCGAGAAGTGGGGCCGCGGCTACGGTATTTGGGGTAAGCCCTCAGGCGGATCTAACTCCGCAGGCTCTTTCTCCATCCGCATCAAGCTCCCGATCGACGGTAACTTCGTTCCGAGTATTAAGTCTTTCAAGGGCAACAGCTATGGTTATGCTGATTTCTACCTTGCTCCGGTAAATGCAGCAGACCCGACCTCAAGCGAATACTTCCTCGGCAATGTGAACCTCAATGGTTCCGGTGCGAACAACGTCGACACTTTCTCTGCTCTCGATTTGACTGCGGGCGAATATATCGTCACTGCGAAAAACGACGTTGCATATGCTTCCGGCACCACCGGTACCAACCTCATGATCTGGACTTCCTTTGATTTGACCAACACCGATGTCACCTCCCTTAAGGATGATACCGTCTTCCTCGCTCCGGGCGAGACTCAGACTTTGGTCGCAACCGCACCGGAAAGTGCTGACGACAAGACCATCACCTACACTTCCAACAACGAAGAAATCGCAATTGTAGACGAAGACGGCACCGTTACTGCTGTGAGTGCAGGCAGCACCACCATCACTGCAACCTCTGCTGCAGGCGACAGTGCGACTGCATACGTCACTGTTACCGCTTCCAAGGATTTGACTTACACTTTCTCCAAGGCAGGCAAATCTGCTTCTGCATGGGTTCCGTTTGAAGACATCACCTACGGCAACACCTTTGCCGGTCATGCAGACGAGCTCACCGCTTACAACGCTGCGGCAACCGATCCGTGGGCATTCTACTCCATGGATGGTGCATGGAAATACGACACCGTAGTTTCGAGCATTGCTTCCTCATACTCGGTTTGGGGCAATGGCGGCGAAGGCAACTTCGCCATTAAGATTAAAGTCCCGGCCGACGGCACCTACACTCCGACCGTTGTTCACATCAAGGGTTCTGGCTACGGCATCGGCGCCTATTACCTTGCACCGATCGATGCAGAAAATCCTTGGGCTGAAGAATACTTCATCGGCGACGTTTCCTTCGCAGGCGTCGCAGGTCAGAACGCAACCGCAGGTCACGAAGCAACTCTTGAGCCGGTTGAATTGACCGCAGGTGAATACATCATCGGCGTCACCCACCCGTCCGATTATCCGGATCACAAGATGGTTCTCATGGGCTGGACTGCATTCAAACTCAAAGATGAGACCGCAGTCACCCTCAACTTCCCGAACTACATGATGGCA
Source organism: Oscillospiraceae bacterium (assembly GCA_017421025.1). Classification (GTDB taxonomy): domain Bacteria; phylum Bacillota; class Clostridia; order Oscillospirales; family JAAYXM01; genus SIG510. Next base: position 5,525 of record JAFQME010000003.1, read on the forward strand.
ATGCAGCCGGGCGACGCAGATGTTCTGATGGCAGAAGTACTGCCCACAGACCTCGAAGACCCGTCTGTTACCTATACTTCTTCCAACGAAGACGTTGTTTTGGTTTTGGATGACATGATCATGGCAATGGAAGAAGGCACAGCAATCGTCACCGCAACTTCCAATGCAGACCCCAATGCAACCGATTCCATGTTGGTTTATGTCGGTCCGAAGAACTTCTACTATAACTACATGAAGTTTGCTGATTTCGGCACCGGCGAAAGTGATTCCACCTGGTTTAAAAACACCGCAAACGACTATGAACTTACCACCAGCGGTGATCCGAACTGCATCGGTAACACCAAGTCTTTCGGTTGGAAAACCGGTATGACTTTGAACACTACCCGTGAATGGGTTTGGTCCTCCTCTGCAAAGAGCTTGGGCGCATACTTCGCAGCATCGACCGGTGGTTATGCCGCAATGGACCTCTTTGTTCCGGCAGCAGGCACCTACACGGTCTCCTCTATCCACAGTGTTTGGACAGCAGGTGACAATCTGGAAGCATTCTTTGCTCCGAAGGATGCGGTTGATCCGTTTGCAAGCAAGTATCAGCTTGCGACCACAAACCACAAGGCATCTTCCAACTATGAAGTGGAAGAAATTCTCGGCGAAGTCACCATTGAAGAGCCGGGCGAATACCAGATTATCTATCGCTCCCCGAACGCAAAAGGTTACTTTATCAAGGGCTTGAAGCTCTCCGATGCCGAGCAGGTTATCCCGGTTGAGTCCATTGCATTGAGCCAGTACGGCACAATTCTGATGAACGCAGGCGACACCCTTGACATCACTGCAACTATGCTTCCGGCAACCGCTGATGATTTGACCTACACCCTCTCCTCCGACAGCGATGCGGTTACCGTTTCCGGCAACACCATCACCGCCGTCAAGTCCGGTGTTGCAACCATCACCGCAACTGCAAACGACGGCGAAGGCGCAACCGATTCCTTTAAGGTTTGGGTGAACGCTCCGTCCGCAAGCTATGTCTACGACTTCTACAATCCGCTTAAGGCAATCTTTGAATCCAACGGCAATAAGGAAATCGACGTTGACTTGACCGAGTTTGCAAACAGTTATGCTCCGTCCGTTGAAGCGGGTTCTTCCCCGTGGATGTACGACGACTCCAACATGGCTGCAACCGGTGTAAAGCCGTACTTCAATTACACAGCTTCCTCCAACAGCGGTTTCGGTGTCTTTGCATTGTATGTTGATCCGGGTGTTGCAGGCTGGAGCCGTGTGAAGATCAATGTTGCGGCAGACGGCAAGTACACCGGCATGCTGAAGTTCTCCGACTGGGTTGGGTCAAACGACTTTGATTTGTACATCGCACCTGCAATCGCAGCAAATCCTGTTGCAGCAGAATACAAGGTCCTCTCCTTTAAGAGTTCGGATCCCTCCGCTCGCATCGCTCTCTCCGACATGACTTCTGAGATGGAGATGCAAGCAGGTGAATACTATGTCACCTTTGTTTCTACTCGTGACGATACCCACCTCATCGGCATCTTTGGTCTCTCACTTTACAAGACCGGAGATCTTGCTGCAGACAGCACCGAGTTGAACCCGACTTCTGTCAACGGCGCACAGATCCGTACCAAGGGTACTCAGGGTCTCCGTTTCATCTCCTCGATCGAAAAGAGCGATGATTTTGCAAAGGTTGTCGAGTACGGTACCATCTTGCTCCCGAGCGCAGATCTCTCCGATGCAAACGATCTTGTGATCGGCTATGAAAACAACGGTCACAAAGTTGCAAAGGTTCCGGCAAATGTCCTCTATGCAGAAGATGACACCAGTGTTTCCTATACCGCAGTTATCACCAATATTGCAGCAAAGAACTACTCCCGTGCATACACTGCACGTGCATATGTCATCTACGAAGATGCATCCGGCATGACCCGTGTTGCATATGGAAACACGGTCTCCCGCTCCATCTACGAAGTTGCAGTCAGAGGTCTTGCAGATGAAACTGCATCCGAATCCGACAAAGCAGTGTTCCAGGCAATCGTTGACGTTGTCGAGAATGCTGAGGCATAAGAAAGGAGCCTTTCTATGAAAGAAATTTATGAATCCCCTGAACTGATCGTCGAGCGTTTCTTGACAGACGATGTCATGACCGCTTCTTTCGGTGATAACGATATCATCGATCCGTGGGCATAACAAATTCATCAAAAAAAGGCAGAGTCAAACGACTCTGCCTTTTTATTTTCTCATTTTTTCAGTGTAAAAAGTATTGGTAAGTATTTACTTCTTGCATTTTTTGTGATATTATTTTAATATCTATTTTTGTATTTTATTGCCAAAACACAACATATTGAGAGGAATGATGATATGAACACAATTCGAAGACTTACTTCACTTCTGCTTGCAGTTTGCATGCTGGTTACATTTTTGCCCACAGAGGTGTTTTCCGCAAATGCGGCAACAGGCGACTCGTATGTCTACGCATTTGCCGAAGGTGTGCGCATCCACTCGGCAAACAACCCGACAACGGATGATGCAGGGACCCTGTCCTACCCGCAAATCAATTTCACAGGCAGCAACCACAACTTTGAAATACTTCAGTATTATTCAGGGTCCACGCCTGAGTACGTGTCTTTGTGGCGTTTTGTAAGATCTCTTACCACCGCATCGCAAGTAATTCACTACGGTCACAATCACAAAGACGGTCTTACAGATTACGGTATTTTCCTGTTTAACGGAGATGCAAAAGGGGCAACTGCTACCTTTGAGATTCGTGTCCCGGAGGACGGCACATATACGTTTGACATTGCCTATGTAGACTATGCCGATGCCCGTGATGTGAATGTTTACCTCACCTCATCGAGTGGTGGAGCCGCCCCCACCAATGCAAAGTGTCTCTTGACCACAATTACTCCCACAAAAGGAAGTTTTACCGATGCTACCCATTCGGTTACCGGGGTCAGCATTCCCAAGGGTGATTATTATATTACCTTTGAAACCGCAACAGACTATGTCAAGCCCACCTCCCCGGCACGTTATTTCCCGCTCAAAACCCTGACGCTGACCAAGACTGCGGAAGCAACTCCGGTCACGGCATATAAAGTTGCAATTGGAAGAGAGAACCACAACGTTCTTGCAGTTGGCGAAACCGTTCAGCTGACTTCCAAAGTTTGGCCGCAAAACAAGGTAGAAGGCTATACAAACCAAACGCTTACCTGGGCTTCCTCCAACACCAATGTTGCAACAGTTGACGAAGCCGGTCTTGTCACGGCAATTGGCAATGGTACTGCACTGATCACCGGTACCAGTCAACTTGGCGGTCGTGTTGAGACTGTTTCGGTCGCAGTCGGTGACAGCAAGTCTATGCTCTATGCGATCAACGAAGATGCAAAGAAGTATATGGAAGCAAACTTCGGAAGCACCACTGTTTTGAAAATTCACGAGCAATTTGTAGACACTTATGCGTATTCCACGTTCGACCAATGGTGTTACACCAAAGACGTTGCGAACCGTGACGTAACTGCCTATACCAGCAATCATACCGCTCCGGTAAACTCCAAATACGGTGCATTTCTTTGGTACTCTACCACAAACAACGCAGTTACTTTCAAAATCAATGTTGAAAACGATGGTAATTACATTCCGGAGGTTTCCTATCTCTCCGGTTCCGGTTCAAAAACCGCAGATGTTTATATCTATCCTGTAAAGTACAAGGATACCTTAGTTCCGAGCGAATGTAAAGCCTTGGCACTGTCCCGAAACGATGGCGACAAATTGATTTCGACTGCGGGCAATTCTGTTTCTCTCCGAAAAGGTGAATACTATGTCACCATCAACTCCACTTCCACAGACGGAACTTACGTTTATCTCCATCACATAGCACTTTTGTATCAGGGTGCATACAACAACTCCACCGCAGTCGGTGAAATTATCCTCACCAACACCTGCCCGAAAATCCCGGCAAATACCATTGACTACTACCAGGTTGGTTTGAAAGTTTTTCCGAAAAATGCGGATCAGTTTGCGACATGGAAAGCTGCTCGTGACGGTGCGGTTGTCAGTGCAAACCAAGATGGCTGGCTCACAGGCGATCATGACGACAAAGGCAGTACCGTTATTTCCGTAACAGTGGGTGGAAAAGAGCAGGTCACTTCCGCATCCACCGGCGCACTGCTTTATGCGTTCTCCAACGTTGGTAAAGCTGCAATTGCAGGAGCAGCAGAAACATCGTACACACTGGATCAAATCGATGATTACAGTAAGGTCACATCCGGTGACCCATGGGCATTTGTAGAACAAAGCGATCCCACTCAGACCCTGCCGATTGTCTATCAGGGACATAAAGATAACGATAAATTCGGTATGTTCCTCACATTCTCGACCGGCGATGACAGCGATTATGTCCGATTTAAGATTCATGTCGATAAAACCAATAACTATATTCCGGAAATCCTGTACCGTGATTACGGCACTCACAATCTGCGCATGACCGACGTGTATCTTGCGCCGGTCAATGCAACCAATTCGTTTGATACCCGCATCATGAGAGTGAGACCGTATAGCGGAAATACCGGCAACGACCGTGGTGTTCAGTTGCAGCAAGGACAGTCTTACTACATCCCTGCGGGCGACTATTATCTCTCCTTCCGTCCGACCCCATCGGCTGAAAACGATATTGCAGAGAACGTTGCAAAAGCGAGATATCTCACCATGTATCACTTTGCACTTGTTGAGGACAGCGAGAATCTGAATGCAGCATCACCCAAAGCTGTGATCATCACAAAAGAACACACCAACCCACTGACCACAAGCGGCGAGGGCAGCACACTTCAGCTTTCCGCACGTGTTATCCCGACCTGGGCTTCTCAGGCGGTTACCTGGAAATCCTACAACGAAACTGTTGCAACGGTTGATGCAGATACCGGCCTTGTTACTGCAAAGGGCGAAGGTGTGGCTCTCATCACCGCAACCACCAAGAGCGATGCTCGTTCAGAAGCAGTTATCGTGCAGGTTGGAAACAATTCCAATGTTTATGCATTCAACGAAGTGATTGTCAAATATTTGGAGCAGAAAAACATCACCAGTGTGAAACTTTCCAACGATTCCACCTTTAGCGATGCGAATTACCTTTGGAAGAACTACTGCAATGTAGGGAACTCCTGGCGTTGGCTGGGCGGAACCAATTCTGCCGATTCAGTTTATACCGGCGACTCTAAAAAGGATGATGCTCCGGGCGACGACAGTGACCCGAACTTCAAATACGGTCTCTTCTTGATGAGCAATTCTAAGAATTCCCAAGCACGGTTTGAGATAGAAGTAACCGAAGATGGCGAGTACACTGCAGAAATTCTCCAGTATATGGCAAAGAACAATGAGGACACCAAACAATCCTCCCGTGCGGTTGAAATCTACATTTCCCCGATTACCACTCCGGTAGAGGATCTCACCCACGAGGCACACTATGTCGGTACCACCGTATTGAAGGACCACGGGAACAATGCATCTTGGTCTTATGGTATCGACAGTCAAAGTTTTAGCGGTGTACAGTTGAAAGCCGGTAAATACAACCTGGTCTTCAAAGCCCCGGACGAAATCGGTCGTTACCTCTATCTGCACGCTTTTGCGCTCCATAGAGCAGGCGACTTTGTCCAGCCGACTCCGAAGGAAGTTCTCATCACCGCAACTCCGGACGAAGTGGTCTTTATGGATGCAAACGCAACCATTGACCTTGACGCCATGGTCCTTTCGCTGCTGGCAGACCAGAATGTAGTTTGGACTTCCGATAATCCCGCTGTTGCAACGGTTGATGCAAACGGTGTGGTTACTGCAAAAGCAACCGAAGGCACGGCACTGATTACGGTCACCTCTGCAGTCAACAGCGAGGTCAAGGACAAAGTACGCATCATCATCGGCAAGAAAGCAACCCCTGCATTTAAGTTTGACTTCCAAGGTGCGGTAAGTAAGCTCTTCCCGACAACAAACAACACAAACGATTACATCAACCTCTTTACCGATACCGATTTTGATGTAAATTACGATCTCTCAATTGCAAATGGCTCCGCACCGTGGATGCTGCTCAGCACCACCGACCCCAACCAGTATTGCAGTTACACATACTCCTCGCACACGGGCTATGGATTATTTGTGATGAGTTCGAAAACAGTCAACGAGACGGTAAAACTTAAGGTCAAGGTCGGTAAAGACGCAACATACGGTGTGGTTCTCAATATCACTGACTATCCGAAATCAAATGATTTCGAGGTCTATCTTGCACCGGCGAATGCAACCGACCCCATGGCGGAAAGATGGTATGTTGCAACACACCGCATCACCAGAAGGACTACCATGTACTACGGTTTGGACCTTGGCGAGCTTCCGCTTTATGCAGGCGAGTACATTCTTTCCATCAAGTCCCTCAAGGCAAACGATACAGGCCTCATCTCGGTACATAACCTGAGCCTCTACCGTACCGATGACATTTATTACACATTGGAAGGTGCACAGGTCCGCATTGAAGGACAAAACGCCTTCGGCACGTTTGAGAATCAGGGAATCCGTTTCATCTCCACGATTTACAAGAGCGAATTTAATGTGGATTCCGCTGACGTAAAAGAATTTGGTACTGTCCTCTTCCCGAAGGACTTCCTCAACGAGGGCGATGACGGGGCTGACCTGACCGTGAATTATGTAGGTCTCAACGGCGCAACTGCAGCACGTGTGCCTGCGAAAAACCGCTACTTGGATACCGGCGATGCGGTTACCTTCACTGCGGTTTTGACCGGACTCAAAGACACAAACTACAAACGTGCCTTTGTTGCCAGAGCTTATGTCATTTTAAATGACGGTACAGTCCTCTACGGTGACACCTGGACCGAACGCTCCATCTACGATGTTGCAAAGAATGGTCTGGACCGTGAGGCCAGCGGTGAAGTTACCATGTCCGACAAGGAAAAGAGTGCACTCACCGCAATTGTCAACACCGCAAAATAATACAGGACATCAACCATTTCATCAAACACCTCGGTCATACACCAGTATGACCGAGGTTTCGTTCTTACTTTATCAAATAGCAAATCTCGCAAAAATGTCAACAAATTGCATTTTTTAGTGAAAAATGATATTAATGCATTTACAAAAATAGAAAAATATGTTATGATAATTTTGTATATTTATCCCCAATTAGGGAATTACAGTTCTCATAGGAGGAATGATATTATGAACAAAACCCGAAGACTCACTTCACTTTTGCTTGCAGTTTGCATGCTGGTGGCACTTCTGCCTGCCGGGATGTTCACCGCAAGCGCAGCAGTCGGCGACACCTACATCTATGACTTTGCCGGTGGATTGGCCGCCTCTGCAGGTGCAAATACGCTCAATCTGATTTCCGGCGACAAGACGGCTTTCGGCACTCTGTCAACTTACACCGGCAGTACTGCTTCATGGCGTCTTGTGCGTGAGCGTACCACTACCTCCTTTATTCAACACAACGGTAGTACCCAAGCCCATTTTGGTGTGTTCCTCTTCGCAGGCGGCGAAAACATGGACAAATACGCCACCTTTGAAATCAATGTTCCGACAGCAGGTACCTATACCTTTGATTTGTCCTACTATGATTATACCTCTGCCCGCGAGTGTGCTGTTTACCTGACTGCAGCAAACAGCAACCATTCGGTTTTCTTTGACGTTTACGAACAGATTATTTCTATCAACAGTGGCGACATGCAATATCCCTCGCCCGGTGTAGATGAAACCAAAAAATCAATTGCAGTGCAGCTCGCAGCTGGTAACTATTACCTTACTTTCAGACCGAATACGGATTATGTAAAAGATCACAATTACTTTATGTTACACAAATTGGTGTTGACCAAAACCGCAGAAAGCGGAACACCTGCAACAAAAACACTTTCTATCATTGGAAACACCGGCTCTGTTTTGGCGGTAAATGGGACCCGTCAACTCCGTGCATTGGTCCCTCCGCACAGTGTCGGGAGCGGTTATGCAACTCAGCCCGCAATTACCTGGGGATCCTCAAAGAATGCGGTCGCAACCGTTTCTGCAGGTACCGTTACCGCAAAGGCAGCTGGTTCCGCAGTCATCACCGCACAAACCGGGGCCCGCAGAGAGGCAGTTTCTGTCCTCGTTGGCGACAGTCGATCCCAGCTGTATGCGGTCAATGAAGATGCGCAAAATTACATGAGAACCAACAATCTCACCTCTGTGGACATCGGCAAAACCTTCAAAGACACTTATGCCTACAGCACACGTGCTGACCAGTGGTGCTTTGCGCACAGCAGTGTTTCCGGAGATTTGAGAGCAGCAGCATATACCGAGGATGCCAACAGTTGGTATGGTGCATTCCTCGATATTCAGTCGCCAGGTCGATCGGTCACCTTTAAAATTAAAGTAGAAAACGACGGTAACTACCTGCCGGATATCTCCTATGTCACCGCCGGCAGTTCAACCGGTTCCGGTGCGGTTGCGGCCAATGTTTACATTTATCCGACCACCTATGCAGCAGGCTCCTGCCCGGAAGAATCCTATGTGACTTATACCGGGTCCGGTACTTCCCACTCCTTGATCCATGCACCGTGTGATAAAACACTTTCACTGCGTGCGGGTGAGTATTATGTTACGTTCCGGACTTTCTCGGAAACCGGCAGATACGTTTATCTCAACCACATTGCACTCTTGTATCAGGGTGCATACAGCAACGCTTCCGTTGTAGAGCGAGTTTTGATTGATAACCCGACTCCGAAGATGACTGCAGGAGACACCACTTACAAATTGGGTGTTAAGGCTTCGCCGAGCACCACAGAACAGACCGTCACCGTTTGGGATTGGGCAGTGAATCAGAACAAGTACATCAGCGTAAAAAACGGTGTTCTCACTGCTGATAGCAAAAACAAGGGCAGTAACGTGATTTCTGCAACGATTGGTGGTCGTGAAGAAGTCACCTCGGTTTCTACCGGTGCTCTGCTCTACACGTTCAACAACGTGGCAAAGGAATATCTCGCAAAGAATTCTCTCAACTCGGTTGCGTTTAACTATTTCGACGATTATAGCAAAATCACCACCGGTGACAATTGGGTCTATGTGAACCAAGACATCACAGCCGGTGTTCCGCTCCCCACCGCATACCAGGGAATGTCCGCCAATAACAACGAACGCTATGGCGTATTCCTCGACTTTGGCAAAGACAACAATAAGTGGATTCGCTTTAAGATTCAGGTTAACAAAGACGGTTGGTACTTCCCGGAAGTATTGTACCGTGACAACGGTCCCGCTAATATGCGCAAAACCGATGTTTACATTTCCCCGACCAATGTAGATCCGTTTACTCTGCAGGTCATGACAGTTGCCCCGGATGCGAATGCCGGCGGTGTCGGTACCATTAAAGCCAAGAGATGCGATGAGTCTATTTACCTTGCAGAGGGTGAATATTACCTCACCTTCTATACAGGCAGCAACGACTATGTGAATGATAAAGGTGAAACGCCTGCGCATTACCTCTATCTGTATCATCTCGCACTGGTTGAAGATGACGCAAGTATCGGTATTTTAGCACCAAAAGCTGTGGTCATCACAAAGCCGGAAGCAGCAATGAAACCTTTGGCAGTCAATGATACTGTCAAGCTCACTGCACGAGTTCTCCCCATCAACGCATCACAGAAAATCGTTTCCTGGAAATCGTCCAACACCGAGGTTGCAACCGTTGATTCCGACGGTAACGTTACCGCAGTCGGTGAAGGTGTTACCCTGATTACCGTAACCGCACGTGATGCACGTTCAGAGGCGGTTGTCATTCAGGTTGGCGAAAACGCTCAGGTCTATGCCTTCAATGAAGTAATTAAGAAATACTTGGAAGTAGACCGTGGAGACGATACAATTCGCAGAGTCGATATTTCGACTGACTCTGTCTTTACCTCCGAAGGCTATCTCTGGCAGAACACCCATCCTTTTGGTCAAGGTTGGCGTTTGGTTGAAAAATCCAGCGACAGTATCTCCACCGCTTATCGAGGTGACTCTGCTCAGGATGATGGCGACAAAGATAATACTGACCCGAACTACAAGTACGGTCTCTTCCTCCTCAGCAACAACAACGACTCTTATGTCCGCTTTGAGATTGATGTGGAGCAAGACGGTGAATACGCCACCGAAATTATCCAGCATCTCTCGATGAATGCAAGTACCACGCAGGGTTCCCGTCAGACAGAGATTTATATCTCCCCGATTGCGACCCCGACCGAATATCTCATGCACGATGCATATTATGTCGGCACCACCCAACTGCTTTCAGATACACAGCGCAACACGATTGTAACGGATTACGGTCTCAACAGTCAGACATTCGACAGTATCCAACTCAAAGCAGGCAAGTACAATCTTATCATCAAGAGTAGCGGCATAATCGGACGTTACATCTATCTGCACGCAATTGCGCTCCACAGAAAGGGCGATTTCGTCGCACCGTCACCGGTTGGTGTTGTCTTCACCAATCATGCTGACGAAGTTCTCTACACAAGCGCAAACGCAACTCATAATCTGAATTCAATGATTCATTCGCTTTTGTCAGATCAGAATGTGGTTTGGGCTTCCGACAACACGGATGTTGCAACCGTTGCAAATGGTGTTATAACCACCAAGAACGTCACCGAAGGCACTGCTCTTATCACTGCGTCCTCCACAGTTGATGGCGATATTAAGGGTAAGGTCCGTGTGATCATCGGTCAGGAAGCACAACCCAGCTATAAGTATGACTTCGTCGGCCCGATCAGAGAGATTGTAACCGAAGAGATAACCGATGCCACCAACTTCAACTTGTTTACCGAAGGTTATGCAGGCAGTTACGAACTTGCAAATTCTTATAACGGAAGCGCACCGTGGATGTTGCTTGACACCACCGACGAAGACTCCCCTTACTGCTCTTACACCGTTTCTACGCATGAACAAGGCTACGGTCTGTTTGTAATGAATTCGACTGACGTTGGCGAGACCACCCAATTCAAGTTTAAGGTTTTAAAGGATGCAAACTACGGTGCAATCCTTAACATCTCCAACTGGTCAAAGGGTCTGGACTTTGAGGTCTATCTCGCACCTGCAAAAGCAACTGATCCAACCTCTAAGAGATGGCTTGTTGCAAATCATGAGATCACAAAGCTGGAAAACCTCACTTATGGATTGGAACTCGGCGAGCTCCCGCTCTATGCAGGCGAGTATATCCTGTCGATCAAGAGCACCAAAGTCAATTTTGTAGGAACAAACGGCGGTCTTGTCTCAATCCACGGTCTGAACCTCTATCGCACCGGCGATATCTACTACACCATCGAGGGTGCACAGGTCCGCATTGAAGGACAAAACGCCTTCGGCACGTTTGAGAATCAGGGAATTCGTTTCATCTCCACGATTTACAAGAGCGAATTTAATGTGGATTCCGCTGACGTAAAAGAGTTTGGTACTGTTCTCTTCCCGAAAGACTTCCTCAACGAGGATGATGACGGATCTAACTTGACTGTGGATTACGTAGGTCTCAACGGCGCAACTGCAGCATGTGTGCCTGCGAAAAACCGCTACTTGGATACCGGCGATGCGGTTACCTTCACTGCGGTTTTGACCGGACTCAAAGACACAAACTACAAACGTGTTTTTGTTGCCAGAGCTTATGTCATTTTAAATGACGGCACAGTCCTCTACGGTGACACCTGGACCGAACGCTCCATCTACGATGTTGCGAAGAATGGTCTGGACCTCGAGGCTGCAGGTGAAGTTACCATGTCCGACAAGGAAAAGAGTGCACTCACCGCAATTGTCACTACAGCGAAATAACCTCAAAACAGTTTTAAGGCACATCACACAAACCCGTGTGATGTGCCTTATTCTTTAAAACAAGTCTCAGTCAAGATGAAGTTTTTATCAATACACCAAAACAGGAGCCGGGAGTCTTTCTCACTGGCTCCTGTTCAAGATATCCCAGTTTCCCAATCAACAAGAATTTCTCTGTGTTATAATTCTTTCTGATAGATCCAATAGCAAATCCAATAAATCACTATAAGAACAAGTTGAGAATACCCGAGTAAATTGGCTACCTCGTGCATATCAAACAACGAAGTGATAATGATTGCTGTGCAGGTAATGAAAAGATAGATAGAAAATGCAGCACTCCTTGCTTTCTGTATAATCGATAGATTTCTTTCGTCCGTTTCATTGATTTTTTGCTTTTCAATACGCTCCTCATCTTTCGTGATTCTTAAGTATTGTATGATACGTGCTACACCGACCATTACGATTGCAAAACCGAATGCCGAGATGAACTCATTGTTAGATTCTGATGCAAATACACCAACAATCATCATGATCCCCAGAGCAATACAAATCATGCCAATGTACAATCTTTGTTTCAGTTTCTTTTTGTAATCCATATTTAATCCTCCTCAAAAATAAAAAGATCCTCAATCTTCATTCCAAAATACTTTGAGATTTTATGAGCAAGCTGCAGCGAAGCGTTATATTTTCCGTTTTCCAATGAAATGATTGTCTGCCGGGTTACTCCAACCGCTCCCGCTAAATCATCTTGTGTTACCTTGTTTTCTTTGCGTAATTCTCGTATTCTATTATTCAAACAATCACCGCCTCATATAGTAAAGTACGCTTTACATTTTCATTATATTGCATATCGCACAAAATGTCAAGCGCCCTTGACATTTTGTGTGGTAGAGATAAAAATAAAACGGAGCAGTGAGATTCACTACTCCGTTTATTTTTTTGTTTTTGAGTTTACAGCTTTGCAGCGGAAGCCGGCTCGAGGTACAGGGTTGCGTTGTCATGGGTACGCAGGATGGTTGCCGGGCACTTTTCGCTGATTTCGGTGTTGTTGATGGTGTCGTAAACAGCCTGAGCCTTGGTCGGAGCCGGAACGATGCAGAAGACGTATGCCGGCTTCATGAGTGCCGGAACGGTAAGGCTGAGTGCGTGGGTCGGAACTTCGTCGATGGTAGCAAAGCAGCCGTCGTTGACCTGCTGGTTGCGGCACATATGCTCAAGCTCAACGATCTTAACGAGCTTTGCATCCTTGAAGTCTGCAACAGGAGGATCATTGAAAGCGATGTGGCCGTTTTCACCGATGCCCATGCAAACGATGTCGGTCGGATTGTCAGCGAGGAGCTTGGAATAACGAGCAGCTTCTGCTTCCGGATCTGCTGCGTTACCGTTTAAGTAGTTAACGGACTTAAACGGAACAACACCGAAGAGACGATCACGCAGGAAGTTACCGAAGCCCTGCGGAGCTGCTGCATCCAAGCCGATGTATTCGTCCATATGGAATGCATTGATCTTGGTGAAGTCAACACTCTTGTCAGCTGCCAGTGCTGCGAGGAACTCGTCCTGAGACGGAGCTGCTGCGAAGATCATGTTGATTTCGTCCTTCTTGGACAGCATGTCACGGATGACCGCTGCACATTCTGCTGCTGCAGCTGCACCCATAGATGCACGGTCAGCATAGATTTTAACATTGAGCTTATCTGCCTTCATTTCCTTTACCAAAGACATTTTTTGCCACTCCTTTAAGCATTTAATTTCATCGGTTGATACCGATACACATACTACAATTTATTGTAAATCCATTGGAGGAAAATGTCAATCACTTTTTCTATGCAAAACTTGTTGGATTTTTTAAGAAAGAATTGACTTTTTTTTGGTTTATGATATGATAGAAGTATTGATAACAAAGGAGTTTTTGCCATATGTCTACCATCAAATCCGCCGTTGTTTCGGTCACATTCCGTCAGAAATCCCCCGAGGAGATCGTTGCGATTTCCAAGAAAGCCGGAATCTCCGGAATTGAATGGGGCAGCGATGTCCATGTACTTCCGGGCGATGTTGCGCTTGCCGCTCAAGTACGCAAATTGACCGAGGACGCAGGTCTGGACGTTGCGTCCTACGGCTCTTATTACTACGCTTCTTACGAAGGGAATAAATTCACATTCGAACAGGTTTTGGAGAGCGCCGTTGTACTTGGTGCTCCGAATATCCGCATTTGGGCAGGTCTTGGTGCATCTAAAGATGCTACTCCCGAGCGCAGAGCTGAAATCCTTGCAGATATCGTGCGTTGCGCTTCCCTTGCGGCAGAAAAAGGCATCACACTTTCGCTTGAGTATCATGCCAATACTTTGACCGATACATTCGAAAGTACCATGAAGCTTTTGGAAGAAGCGAATCATCCTAATCTCTACACCTATTGGCAGCCGCCGCTCGATGTAGCAGATGCACAGCACGAGGTAGATCTTGCTGCACTGCTCGAAACCGGACGGGTGACCAATGCACATGTTTACCGCTGGATTAAGGACGGAGATACCGTTACACAGTATCCACTCTCTCAAGGTGAAGCACTTTGGAAGAAATGGCTTTCACAACTGGATGGCAAGCCCCGTTATGCTTGCATGGAATTCGTAAAGGACGGCTCAGATGAGCAATTCTTGGAAGATGCTTCTGTCTTGAACCGTTTGATTGCATCGATTTGATCCGCTGGGAGGTGTCCTGATGAAATTGCAGTTTAACCGTGACCCGAGTGATGATTCCCTGCTTTTCAGCATGGACAGCAACGGGAACGGCGGACTTCCGGTTTTTATCCGTAAGTACAGCGAAGAGTCTATGACAAGCTCTTATCACACGCATGATTCCATTCAAATCAATTATATTATGCATGGTAGCTTGAAGCACCATATCAACAATACCTCGCATGATTTGGTCAAAGGCGACATTTTCATCATCCCGCCGTTTGTACATCATCGTCTTTCCCCCAAGCCGGGTTGCTCGTTTGAGGTAATTGAGTTGGAGTTCTTGCCTGAATTCATCTTTGGCAAGCATGTCACCATGGAGAATTTGGAGAATATCTTTGATTTCGCATATATCGAGCCGTTTTTGGTGAGTGAATGTGAGGTACGCCCTCGGTTGAATCTCTCCGGCAAGGCGCAAACCGAAGTGGAAATGCTCTTCGGCAGACTTCTCAATGAGTATGAGCAGCGGAGCAACAGTTTCCTGCTCGCCATCAAGTCTCTCGTAATGTGGCTTTTGGTATTTGTCAGTCGTTGTTTCCACGAGGATGTCCGTGATGTGGAATCCCGCCAGCTGTTCGACCGCCATCGTACCGCTATCACCAGTGCGATCGAATACATCGATCAAAATTTCACCGATGATGTTTCCATCGAAAAGGCTTCGCATGTGGCAATGCTCTCACAATCGTATTTCTCTTATCTCTTTAAGAGCATGACCGGGAAAACCTTTGTGGAGTATCTCACTGAACTTCGCATCCAAGAAGCTATGCGGCTTCTGAAGAACACCAACAAACGTGTTGTGGACATTTGTTTTGAGTCCGGTTTTAAGAATGTCAACCATTTCAACCGTACTTTCAAAAACTACGCAGGGATTTCTCCCTTGCAGTATCGCAACGCAAATCATATCTAAAGGAGTTTTATCATGTTTAAGAAAGCAGTTATCAGCGACGAAATTTCACAGGATTTACAGGTGGCCTGTGACCTTGCCAAGAAGTATGGTTTTGATGGCCTTGAAATCCGCTCTGTTTGGGACAAAGGTCCGCACAAACTCTCCGATGAGGACATCGCAAAAATCCGTGAGATCATGGATGCAAACGGGCTTGAAGTCTGCGGTATTTCTGCACCGTTCCTCAAATGTGATATTATGAACGAAGCAGAGGTTGCCGAGCAGTTTGATGTTGTGCTCGCTCGCTGCATGGTGTTGGCAAAGGGTGTTGGCACCAGTTACATCCGTGGTTTTACCGGTTGGAAGAAGGGCGAACTCTCCGATGCACTTCCCCGCATCACCGAGCTTTTGCGCCGTGCTTCCGAGATCCTTGCAAAGGAAAACATGACCCTGCTCATCGAGATGGATCCCTCGGTTTACGCATATGATGCAAAGAGCATTGCAGAAGTGGTCAAATCAGTGGCTTGCGATAACATCTGTGCACTCTTTGACCCGGGTAATCTGATGTGGAATCAGAATCCGGAAGTCCCCTATCCGGACGCATACGAAACTTTGAAGCCGTACATCCGCCACGTCCACATTAAGGACGCATATCAGAAAGAAGATGGCGAAGCGGTATGTGTCAAGGTTGGCACCGGTTCTGTTGATTTTCCCGGTCTTTTTGCCCGTCTCAAAGCAGATGGCTACGAAGGCTATGTTGTTTTGGAAACTCATTACCGCCTGAAAAAAGAGATTTCGGAAGAGCTTTTGGCACTTCCGGGCGGCGCAGAATTCTCAGACGGCGCTTTTGAAGCAAGTGATGAGAGCATGGCGGCAATCAACGAGATGCTCGCAAAGATTTAATAGAAAAAATGAACCTTTGGAAATTCCCAAGGTTCATTTTCTTTTTTCTAAAAAGTGTGCAAAAACAGGTTGTTTTTTGTGTGAGAAACAAAAGAGCACGGGAAGATTTCCCGTGCTCTTTTATTTGCAAAGTTAATTAGCCGTTTTCACGCATTTTTGCGAAGCAATCGCTGCAGTAAACCGGGCGATCGGTCTTCGGCTCAAACGGAACCTTTGCCTCGCCGCCGCAGGAAGCGCAAGTAGCGGTGAAGTATTCACGCGGGCCACGAGCAGCATTCTTGCGAGCATCGCGGCATGCTTTGCAGCGCTGCGGCTCGTTCTGGAAGCCTCTCTCAGCGTAGAATTCCTGCTCACCAGCGGTGAATACGAATTCTGCGCCACACTCTTTGCAAGTTAATGTCTTGTCTTCGTACATTTCCTAAAACCCTCTCTTTGAGTTGTTTACCCCGTTTTGGGGCTTGTATTTGCAAAACGAGGTTTACTCCCCGGTAATGCCTTGTTGAGCTACATGCCCTGCCAACTTCTTTCGAATCCGGCAGATTGCATTGTCAATTGATTTGCGGGGCTTTGCGGTAATCTCTGCAATCTCTTCATAAGAACGACCGGCGAGATATAACCCAAGCACACGTGCTTCAAATTTCGAAAGCAGCATGGATAGTGCCCGCATTAATTCCTGAAAACCTTCATCTCCAATGACATACTCAACCGGATCACCGGATGTACTCACCAGGTTCTGCGCGGGGTTGTCAAACAAAGGGGCTTCAATCGGAATTGAATGGTTCAGCGGCTGATTCTTTTTACGTGCATCGGCTTCGATGGCACTGTGCAATTTACTCAAAATACAAGAAGCGGCAAAATTACGAAACGACATTGCCCTACTCTCATCATAACGGCGGATGGCCCAAAAAAGACCAATCATGCCTTCTTGAATCAGATCTTCGAAATCTCCGCCCACAATAGAGTAGCGCCGTGCAAGATAGCGGACAAATCCGGAATACCTCCGCAAGAGGATATCAGCGGCTTCATCTTCTCCTTCCCGAAATCGCACGGTAAGTTCTGCATCTGATCGGTTTTGGTAAACTGACATAGAATCCCCAATCAAACATTATAGTTCTTTTTCATTATAACCTTATTGGAATGTTTTTGTCAAGTAAAAACAGAAAAGTTTTTGAAAAAAAGGAATTTTTATCACAATTTGACAAAATTAGACATCTTCTTCAGAGGTCTCAGAAACCGCCTCACCGTCGCCCAATGACTTTGCAACAGCGGCAATGATATCTGCCACATGGTCTGCCATTGCAGTTACCGCTTCGGCATCTTCCGCCTCTACCATCACACGATAAAGGGGCTCGGTCCCTGACGGACGAACTAAGATTCTTCCGTTTTCACCCAACTGCTCCGAGATTTCACGCAGGGCAGCTTTCACGTCACGGTCCTCACCGACCGCATCTTTCAGTTCATTCGGCACAGCAACATTCACAATTGCCTGCGGGAACTTTGTCACTTCGGCACGCAGCTCACTCGCTTTCATGCGACGCTTTTTCAAAATGGAAAGGAATTGCACCGCAGTGAGCTGACCGTCACCTGTTGTGGAATGATCCAAGAAAATCACATGGCCGGATTGTTCGCCGCCCAAGCGGTAGCCCTCTGCCTGCATCAAGTTGAGCACATTGCGGTCTCCCACGGGGGATACTTGAACCGAGAGTCCCTGTGCTTCCGCATAACGGAACAGACCCAAATTGCTCATCACGGTCGCAACAAACGTGTTTTCCGGAAGTGCTTCTTTTTCTTTGAGTTCATTTGCGCAAATTGCCATGATCTGATCGCCGTCGATCATCTCGCCGGTTTCGTCAACCGCAAGGCAGCGGTCGGCATCTCCGTCAAACGCAATCCCAATGTCAAATGCACCGCTTTTCATCAATTCTCGCATTGAGGCAAGATTGGTGCTGCCACAGCCTGCGTTGATATTGACCCCGTTTGGTTGATCGTGGATAAAGGTGCAGTCCGCATACAATGCCGGGAAAATCTCACGTGCGGTTTTATATGCGGCACCGTTTGCACAGTCAATGAGCACACGTAAGCCGCCCAGCGACCCTTGCACGGTGTATTTGATGTCATTACAATAATCCTTCACCCCGGCACTCCAATGCGCAATACGGCCGATTTCTGCACCGGTTTTGAGCGGGATATTGACCGACCCGAACAGAATGGTTTCGATTTGCTCTTCCAATTCATCCGAGAGTTTGTAGCCTTCTGAGTTGAAGATTTTAATGCCGTTGTATTCCACCGGATTGTGCGAGGCGGAGATGACAAACCCCGCATCAGCACCGGTTTTACGGGTGAGATGTGCCACTGCAGGAGTGGGCGCAGCGCCGAGAAGCACCACATCCGCACCCACGGAAACAATGCCTGCAGAAAGTGCACTCTCCAACATATCCGAAGAAACACGGGTGTCTTTGCCCACCAAAATACGAGCACGGTGTCCGGTTGCACCGGCAAGCACCATTGCTGCCGCTTGCCCGACACGGTATGCTAAAGTACTGTCAAGCTCTACATTGGCAACTCCACGGATGCCATCTGTTCCAAACAATTTCGCCATACGTTTCCTCCTTTATCCCAAAAACGGGATTCCCAAATGGTCATACGCTTTTTTGGTAACACTGCGGCCACGGGGAGTTCGCATCAAAAAGCCGATTCGCATGAGATACGGCTCCACCACATCCTCGATGGTAACCGATTCTTCCCCAACAGTCGCTGCAATGGTATCCAAACCAACCGGACCGCCGCCGTAATTATCGATAATGGTTTCCAACATTTTACGGTCGGTTGCGTCCAGCCCAAGTGCATCGATTTCCAGGGAAGTAAGGGCGTAGTCCGCCACCTCACGAGTGATGACCCCGTCCGCCCGAATCTCTGCAAAATCACGCACTCTCTTTAAGAGTCGGTTTGCAATACGAGGGGTGCCACGACTTCTGCGTGCAATCTCAAGTGCTCCGTCCGGACGGATGGGTATCCCCAGAATAGCCGCATTTCTATTTATGATTTGCAAAAGTTCGGTGTCAGTATACATTTCAAGGCGTAAAACCACGCCAAAACGGTCACGCAACGGCGCAGTGAGCTGACCGGCACGAGTGGTTGCACCCACAAGAGTAAACGGAGGCAGATCCAAACGCAAAGAGCGTGCAGCAGGACCTTTTCCGATGATGATATCGATTACACGGTCCTCCATTGCAGGATACAAAATCTCTTCAACATTGCGGTTGACACGGTGAATCTCATCAATGAACAACACGTCATTGGGTGCAAGATTGGTCAGCAGTGCCGCAAGATCGCCCTGTTTTTCAATGGCGGGGCCCGAGGTGACTCGGATCTGAGTCCCCATCTCGTTGGCGATAATGCCTGCAAGGGTGGTTTTTCCGAGGCCCGGAGGACCATAGAGCAACACATGGTCAAGCGGTTCATTTCGTTTACGTGCCGCTTCAATATAGACAGAGAGATTTTCTTTTGCTTTTTCCTGACCGATGTATTCAGAAAGAACTTTTGGGCGCAAAGAAACCTCATTTTCGTCATTTGCAGTGAGTGTAGGGGTAATGATGCGTTCTTCCTCCACTC
Organism: Oscillospiraceae bacterium; assembly: GCA_017421025.1. Classification (GTDB taxonomy): domain Bacteria; phylum Bacillota; class Clostridia; order Oscillospirales; family JAAYXM01; genus SIG510. Next base: position 25,466 of record JAFQME010000003.1, read on the forward strand.
GCTCTACATCGTGAAATTCAATGCTCATAACTCATCCTCCGATTTTAGAGTAATGCCCGCAAGCCAAGACGTACACGCTCTTCTGTGGGAAGAGATGCATCCACCTTAGCGAGTGCCGCATACACCTCAGACGCACTGTATCCCAGTGCAACCAACGCTTCTGCTGCTTCATCCACACCCTTGACCGGTGCAGAAGCAGGAGCGGAGGAGATTCCGGAAATCGCCGCCTCATTGGAAACCTTGTCTTTGAGTTCTAAGAGGACTCGTGAAGCAAGCCGCTTTCCAACTCCCTGTGCAGCACACAGGGCTTTTTCATCTCCACTCACGATGGCAAGTGCGAGTGCACTTGGTGTGAGTGCCGAGAGGATGGCAAGTGCCGCTTTCGGACCCACGCCCGAAACCGAAGTAAGCATCAGAAAACTCGATTGCTCCTCACGATCGGAGAATCCGAACAAATCCAGTGAATCTTCACGTACAGCGAGATAGGTATACAACGTCGCCTCATCTCCGACACGCACCTTAGCGGTAGTGTTGGCAGAGGCAGCAAGTGAAAAACCTACGCCACCAACATCTAACACAACACGATCCGGTGTGAGAAAACTCACTCTCCCTCGCAGATAATCAAACATATTCCTTCTCCTCTCATCGACTGAGCGGACTGCGGGCGGTATGCGCATGGCAAACTGCGATCGCAAGTGCGTCAGCCGCATCGTCGGGTTTTGGGATTTCCTTGAGCGACAGGATTCGCTGGGTCATTTCCATGACCTGTCGTTTTTCCGCACGGCCGTAGCCGACAACGGACATTTTTACTTGAAGCGGAGTGTATTCAAACACGGGTTTTTCCGCCTGCTCACATGCAAGCAGAAGCACACCTCGTGCCTGGCTGACATTGATAGCAGTTTTTTCATTGGTATTGAAATACAGCCGCTCCATCGCAACACAATCCGGATGAAACGCATCCAGAATGTGTGTCATATCATCATAAATTTCACGCAAACGTGCGCTAATGGGAAGATCCGCTGCAGTACGGATTGCACCGTATTGAAGTGGGGTCAGACGCTGACCATGGATTTCCACCACACCGTAACCCACAATGGCATAGCCCGGGTCAATGCCGAGAACGACCATGTCCTCCCGCCTTTCCTTTGGGTTTCCATTCCCCTTTTTTGACCGGCTTCTTCGGTTTGGGGCGATTTTCCGGTCGAATCAGGCATTCTTTCCCAAAACCGATCAGGTCCTCTCGCCCAGCCCGTTTGAGCGCTTCCAGTACCAACGCACGTTTTTCCGGCTTACGCCATTGTAAAAGCGCACGTTGCATGGCTTTTTCATGTGGGTCCGTTGGAACATAGACCTCTTCCATGGTACGGGGGTCGATCCCGGTATAGTACATACAGGTTGAAATCGTACCGGGAGTGGGATAAAAATCCTGCACCTGCTCAGGCATATGCCCGATTTGATTTAAGTATTCCGCCAGTTTCACCGCATCCTGCATGGTACAGCCCGGATGCGAGGAGATGAGATACGGAACAAGATATTGCTCTTTTCCCGCCCGGCGGGTCTTTTTCATAAACTGCTCAGCAAAACGCAGATACACATCAAACGGAGGTTTGCCCATATATCCAAGCACGGTGTCACTGCAATGTTCAGGTGCAACTTTGAGCTGACCGCTGACATGATGCTCCACCAATTCATCAAAAAATTCCGAAGTTTTATCCTGCAACAGGTAATCAAAACGGATCCCCGAGCGGATAAAAACACGCTTGATTTTAGGAAGCTCACGGAGTTTTTTCAATAGGTCCAGATAATCGGTTTGATCTGCATCCAAATTCTTACACGGAGTGGGTGCAAGACAATTACGCTCGCACATACCTCGCTCACGCTGACCTTTACACGAGGTGCGGCGGAAATTCGCAGTCGGACCGCCCACATCATGCAAATAGCCTTTGAAATCCGGAAAACTTGTAAGTTCTTCTGCCTCCCGAATCACAGATTCGTGGCTACGTGCCGTTACCATTCGCCCTTGATGAAACGCAAGCGAACAGAAATTACAACCACCGAAACACCCACGGTTATGGATGATGGAAAACCGCACTTCCTCAATCGCTTTCACTCCGCCCTGTGCTTCGTACGAGGGGTGATACATTTTTTGATACGGAAGTTCGTAGGTTCTGTCAAATTCTTCTTCACTCAGCGGCATGGGCGGCGGAGTTTGCACCAAAAACCCGCTTTTGTGGCGCTGGACCACCGCTTTTCCTTTTACCGGGTCCTGCTCTCGCATTTGGATACGGCAAGCTTTGGCATAGGCTCGTTTGGAGGATGTCACCTCATCGAAGCCCGGACAAACCGTATATGGGAACGAACATTCGCCGAGATCTTCCGTAAGATATGCAATTCCGGGAATATGGCGCATGGTAGTAATCGGATTTCCGGATGCAAGGTGGTCTGCAATTGCGGTCATGGTATTTTCGCCCATGCCGAAAGAAAGCAGATCCGCTCCCGATTCTTCCAACACGGACGGATGAACGGTATTGTCCCAATAATCATAGTGCGCAAAACGGCGAAGCGACGCTTCCAAACCGCCAATTACCACAGGCAAATCCGGATAAGCACGCTTTGCCATACGGGCATACACAGTCGCCGCACGGTCAGGGCGACGTCCCATTACACCACCGGGTGTATAGTCATCCCGCTTTCTGCGATGACCGCTCACCGTATAGTGCGCCACCATGGAGTCAATGTTTCCTGCTGTAATAAAAATCCCGTATTTGGGTTTTCCAAGCGCTTGAAACGCCGATACCTCACGGAAATTCGGCTGTGCAAGGATGCCCACACGATACCCTGCTGCTTCCAGCGTGCGGGTGATAATGGCAAAACCAAAACTCGGGTGATCGACATACGCATCACCCGTGATGCATAAAAAATCATACTCTTCCCAGCCTCGTGCGGCCATTTCCGCACGTGATATGGGTAAAAAACCACTCATTACAAGCTCTCCCGACGCATTTTGATTTCCTGCCACTGCTCACGTGAAACCAAGATTTTGCGTGGTTTTGCCCCCTCAAACGGGCCGACAATCCCACGTTCTTCCATTTGGTCCACAATACGGGCAGCACGGGAATACCCCAGTTTCAAGCGGCGCTGAAGCATAGAGACCGATGCCTGCCCGGATTCCATGACCACATCGATTGCGGCATACAGCATTTCGTCCTCTTCTCCACTCGGATCGCCGGACATTCCTGCCTCTTCTCGCTCGGCTTTTTCCGCCTGCTGCTCGATTTGCTGAATGATTTCTTCCGAGTAGGTCGCATCTTTGCCACCCTTAACGTGCTTGACGACTGCCTCTACTTCTTCATCACTGATGAAGCAACCCTGAATACGGGTGGGTTTATTGGTGCCGATCGGTGCATAAAGCATATCGCCTCGGCCAATGAGTTTTTCCGCACCGGCAGAACCCAAGATAATGTTTGACTCGATCTTGGATGCAACAGCAAACGCAATACGGGACGGAATATTACTCTTGATAACACCGGTAATAACATCGACTGACGGACGCTGCGTTGCGATTACAAGGTGCATTCCTGCAGCACGAGCCATCTGGGTCAGACGCATGATAGAATCTTCAACTTCTTTTCGAGCAACCACCATGAGATCTGCAAGTTCGTCGATGACAATGACAATTTGCGGCAGTTTCTCACCCTCTCCGGAGGCTTCAATATGCTGGTTATAGCCCTTCATATCACGCACGCCTGCATCTGCAAAGAGTTTATAGCGCTTCATCATTTCCAGCACTGCCCATTGCAGTGCGCCCGATGCTTTGCGTGGGTCAGTGACGACCGGGACAAGCAGATGCGGGATTCCGTTATAGATTCCAAGCTCAACCATTTTCGGGTCGATCATAATGAGGCGGACTTCCTCAGGGGTGGATTTGTAGAGAATGCTCACAATGAGCGAGTTCATACAAACAGATTTACCCGAGCCTGTGGTACCTGCAATGAGCAGATGCGGCAGTTTTGCAATATCGCTCACAATACAGCCGCCGGTAATATCACGGCCCATCGCAAAAGCAACATTGCTTTTTGCGGTTTCAAATGCAGTGGAGCCAATGACTTCTTGAATCGAAACAACCTGCACACTCTTATTCGGCACTTCAATGCCGATCGCAATTTTATCCGGAATCGGTGCAATAAAGACACCGCTTGCGCCAAGCGAGAGCGCAATATCATCCGAAAGACCAACCAAGCGAGAAAATTTCACGCCCGGATCCAACTGCACTTCATAACGTGTTACTGCGGGACCCGAAACCACATTGACCAAATGCACCTCGATTCCGAAACTCTTGATGGTCTCGATGAGTCGCTGCGCATTTGCAGAGAGTTCTGCCTGACTGACTTTGACCGTATTCATCGCAGGTTTGAGAAGCGAGAGCGGCGGATAACGATAGCCCTCTTCCTCAGTCTCCGGAAGATCACCCGGTTGAGAGGGAACACAGTCCGGTTTGTCTTCCGGTTCCGGATCGGATTCCGGCTGAGTTACTTCAGGTTCTTCTTCCTGGGGGCCTTCCACCGGTGTGGTTTCTTCTACCCCTGCCCAAGTCTCAAACGCCGCCGCTGCCTGTTCTTCGGCAAGAATCTCTGCCGGAGTTTTTTCAGGCGGTGTATCAAATTCACCATCCAACGGAACATCGATGTTCGGTTTGCGGCGGGATTTCTTCACAGGCTCCGGTTTTTCTTCTTCCACCGGTTCTTCCTCATACTCCACACCGTGCGGCTGAGAAAGCCACAAATCACGCAGATATTCCCAAATCGAGACAACCGTGATGTTGCATGCGGTGAGCAGAACAAAGAACGTACCGATAAAATACAGCAAAATGGTGAGACCACGGCTGATTTTGGCGGTGCAAAGTGCGGTAAGATGTCCTAAAACCACGCCACCTGCAGTCAGACTTTGAGAGGCTGCCGCCATATCGGAAAAAGATGCGGTATGCGAAATGTCTCCAATCATCGCCTGTACACACGCACCGATAAAGAGCGGGAAAATAAGCGAACAGATCACTCTGCCACGAATCGGGCGCCCACGGCTTAACAGCAGAAGTACTCCTGCAAACAGCAGACAAATGGGCAAGACAAATACGCCGCTTCCCATCAATGTACGGGCGGCATTGTCAATCCAAGCCAACCATTCCGCATCACAGAACAGGGAAAAGATTGAAAAAAGAGCAAGCACAAACAGCGCAAACGCCCAATTCTGATTGCGGCGTGCACGCTCCTTTTGTGTCATTTTATGAACAGTTTTTTTGTTTCGTTTTGATGTTGTTTTTCGTGGTGCAGAAGTGCTTTTGCCCTTCGCAGCCGGTTTTCGTTTGCGATCTGCCACAACAGGATCCTCCTATGTAGATAAGTTTCCAATTTTATTATACCATACTTTCGTTTGATTTGGAAGAGAAAAACAAAAAAACACGGTGTCCTTTCAGACACCGTGACTCTTATACAGAAAGCAAGGTGGACACACCATACAAAGTTAGAGAGAGCGCAAGCACACAAACCGAAACAATGAGGTGTTTTTGATGCGGCTTCCCATCAGAAAAGCGGAAGCTCCACACGGTAAAAAGCACCATTGCTGCAAAAAGAGCAACATGTCCAAGCGTCGGCACGATCATGTATGCCGGAGTTGCCTGCGGACTGACGCCGACAATCAAGCCGGTAATGACCAAAACCACCAGCATGCAAACCATACTTGCAATGCTTAAAACGATATATTTTACTGCATTTTTCACACAAATCAACTCCTTTTTTTCATTATATCACACATTTGTCGAATAGGGAAGAAAAAAATCTGCGGAATCAATTCCGCAGATTTTTCATTTAGTTTTCCAAAAGGCGGTCAACAAAGTCCTCAAATGCACTTGACACTGTCTGGTATTCTTCCTCGCTGTCCACTTCCTCCAGAAGCGGCTCGCCGTCCGCATCTTCGGAGTAACGGAACACCAAAACTTCGCCTTCCGCTTCCATCACCGGCTGAAGAACGATGTACTCAAATTCGCCTGCCTGGAATGTACCAAGCGTTGCGCATTGGAGCTCGCTGTCATCCTCCATTGTGAGTGTGATAAAATCTTTTTTACTCATGCTGAATTCCTCTTTTTAAGCAAGATTTAGTTGAAGAACTTTTCGTGGACTGCCTTGAGAGCACGGTCGCCATCTGCTTCTGCAATCAAAACGGACACCTTGATTTCAGAAGTGGAGATCATCTGAATGTTGATTCCTGCACCTGCGAGTGCTTCAAACATGGTTGCAGCAACACCCGGATTGTTAATCATGCCCGCACCAACAATGGAGACCTTGCAAACATCTTCGGAAACCATGATATCTTCAAAGCCGATGAGTTCCTTGTTTTCGTTTAAGACCTCAAGTGCGAGATCACGGTTTGCGGTATCCACGGTGAAGCTGATGTCTTTCAGACCATCACGGCCGATGGACTGGAGAATGATGTCCACATTGACCTTCTTGGATGCCAACGCAGAGAAAATCTTGAATGCAATGCCCGGGATATCTTTCAAATTGATGATCGAGATTCGAACAACGTTTTTATCTTTTGCGACGCCGCTGATAAACATTTTTTCCATTTTAGTTGCCTCCTTAATCTTGGTGCCGGGTTTGATGTTGCGATCAAAACTGGAGAGAACTTCCAGTTCGACATGGTAACGCTTTGCCATTTCGACCGAGCGATTGTGAAGTACCTGTGCGCCAAGAGATGCGAGTTCCAGCATCTCATCGCAGGTGATTTCGTCAAGTTTCTTCGCATCTGTTACGATACGCGGATCTGCTGTATAAACACCGTCAACGTCGGTGAAAATCTGGCAGAGATCTGCCTTGAGGGCAACTGCAAGTGCCACCGCCGAAGTATCCGAACCGCCACGTCCAAGTGTTGTGACATCGTCATACTTATTGATGCCTTGGAATCCTGCAACCAAGACGATTTTGCGTTTTGCAAGTTCGCAAGAGACACGCTCTGCATCCACTTTCTGGATACGTGCGCCGCCGTAATTGCTGTCGGTCTTCATCCCGATCTGCCAACCGGTCAAAGAAATGACCGGGAATCCCATAGCTTCAATTGCCATTGCCATGAGGGAAATGGAGATCTGCTCGCCGTTCGCAAGCAGCATATCCATCTCACGCTTGGAGGGATTTGGGTTGAGTTCTTTTGCTTTTTCGATGAGATCATCTGTGGTATCACCCTGTGCAGAGAGTACAACTACAACATCGTTACCTGCCTTGTAGGTATCGGTAATGATCCCTGCAACACGCTGGATACGCTCGGTATTTGCGACCGAGCTTCCGCCGAATTTTTGCACGATCAGACTCATTGTTTCCTATTCTCCTTTATCAAGTATTTCTATATCTTTAGTCTAATGCCAAAACCTTCATCGGTGCACTGACAGTGCAAGATTTGGACAAGACTGCAAGTTTTTCTTCCAATTTATAACCGCTCATTGTGCCGGTAATGAACGCCGCTTCATTTGCTTTTGCACCCTCACGGGAGAGGAATTTCACTTCGCCAAATGCCTCGGTCACCGCACTGGAAACGCTTTCCCCGGAAACACGGAGATAGTATGCGGAAACGAACTTCTTGCTGTCTTCCACAACCGATGCATCACTGTCTTCCCAGCCGAAGTATTTGGTTTTATCGGTATGCTGGCATGCGTCGATCACGTCTGCCACCACCGCACTTGCTGTGGGAAGTTTTCCTGCGCCACGACCGTAGAACATGGTATCTCCTACCGCATTCCCACGCACCATAACACTGTTGAACACGCCGTTGACGTTTGCAATCAGCTCAGCCTTCGGGACAAGATGCGGCCCGACAAATGCAAAGATTTTTCCGTCGTCTGCACGCTTTGCACGACCAAGAAGCTTGATGACCATATCACCGCTTTCCGCATAAGCGACATCTTCCAACGTGATTTTGGTGATACCGTCGGTTTCAACCGATTCCGGATATACGTGACGTCCAAATGCCAACGCAGACAGAATACAAATCTTTCTGCAAGCGTCATACCCTTCCACATCCGCTGCCGGATTGCGCTCTGCATAGCCCTTTTCCTGTGCTTCACTGAGGGCCGCTTCAAATGTGAGCCCGTCTTCAATCATACGGTTTAAGATATAGTTGGTGGTGCCGTTTAAGATGCCGAATACTTCGTCAATGCGATTTGCTGCAAGACACTGGCACATCGGGCGAATAATCGGAATACCGCCGCCGACCGATGCCTCGAAGAAGTAGTTAACGCCTCGCTCACGTGCGATTTTGAGGAGTTCCGCACCATGGGTCGCAACCAGTTCTTTATTGGAGGTGACAACGCTCTTGCCTGCAAGAAGCGCACGCTTGGTAAAGTCATACGCAGGGCGGAGACCGCCGATGGTTTCTACCACCACATTGACTTCAGGGTCAGCCTCGACAACAGCAAAATCCTTAACAAATAAATCTGCATGTGGATCTGCGGAAAAATCACGGATATCCACAATGTACTTGACTTTGACCTCATCCCCGGTATTCTTAGCGATGAGTTCTGCATTGGTTTCAATCACTTCGACTACACCGGAACCAACCGTACCGTAGCCCAATACTGCTGCATATTTCATATGATCGCATCCTTTCTATTCGCCTGCAAGCGGTTCAAACCACAGCACGCCTTTGATTTGCATTGCTTTTGTAATAAAACTTTCCAGTTTCAGTTTCATTTGAGCGGTTTCTGCCGAGATGGTAACTGCAGCCTGCCCATTGATGGGAATGGATTGGTTAATGGTCAGAATATTCGCACCCGACCTTGCAAAAAGCCCCAAAACACCTGAGAGCACGCCCGGCTCATCTTTGAGCATACAGTGGAACGTCATCATTCGCTCGGTCGCCATTTCGTAATACGGCTTGACCGCATCTTTGTACTTATAAAATGCGCTTCTGCTGATTCCTGCCATTGCAGCGGCTTCATTCACCGTTTTCGCTTTGCCTGCCTGCAAATACTGTTTGGCATCGCAAACCCGCAAAAACACTTCCGGCAGTGCAGAACCTTCTACCACGTAATAACGTAAGCGGTCCACTCGCATCCTCCTTCCGCAATCCGTGATACACGGAGTACTATCCTTGACACGTGGATAGTATCATACCACATTAGCGCACAAATTGCAATGCTTTTTTTCATTTTTATACATTCTGACAATGCAAGTCTTTCGAGCACACCTGTATTCGCATTACAAACGGCAGTCCACAGCAGAAATACATTGATAGCCGCAATATTTTCTCTGCTTTTGTATATACTGTTTTACAGGAGGGGATCTGAAATGCCAGAAAATAAACATTTACGTATAATTGTTCTCATTTTTTACTGTTTTGTTGTACTTTTAGCTTTATTCATCACTTTTCGGTATGCACTCCGCATGATTGCGCCCTTTCTGGTTGCACTTGTTCTCGCCATTTTGATCGAACGCCCCGTGTCTTTCTCCCAAAAACATTTGCATTTGCCACGTGCACTTGCAAGCGGTATTTGGACCTTACTTGTCTTTCTGCTTTCTTTAGCCGCCGTTTGGTTTATTTGCACAAAAATTTTCACCCAAGTCCGTGATTTGCTTGCTTTACTCCCATCGCCGGAAAAACTGTTTGCATGGACTGATCGTTTGATTCACACTCTTCCACAGTCGATTCAAGAAACGGTGCATCAGCTGGATGTCCCCTCATTATTCCCCTCCGAACAACTTTTTTTGCATGCCGGAAAAGTCGCTCTCGGACTGCCTTCCTTGCTTTTCTCTCTGCTCACCGCTCTGTTTGCGACGTTTTTTCTCAGTTCCGAAAAAAACGTGTTATTAGACCTGCTCGGCAAAAAAGCACAACGCATTTGTGCAACCGCAAGACGAATGGGCATTGAGTTGGCGGGGTGTTATCTGCGTGCTGCCGCTCTGCTGTTTCTCCTCACCTTTTCTCTACTTGCGGTCGGGCTCTCTCTTTTGCGGATTCGATATGCGTTGGGGCTCGCATTTCTCACCGCACTTTTAGATGCAGTTCCTATTTTCGGTACCGGCGCAGTCCTGCTCCCCATGGCGGTGTTGCGTCTGATTTCCGGCGATTTTGTGACCTCTTTGGGTTTGATCTTGTTGTATTTGGTCATTCTTGCACTCCGCAGCATTGCGGAACCGAAGATTTTAGGAGAACAAATTGGGCTTCCTCCGTTTTTTACTCTGTTTTTCCTTTATGTTGGAGTGCGTGTTTTCGGACTATTGGGGTTGCTTCTTCCACCGCTCGCCGCAATTGGATTCCGCATATACAAAAACCGTGGCAAAGCCACGGTTTGAGTCTATTTGGTTTCCGCAAGGAGCTTTGCTCGAATGTTCCAAAGTTTTTGAGACAAGTCCACATAGTAGCGGTGTGGATTTTCGAAACGCAGCACCTCGCTCCAAAGCGTTTCAATCTGTTCTGCGCAATAGGAGCGAATTTCCTCGATTTCAGGAGAAGTGTATACACACTCGCCTTCCTTGAAAATCTGGACAAGAAGCGGACGGGCCGTGAAATTGGTGAGCGTCTTTCGCTTCCAAGTTGCTTCCGGGTCAAAGAGTTCGTAGGGCTCATCACTCGAAATGGTCTCACTGTGCAGCGAAAGTACGTCTGCCATCGCTTTTCCGCTCTCATTATCATAGAGTCTCCAAACCTGCTTAAAGCCCGGGATCGTGATTTTCTCGACGTTTTCGGAAATCTTGATTTTCGGGATAATCTCCCCGTCATCTTCCACAGCAGCAAGTTTATAAACACCGCCGAAGACCGACTCACTCCGTGCCGTGATGAGACGTTCACCCACGCCGAATGAATCGACCTGTGCCCCCTGCATAATCAGATCTCGCACAATATATTCATCGAGCGAGTTGGACACAATGATTTTACAATCCTCAAAACCTGCCTCATCCAGCATCTCACGTGCTTTTTTCGAGAGATAGGTGATATCACCGCTGTCAATTCGGATGCCTGCGGGGCGAAGTCCTTTCGGGACAAGTTCTTCGTTAAAAACTCGAATTGCATTCGGAACACCGGATTTCAGCACATTGTAGGTATCCACCAAAAGAGCACAACTTTCCGGCCAAGTCCGTGCGTATGCACGGAATGCATCCAATTCGGTCGGGAACATCTGCACCCAACTGTGTGCCATGGTACCTACTGCCGGAACGCCGAAATCACGTTCAACAACAGTACAAGCAGTCCCCGCACAACCTGCAATGTATGCCGCTCTTGCACCATACACAGCACCGTCATATCCCTGCGCACGTCTGGAACCGAACTCCATCACCGGGCGTCCCTGTGCGGCACGCACAATTCGGGATGCTTTGGTTGCAATCAAGCTTTGATGATTGATGGTAAGAAGCAACATGGTCTCCACCAACTGGGTTTCGATTGCAGGACCTCGTACCACCAAAAGGGGCTCATGCGGGAACACCGGAGTTCCTTCCGGGATCGCCCACACATCACAAGAGAAGCGGAAGTGTTCCAGATAATTCAAGAACTTCTCGTCAAACATATTCTTGCTGCGCAAGAATTCGATATCTTCCGGCTCAAATCTAAGTGCACGCAGGTATTCGATCACCTGATGCAAGCCTGCCGCTATCGCATAGCCGCCTTTGTCCGGTACTTTGCGAAAAAACAGGTCAAAATACGCAATCTTATTTTCCATTCCTTCGGCCAAATAACCACGGGACATGGTAAGCTCATAAAAATCCATGAGCATGGTCAGGTTTCTGCCGATCGTTCCATTCATAGCAAACTACCCTTCCAAATCCATAATCATCTTCACACGTTCTGCATGGCGACCGCCTTCTGCCTCGGTTGTAAGGAAAAGATCCACCAGTTCCTCAGCAAGACCTGCACCGATGACACGTGCACCCAAGCACAGCACCAAGGTGTCATTGTGCAAACGGGTGTACTTCACGCTGTAATGTTCATTCGCAACCGCAGCACGAATTCCACGCATTTTGTTTGCTGCAATCGACATTCCGATTCCGGTACCACAGCACAAAATGCCACGTTCTGCTTCGCCGGTCTGAATCTTTTCACAAACCGCCTGTGCGTACACCGGATAATGAGTCGCATTGACATCGTCATATGCGCCACAGTCAAGCACCGTATGGCCCTGAGCTGTCAACATTTCTTTGATATGTTCTTTCAGCGGATAGCCTGCACGATCCGCACCAAGTGCAATTTTCATGGAATTAGTCCTCCTTTTGTTTCATACGAGCGAGCCGCTCACGCTCTGCTTGCGGTACACGCAGATACTCCACCTTGAGTTCTGCCGGATCGACTGCCGGATAGTGTTCCGCCGCCATTCCTACTCCGAACGCACGTGGAACACGCATCGAAAGCGGAGGCAAGATCAAGCCGCTGTGGTCTTGAAATTCAGCGGCACACAACTGTGCACCGTCTCCAAGCAAAAGTATACGGTTTTGTGAAAACAGCAGTTCCCGCAATTCAGACAACGGCAAAGCACGGTCCTCGGTGACACGGGAAAGAGTCCCGTGTTCCATGGTAAAACAAGCGTTGTATACTTGTCCTGCACGTGCATCCATCACCACACAGATAAATCCGTCTTGAGCGTTCATTGCCGCAGCTTCCAGTGTTGATACCCCCACACAGGGAATGTCGAGTGCAAGTGCGAGTCCTTTTGCGGCTGCAACCCCAATGCGAAGACCGGTAAACGACCCGGGGCCGTGAGAAACCGCAATACGGTCAATCTCCTGCGGGGTCATCCCAAGCCCGGAGAGTAACGAGTCCACCATGGGAAGCACGGTTTTGCTATGCGTCAAACCGTTGTTTTGAAACAACTCCGCACGAAGTACACCGTCTTCCAAAAGTGCAACAGATGCGGTTTTCGCCGCTGATTCAATCGCCAATGTTTTCAAAGTTAAATCACCTCGATCGTGATTTCACGTGTGGTCTCATCCACAGTCTTTATTGTAACCCGATGAGTAAATGGGATTTCTCCCTCTACACGTTCCGACCATTCCATCATACAGACACCGCCACGGTCCAGATACTCCTCAAGTCCAAGATCATAGAGTTCATCTGCACCCGAAAGGCGGTATAAATCAAAGTGGAACATTGGGGTCTCGCCCTCATATTCGTTGACCAAAGAATAGGTTGGACTGGTCACCCGACCGGTATAACCAAGCCCCCGTGCCACCCCTCGACAAAATGCGGTTTTTCCGGCGCCCAAGTCTCCACACATGGCAACCACTGCACCGCACCGCACGGTTTTGCCGAAAATTTCACCGAGTTTTTCGGTTTGCTCCTCGGTAAAGCAATAGGTGCTCAAAAGAGGCCCAGGATCGTGCCATCCTCGGAGACATCGATCCCCTCCGCTGCCGGGCGTTTCGGGAGTCCGGGCATGGTCATGATATCACCTGCATAGGCAACCGCAAACCCTGCACCTGCCGAAATGGCAACATCACGAATCGAAAGGGTGAAGTTTTGGGGTCTGCCCAGTTTTTTCGGGTCATCCGAAAGCGAATACTGTGTCTTTGCGATACAAACCGGAACATCTGTATAGCCCAGCGCCTCAATCTCACGAATACTCTTTTGTGCTGCAGGTGCAAAGTCCACACCGTCTGCACCGTAGATATTCTTGGCGATACATTCAATTTTTTCGCTGATCGAAAGTTCCAAGGGATACAAAGGAGCAAATTGACTCTTTCCGCTGTCCGCTGCCGCAAGCACTTTCTCCGCAAGATCAATGCCGCCCTCGCCGCCTTTTGTAAACACCTCGGAAAGTGCACAAGTGGCACCCAATTCCTCACAGGTCTTTGCAATGAAATCAAGTTCAGCGTCACTGTCGGTATGGAAGCGGTTGATCGCAACCACAACCGGAACACCGAATTTCCCGAGATTTTCAATGTGTGCCTTTAAGTTTTCAATTCCGGCTTTGAGTGCATCCAGATTTTCTTCTTTCAAGGCGTCTTTTGCAACGCCGCCATTGTATTTGAGTGCACGCACGGTGGCGACCAAAACCGCGCAATCCGGTTTCAGCCCCGCCTTGCGGCACTTGATATCAAAGAATTTTTCCGCTCCCAAATCCGCACCGAAGCCCGCCTCGGTGACCACGTAATCCGCCAGTTTCAGCGCAAGACGTGTTGCACGCACCGAATTGCAGCCGTGTGCAATATTCGCAAACGGACCGCCGTGCATAATGCATGGGGTATTTTCTAACGTTTGAACCAAATTGGGCAATGCAGCATCACGAAGCAGTGCCGCCATTGCACCCTGCGCTTTCAAATCATGCGCATAGACAGGTTTTCCCTCCATATCATATGCGACCAACATATTGCCCAAACGTTCTTTTAAGTCAGCAAGATCGGTTGCAAGACATAAAATCGCCATAACCTCGCTTGCTACCGTGATTTGGAACACATCCTCACGAGGCATTCCGTTTGCCTTTCCGCCAAGACCAATGGTAATCTTACGCAGTGCACGGTCGTTCATATCGAGCGCACGGCGAAACACCACACGGCGAGGATCAATTCTCAGTTCATTTCCTTGATGGATATGATTGTCGAGCATCGCACAGAGCAAGTTATTCGCTGCAGTGATAGCGTGAAGGTCTCCGGTAAAATGCAGGTTGATGTCCTCCATCGGAACCACCTGCGCATAGCCGCCACCGGCTGCACCGCCCTTGATACCAAACACCGGACCGAGCGACGGTTCACGCAAAGCGATGACCGCACGTTTTCCCATGCGGCCAAGGGCTTCGCCAAGCCCTACCGTTGTAGTGGTTTTCCCTTCTCCTGCCGGAGTCGGGTTAATCGCAGTGACCAGAATGAGTTTCCCGTCCGGATTCTCTTTGACTCGTGCTTCCAGCGCATAAGTCAGTTTTGCTTTGTCTTGCCCGTATTGTAACAGCTCGTCCTTTGCAATTCCAAGCCCCTCCGCAACCTCGGAGATGGGCAAAAGCTTTGCATTTTGAGCAATTTGGATATCAGTCAGCATGGGAGTTCCTCCTCATTCGTTGTTCTTTTCAGTATATCACAAAAATTTGGTGTTTTCAATTTCTTTCTTTTATGGTAAACTATTTTTGGAAAGGAGCGTGACGGATGTGCCGTTTTTACGTGCTTTGAAAGAATACTTCAAACAGATTGATCTGTTTTTGCTTATTTTATCTTTAATTGCCACCGGGTTTGGTGCACTTCTCATTTCCAGTGCCACCAAGAGTTACGGTGCTGAGAGTTATTTGAAGATCCAGCTCTTTGCCACACTGTTTGGTCTGATCCTGTTTTTTCTGCTCTCATTGATTGATCTTGAGAGTTTATGTCGTGGCTGGAAGGTCTTGTATGTGGTGAATCTTCTGCTCATCGCATCCCTTATTTTCTTCGGAACCGGTGCAGAAGATACCGGCAACAAATCCTGGATTCGTTTCGGCGGCATCGGTATTCAGCCGGCAGAACTTGGAAAAATCCTATTTATCCTCACGCTTTCCGGACACATTTACAGTCTCAAAGACGACATCACCCGTTTTTCCTCGCTCCTGCTTCTTTGCATCCATGCGATCTTGCCGATTGCACTCATTGTTGTTGTTTCGCACGATTTGGGAACTGCGCTGGTCTATCTCGCCATTTTCCTGATCCTGCTGTTCTGCTCCGGCATTAAGCTTCGCTGGTTTGTTGCCGGTCTTACAGTCTTTGCGGCAGCAGCCCCGTTTTTATGGACTCTGCTCCGTCCCGACCAGCAAATGCGCATCAAAGTTGTCTTCAACCCTGAGCTCGATCCGTTGGGGCGAGGATACCACGCCATCCAAAGCAAAATTGCATTGGGTGCAGGCGGACTCTTGGGGCGTGGTCTCGGAAACGGGACACAGACTCAATACGGCTATCTGCCTGCAAAACAAACCGACTTTATCTTTGCGGTTGCAGGAGAAGAATTGGGGCTCATCGGATGCCTTGTCATTATGATTTTACTCACAGCAATTATCATCCGTTGCTTTATCATTGCAAACCGTTCCGGAGATTCCCCATCCTCCTTGGTCTGCGTCGGGGTGGCAGGAATGTTCCTCTTCCAAACTGTGGAAAACATCGGGATGTGCTTAGGGCTCATGCCCATCATCGGTCTTACCCTTCCGTTTTTCAGTTACGGTGGAAGCTCGGTCCTCACTGTGTTTTGGGCAATTGCACTGGTCAGCGCAGCAAAGATGCGAGCCTCCAAACGCCGCTATTGACGAAGGCTTCGAACCAACTCCTCATTTGGCGTGACAAATGCGGTTTCATAGCGAAAATAATTCACCATGCCGGGCTTTGCGCCCGGCGGTTTTTTTACATTTTTCACCAAGGTATAATCCACCGGTACCTGTGCGGAATTTCGGGCATTTGAGTGATATGCAGCAATGATGGCAGCCTCGGTGAGTGTCTCATTCGATGGAGTCTCTCCGCCACACGCCAAAATCACATGCGCCCCCGGGATTCGTTGGGTATGGAACCACACATCCCCTTTTTGCGCAGTTTTCATGGTAAGCAAATCATTTTGTCGGTTATTTCTGCCAACAAAAATGGGGGTTCCGTCACTTGCACAGTAGCGAATCGGATCCAGCGCACGTGGTTTTGCACGCCGTTCACTTTTCGGGATTCGGACATACCCGCTTTCTCCCAATTCCTCACGAATCTCAGCGAGATCGCTTTCGCTCTCCGCTTGTTCTAAACTTTCCAAGACGCTTTCCAAATACACCAGTTCGTTTTCGCCTTGTTCGATTTGCACAGCAAGTGCTGCCTCAGCATTTTTCATGCGCTGATAGCGATGAAACAGTTTTTTTGCGTATTCTTGCGGACTTACAGTTCGGTCTAACACAATTTCACGTTCGGGTGTATCCTCTTTGAAATAATCAATCACAGTGACCCTTGCGGTCCCATGCGGGATTCGATACAGATTTGCGGTGATGAGTTCGGCTTCTTCCCGGATGCGTTCTCGCTCCTGTGCCGCACGCAGTTCTTCCTCCTGCAAAGCAAGCTTTTTGCGAATTCTCAGAATCCCGTTTTCCACGGTTTTCCGCATTGCTGCACTCTTTCGCATCATACGCTCTTTCGCACTTTTTTCTCCGTAAAACGCATCCAGCAGCTTAGAAAAACTCTCATACCGTTCTTCCGTATACTTTCCCTCATACTGCGTGAGACGGGTAAACGAGAGTTCCTTTGGAATTCCGTTTTCCCGATAAAGATACGGTGCCGCTTCCTCAGAAAAAAGCTCCTCGGCTTTTGCAGCAACCCGCTCCCGCTCCTCACCGCTCATAGCAAGGATCAGTTTTGCACTGTCTCCCGTTGCACGGGATGTGATCTCACGCCCAATGAGCGGCGAAACGCCCAAAAGCGTGTTGACCAAAAACTTGTCACACGGGAGATCCACCCCTTCCATCATGGAAAAGAGTTCTCCACGACGGACGGTATTCGGCGAAATCTTCTTGGGCGGCTCAGGCAAGCGGTAAAACAACCCTGGAAGAACACCCCGCTGATTGGATTGGGTAAGATCCACACGTTTTAAGCAGTCCACTACACGGTCGGACTCATCCCGTAAAATGATATTGGTATAGCGTCCCATGAGTTCCAAGGTCAAAATCCGCTGAACTTTTTCACCAAGCTCGTTGGATGCAAGGACCACCAGGTCCATCGCACGCTCAATCCCCGGCTGACGCACTTCCAGAATCGTTCCGCCCTGCAAGTGTTTTCGCAGCAACATACAGAACATTGGCGGGGTTTTCGGATTTTCCAGCTTCTTTTCGGTCAAGTGCATCCGTGGAGATGCCCCTGCCGAAACAAGCAAACTCATATTCCCATTTTTTGAGCGCAGCTGAAGCACCAGTTCATCACGCTCAGGTTGTTGAATTTTATCAATTTTTGCACCTTGCACCACACCATCAAGTTCAAGGGCAAGGTGAGTTAAAAACAAAGCATCAAGTGCCATGAAGTTTACTCCTTACGGATAAAATAACTTGCAGGATCTCGGTTACTTTCGGCAATGGAGACCGAAACTTGTGAAAACTCCTGCATAAGATATGAAACCAGCGTTTCGCAAACCGGATTTTCAGTGGCAAAATGCCCTGCTTCAATCAGGTTTCTGCCCGGTTCCAACCAAATATGGTGTTTGACTTCCCCTGTGATGTAAGTATCACAGCCAAGCGAATAAGCAAGCGCAGCCCCTTCACACGCACTTCCTCCGCAAAGCCCGACTTTGGAAACCTTGTCCGTCCCACGGTATTTCACTGTGGGAAGCCCGAGTTTTGCACAAACCTGTTTTAGAAAGTCTTGCAGGTCACAAGTCGGAACTGTTCCGATTCTCATCAGCGGGTCTTCTTCCGGCACAGTTACCTCAGAAAGCCCGAGCAGGGTTGCCAAAGCATCATTGACACCGCCTTTTGCCGCATCCAGGTTGGTATGCATACAAATTGCAGATATTCCGTTTTGCAGCAAACGCCCCACAATACTCTCAGCCTCCACAGCAGGAAGCGGAGAAAAAATGATGGGATGATGCGCCACGATCAGATTCGACTTTGTCCGCACTGCTTCTTCCACGACCTCATCGGTAATATCAAGCGCCACCAAAATTTGGCTTACTTCAACGTCTTTCGAGCCAACCAAAAGGCCTACATTATCAAAATCGAGTGCGGTTTCCACCGGTGCAAGGCGATTCAGCGATGCAAAAACCTCCTGTACCGTCATATCCGTTCCCTCCTCTTTTCCAACGCATCCAAATATGCACAAACTTCCGAAATACGAGTTTCATCTCTCTCTTCAGCAGCGAGCAGCCCCGCATACTGTTTTTTCAATCGGGAAATGATTTTATCAAGGTATCCTCCCGCAAGCGGACTGCTTTCGCCCGCAGTTGAGAGCCAATGCTGATCGAGTGTTTGAATTTTCTCTTTTCCACAACGCACCAAAAGAACAGGATAGAGTTTTTCCCCTTCTTGCGCAATCTCCTCCCGGACAATGCGATATCCTTTTTCAGAAAGGCCCGGACGCAGGCGTTCTCCCGCCGTCATGGGCTGCAGGACAAATGTCACATCCTCATCTTTCGTCCATTCTGCGGTATCCAAAATATGTAAAATCAATTCTCCGCCCATCCCCGCAACGACTGCAACAGAGTGCTTTTCCACACCCGTGAGTCCGTCCGTGAGGACGGTTTGGATGTTCTGCTCCAGCCCCTCGGCACGAATGGCAGCTTTTGCCCGTGCAAGCGGGCCCTCACCAATATCGGTCGCAGTGGCATACTTTGCCTTTTGTAACGCCACAGCCGCAATTGCAACTTTGGCGTGGTCAGCACCCACATCTACCACAGATTCACACTGCGGAATGAGGGATAAAATGGTATCCAAACGCATCATGTGCATTTCCTCTTTCATGCAAAATACCCCCCGCTAGATGCAGGGGGTATCGGTTTTGGGACTACTGATTTGCTTCGATGTGTGCGTTCAGCTTTTCCAGCAGAGCATCCACATCCACACCGTGCACCGCACAAGCCTGCTCCAAAGTCTCGCCGCGAGCGGACGGGCAGCCCAGGCAATGCATTCCGATCTCCAGGAAATACGGAGCGGTGGTGCGATCAATATCCAGAATATCACCTACAATGGTGTCCTTGGTGATCTTTGCCATGATGATTTCCTCCTTCGTCAAGGTTCGATACTATTATAGCGTGTTTTCTCTTCGCTTTCAACCCTTTTTTCACGGATCCTGCGATGGAGATACTCAAGCGCATCGGAAAGGCTTCCGAGTTCGTCAATGAGACCGCTTTTCACCGCCTCTTCCCCGTCTACCACAGTACCCACATCGGTGGCAATTTCTCCCGTTGCCAACATATAACGACGGAAATCATCCTCGGAAATGGACGAGTGTGAAGAAACGAAGCGGATAATCCGCTCCTGCACACGTTCAAAATACCGAAAGGTCTGCGGCGAACCAACCACAACGCCTGTGATGCGCACCGGATGGATGGTAACCACTGCAGACGGTGCGATAAACGAGTGTTCCGCTGCCACTGCAAGTGGAACACCAATGGAATGTCCGCCGCCTAAAATCAAGGAACAGGTTGGGGTTTTCATGCCGGCAATCAGCTCTGCAATTGCAAGCCCCGCTTCAATATCACCACCTACCGTATTGAGTAGGATGAGAAGCCCGTCCACATCTTCGCTTTCTTCAATGGCAGCAAGCTGCGGACAGACATGCTCATATTTGGTGGATTTATTTTCAGCAGGAAGGACGTTGTGTCCCTCAATCTGCCCCACGATCGTGATGCAGTGAATGTTTCCGTTTGGGTTTTGCGAAGTGACCGAGGCAAAATCCTCAATCTCGTCCCGATCCTGTTTTCTGGATTCGGGCGTGGTATTTTCTTCAAACATGGCACACTTCCTTTTTAAGGATAGTGTGCCACAAAGTTTTCTCTGTTATACGCCGGAATATGCCAGGAAGCCGCCATCAACATTGATGGTGCTGCCGGTGATGAATGCGGAATAAGTCGAGTCGCACAAGAACAGCAACGCACCGTCGAGATCTTCGGGCAAACCGAAGCGACGCATCGGGGTGTGGGAGATGATCTTCTCGCTGCGTGCAGAAAGGCTGCCGTCCGGATTGAAGAGGAGTGCCTTGTTCTGAGCGGTGGAGAAGAATCCCGGAGCGATTGCATTGACACGCAGACCGACATCTGCAAAATGTACGCTCATCCATTCGGTGAAGTTCTTGATTGCAGCCTTTGCTGCGCTGTATGCCGGGATACGGGTGAGCGGGCGGTATGCGTTCATCGACGCAATATTGACCACGCAAGCATCTTCTTTCCCAACCAAATCACGGGCAAATGCCTGGGTCGGGATCAGAGTGCCAAGGAAATTGAGGTTAAAGACAAATTCAATGCCCTTTGCATCCAAATCGAAGAAAGTTTTGACGTTTTCATCCACATGAGTAAGATCTTCCGGCTCCAAAGTATCCTTGGTGGTGGTACCCTTCGGGTGGTTTCCGCCTGCACCGTTAATTAAGATATCGCAGGTGCCGAGTTTTTCGGTCACTTCGTTGCGAGCCGCATTCATGCTCTCGATTTCAAGCACGTTGCAAGCAACACCGATTGCGGTGCCTCCGGAAGCGTTGATTTCGTCCGCAACCGCCTGTGCTGCTTCTGCACGCAGATCCAAAACTGCGACCTTCACGCCCTGTGCTGCCAAAGTCTTTGCAAAACCAGAGCAAAGCACGCCGCCGGCACCGGTGATGACAGCAACTT
Organism: Oscillospiraceae bacterium; assembly: GCA_017421025.1. Taxonomy (GTDB): domain Bacteria; phylum Bacillota; class Clostridia; order Oscillospirales; family JAAYXM01; genus SIG510. The sequence continues at coordinate 46,715 of JAFQME010000003.1, forward strand.
TACCCTTTAAATTTTCATGATGCATCATGGTAAATTCCTCCTAAACGATTTTTTTCATTATATCGCATTTTCATAGGAATTACAAGTGTTCTCCTTGACATTTTATACGCTGTATGTTAAAACAAAATCCAGGAGGGATTGCTATGAAATTTATCGCAAACACCGCCGCAGTCGTAGGCGATGTCACACTCGGCGAGAATACAAGCATTTGGTTTTCCGCAGTCTTGCGCGGGGATGAAGGTGCCATTAAAATCGGAGACGGCTCCAACATCCAAGACAACTGCACCGTCCACGGAGAAGTCACGGTTGGCACTTCGGTCACAGTTGGACACAATGCAATTCTGCACGGTTGCACGGTAGAAGACGGAGCACTCATCGGCATGGGTGCCTGTGTCTTAGACGGTGCGGTGATCGGGGCGGAGTCACTCATTGGTGCAGGTGCGTTGGTCACGGGTGGAACGGTCATTCCCCCTCGCTCTTTGGTGCTCGGCTCACCGGCAAAGGTAAAGCGTCCGCTCACCGAGGAAGAAGTCGCATCTCTGCATGAAAATGCGGCGCACTATGTTTCCCTGATTTCAAAATACACGGAGGAAGACAAATGAAAGATGTGATCTTTTCACGAAAATCCTGCCGCAGTTATTTGGAAACGCCGCTCGATCCTTCTGTGATTCAAGACGCACTTTGCGACCTCACTCCCCTTCATCCGGAAATCTCTGTCGAATTTCGGACGTTGAAGAAAGCCGAGGTGCGTTCAATCTGTCGGTTTCTTCCGCCGCAGATAATTGCAGCATATTCGGAAAGAAAAGACGGATATTTGGAAAACATCGGATTTCTTCTCCAACAAGTGGACTTGCGCTTGCAGAAACAAGGAATCGGTGTATGCTGGATCGGGCTTGGAAAACCCACAGTCCCGAATCCACATGACAAAGAATTCGTCATTTTGCTCGCTGTCGGCACACCAAACGGTGAAATCAAGAGGAGCAAAGACGAGTTTGCCCGCAAGTCCATGCACGAAATATCAGACCAACCCGACCCTCGCTTGGAGCCCGCTCGTTTTGCTCCAAGTGCGGTCAATTCGCAGCCCTGGTATTTCGCACACGACGGCGAGATCCTTCATGTATACCGTGTCTCTCCCGCAAGGCCAAAAGCGCTTACCCTCGGCCGCATGAATCAAATCGACATGGGCATCGCACTCTGTCATCTCTACGTTTCCAATCCCAACACATTCCGTTTCTTTTCCGCAGATGCGCCGAAAAAGAAAGGGTATGTGTATTTGGGGAGTATCTCGTGTTAAGTATTTTTCGGGAGCCTTACAAGGCTCCCGCTTTCTTTCTTTGAAATTTTCAAAAAAATGCTTGACAAATTTATTGCGTTTGCGTATAATAGTCAATGCTGATTGCAAACGGACGATTAGCTCAGCTGGTAGAGCATTCGCTTGACGTGCGAAGGGTCAGCGGTTCGAACCCGTTATCGTCCACCACATAAAAGAGGATAGTCATTCGACTATCCTCTTTTGTTTTTTGATATGATGGTTCGAAAGCCGGCTCTTAGAAACAGTCCGGTGGACTGTTTCAACCGGCGTGGCTTTTCCGCAGAAAAGCGAACCCGTTATCGTCCACCACATAAAAGCAGATGGATTGTGCCATCTGCTTTTTGTTTTTCAAAAAATCGGTTTGATTTTTTCTTACAATCCTTGACAGTATATATATATATATAATTGAGGTATCACTTTTCTGCACTTTTCGGATCAAAACGAAGAGGGGTGTAAAACGTGGAATCTTCAAAAACAGAAAGGATCGTAAGAAACATGAAATCAATCAGAAAGACACTTTGTGTCCTGCTCACAGTTTGTATGCTGTTTGCAATGATGACTCCTGCAATGGCAAGTGATGTCATCAAAGTTCGTGTCGGCGGTGAACTGATCGACTTTGATGTTCAGCCCCGCATCATCAACGGCAGAACCATGGGTCCCCTCCGTGCAATTTTCGAAGCGCTTGGCGCTTCTGTCAATTGGGACGGTGCAACCAAAACCGTCACCTCCACCAAGGGTGGCACCACCATCAAATTGACGATCGACAATCCCACCATGGATGTAAACGGCACCGGGGTGACACTTGACTCCCCCGCTTGCATCATTGATGGAAGAACTTTGGTTCCGGTCAGAGCGATTTCCGAAGCATTCAAGTTAACCGTTGACTGGATTGCTTCCACCAAAACCGTCAAGGTCAAAACCAAAGTTTCTGTCCCGGCGCAAAAGATTTCTTACGACGGCAGCACAACTACTTACCACTATGATGAAGCAGGAAACTGTGTTCTCGAGGAATTCTCAGAGGGTGGTTGGCGTAAAAATGGCTATGACAAAAACGGGAATTGGATTTCCTCGGAATACGATCACGGATACACAGTGAAATACGTGTATAATGACTATGATAAATTGATTTATCAGGAAGATAACAACGGAAATTGGACAAAATACAACTATGACAAAAAGGGGAATTTGATTTCCGAAGAATCATCTGACGATTCAAATCGTAAATACACCTATGACGGGCAAAACAATTTGATTTTCAAAGAATTTGGTTCTGTTTGGCTCAAATACACCTACGACACAGACGGCAAACTTTTAACCCTAGAACATTCGAATGGTTATTTATACACCTACACATACGATGCCATCGGAAATGAAATTCTCGAGCAATCCGATGATGGTTGGTGGCAAAAATCATCCTATGACAGCGATGGGAAGCTGATTTCGGAAACCACTTCCGATGGTAGCACAACAACTTACACTTACGATAGTGAAGGGTATTTATTGGAAGAAATAAGCCGTGATTCCGATGGAAATACCACCACAACAAAATACAAAGTTATTATTAAGTAACAAAAAAAAACAGAGCAGGCTTCTGCTCTGTTTTTTATCATAATTTTTCAAAATGCGGACATACTAACTCCGAGATCACGAAAAGGAGTTGTTTTTATGAATTGCAGCACTCAGAAGAATGAGAGCATTAAGTGCAATGTAACCTCTTGCATCAACCATTGCGGTACCGCTGATTACTGCAGCCTTTCCTGCATCACGGTGGGGACCCATGAATGCAGTCCGACTCAGGATCAATGTACCGACTGCAAATCCTTCCGCAAGAGATAGTAAAAAAGACCGGGTCACTTGACTCGGTCTTTTTTTGCGTCCACTCCGCATACATTGAAGTAAAAAGGAGTGGACGACTGATGAATGGACTGACCCAAAAAGAAGCCGCAACTCGGCTTGCAAAACACGGCCCCAACACATTCGAAAGCGCAAAGCGCACCTCCCCGTTTCGACTTCTCCTCTCGCAATTTTCCGATGTCCTGGTACTGATTTTACTTGCTGCGGCAGGAGTGAGTCTGTTTTTGGGAGATGTGAGCGAAGCACTCACCATTGGTGTAATTCTGTTGGTCAACGCCGCACTCGGGTTTTTACAGGAGTTTCACACCGAGCGTGCATTGGAGCGTCTAAAGCAGCTCTCTGCGCCACGTGCCGTCGTGATTCGTGACGGGAAAGAACAGCAAATCGATGCCGCCCTTTTGGTCCCGGGCGATCTTGTGCGCCTTTCCGCCGGAAACATTGTCCCTGCAGACGGGATTTTAGCCGCATCGAATGCACTCTCCTTTGACGAGAGTATGCTCACAGGAGAATCCTTTGAAATCCACAAAAGCAAAGGCGACCAAGTATTTTCCGGCTGCACTGTATTGCGAGGAAACGGTTATGCGCAGATCAAAGCAACCGGAAGAGGGACCGAAATGGGGAAAATCGCAGGGATGTTGAACGACGAAACCGCCCCCACCCCACTCCAGGAACGACTCTCCAAGTTGGGCGCTGTGATCGGGATCACTTGTCTTTTGGTATGTGCGCTGGTGGCCGTCATTGGAATTCTGCGTGGATTTTCGCCGCTCGACATGCTCCTCACAGGGGTTTCCCTCGCAGTTGCAGCGGTACCCGAAGGGCTTCCTGCCATTGTTACCGTCTCACTTGCGCTTGCAGTGGGGCGCATGGTGCGCAGAAAAGCACTCATCCGCAAACTGCATGCGGTGGAAACCTTGGGGTGTGCCACCGTGATTTGTTCCGACAAAACCGGAACTTTAACCCAAAACAAAATGCAAGTCGCAACCCTGATTCCAAGCGGAGATGAGAAACTCCTACACATTGTTTGCCGTCATTGCAACAACCGTGAGGGACCCACCGAATGTGCGCTGTTTGATGCGGTTCCCGACTCTGAGGCAATCCGTTTGGAAGAACTCCCGTTTGACTCCCACCGCAAACGAATGAGCGTACTTGTGGAAAAAGACGGAATTCGCATGACCCTCACAAAAGGCGCACCCGATTTACTTCTCCCGCTCTGCACTCATTTTGAAAGCAAGCAAGGGCCGATGCCTATGAGTGATGCGGTCCGAAACAAGTTCTTACGGGAAAACGAACGTCTCGGCTCCCGTGCGCTGCGCACCCTTGCTTTCGCATACCGCATCGGCGATACCCTTTCGGAACAGGGTCTGGTGTTTTGCGGATTTGCCGGATTGATCGATCCACCTCGCAAAGATGTCAAAGCCGCCATTTCCACCTGCCGAAAAGCGGGAATCCGCCCGATCATGATTACCGGGGATCATGCGGCAACCGCCCGTGCTATTGCCGAGGAGGTCGGAATCTTAAAGGCGGGAGGCACTCTGCTTACCGGAGCTGCACTCGACGCTCTTTCCGAGGAAGAACTGCTCGACATTCTTCCCGACGTTTGTGTATTTGCACGGGTCACACCAACGCACAAACAACGCATTGTAAAAGCCTTCCAAACTTTGGGGGAAGTGGTTGCGATGACAGGTGACGGGGTCAACGACGCTCCTGCGGTAAAAAGCGCCGATATCGGAGTTGCAATGGGAACTTCTGGCACAGACGTCACCCGTGCGGCGGCAAGTGTGGTCCTGTTGGATGACAGTTTTGCAACCTTGGTACGTGCGGTAGAGGAAGGACGGGGCATTTATGCCAACATCCGCAAATTCATTCGATACCTCCTCGCCTGCAACCTTGGCGAGGTTTGCACCATGCTCTTTGCAATGCTGTTTTCCCTTCCCATCCCGCTCATCCCCATTCAAATCCTATTTGTGAACCTGGTCACCGATGGACTCCCCGCAATTGCGCTCGGGCTTGAGCCTTGTGCGGCATCTGCCATGACCGAACCGCCACGCTCCCGCCGTGAAGGGGTCTTTTCCCGTGGGCTTGGCGGACTGATTTTCTCCCGTGGGCTTGCGATTGGAGTCGCCACCGTATTTGTGTTTTTCCATACATATCATAGCTACGGTCTTCTCCCGGCACGCACCTGCTCACTGACCACCTTGATTTTTGCACAGCTTTTGCATGTATTTGAATGTAAAAGCGAGACACACCCGCTCTGGTGTATCCCGCTGTTTAACAATCCTGCACTGGTCGGTGCTGCACTTCTAAGCGCTGCGGCACTGCTTTGTGCAATCTACCTTCCGCCTTTGGCACATATTTTTGATTTGATTCCGCTCACCGCTCCGCAGTTTTTCTTTTCCTGCGGAATCAGTCTTGCCCTTCCCTTGCTTTCAGGGATTGTGCTTCGGATCAAAAAGTGGTACAATAGCACCAAAGGAGGGATGACCCTTGGCAAACTTAACAAAAGATAAAATCGTCTATTCCCTGCAGGTCGCAGGGGTAAAGCCGGGCGATATTCTGCTCGTGCACAGTTCGCTCTCATCTATCGGACATGTGGAAGGCGGCGCCGGCGCTGTCGTGGATGCACTCATCGAGGCGGTCGGGCCCGAGGGAACCATTGCGGTATCCACCCTCAGTTTGTCCCACCCGTTTGATCCGGAAACCACGAAATCCACCGTTGGTCTCATTTCGGAGACTCTGCGCAACCGCCCCAATGCCATCCGTTCGCTGCATCCCATTCATTCTATTGCGGCAATCGGGGCACGTGCGGAAGAACTCTGCCGTGACCATGATAAAGCGGCAACCGGATGCGGTTTCGGTACTCCCTATCTGAAGCTTCGTGATATGGGCGGGAAAATCCTGCTGCTCGGTGTGGATATGAACCGAAACACCACCTTGCACGCAATCGAGGATCTCATGGATTCTCATTATTTGGAAACCCTGGTCGCAGAAGCGCCCACCTATATGGATGCAGAAACCATCACCATCACCAAATTCCCGCCGGGACACCGTGATTTTCTAAAATTTACTCCCCATCTGCGCCGTGCGGGAGCACTGCTCCACGGCAAGATCGGAAATGCGGTTTTCCAACTCATTGATGTACGGAAAATGTTTGGTTTGGGACTGAAACTGGTCGCAGACGACCCGATGTTCTTTATGTGTGAAAATGAAGCGTGCGAGTATTGCAGTGATGCATACAAAGCGCTGAAAGGAGAGTGAGGCAAATGTATCAGTATTCCATGCAGATTGAAACTCTTGCGGAAGATTCCCGTATGATTTCCAACATCGAACTCATTGACGGCTGCTTCGGTGCACCGCTCGCCGAGCTTTCCGGAGATCAGCTCGAAGACATTCGACTGAATCTCATCCGTTCACTCCGCCGCATTGTGCTTTACACGGTCAAAACTCCGGTTTCCGAAACCGAGTGGTACCGCCACATTTTCCAGAACGCTTCTTTTCTTGGCATTACCCACTTAAAGATTGACCTTGTCGCACTCAAAACCGACACCGGTCTTGCCGAGATTTTGCGCATGGCAGAATCGTTTGGGATTTATGTGGTGTTCGAACCGGGCTTCGACCACCCCATTTTCACCGAGGAATTCTACTTCTCCATTCGCACCGAATATACCAAGATCATCTATGATCCTATGTTGTTCGTACACCATGGCAAAAAGCCGTTTTTGGATGTGCTGTATAAGTGCAAATGGAAAGACGATGTCCTCTTCTTGCGTGTGACCGATGCGCTCTTTGATTCCACCACCCCGGTCGCTTTGGAGCACGGAAACGGTGAAATTAAGGAATGTACCAGCACTCTGCTTGCTCGCAGTTTCGGTGGATTTTTCTCATTTATTCCCTATCGTACCGATGCGCCTGTCTGGAACGCAGTCAGTGAATTCCAGGGGCTCCTTTCTCGCTTATGATTTGGGATTTGACCGGTGAGATTTACACCGGAATGTGGAATTACGAGCCGCCGTTTCCCGAAGTAGAGATTCTGCCGCTGCCAAAAGTGGATTGGGTAAAAACCGAGGTGTACTGCGATATTTTCTCAGGACTACACTCACAGAGCGGCACCTATCTGGAAACTCCGATGCACCTTTTGGGCGATGCCTCTTATCCGCTCGGCGATGTCCCCATTGAGCGACTCGTGGGGATGGACGCTGTGGTACTGCACCTGCCCGAGATTTCTCCAAGCGGGACACGCACACCCATTTCACGCACACAGCTTTTGGATTTTGACATTCCGGAAGGCGTTGCAATTCTGATTTCCACCGGATGGGGGCGCTTTTGGAAAGAATCGTTCTATTTGGAGGAGTCACCGTATTTTACCTACGATGCGGTGGAATATCTCATTTCCAAAAAGCCATTCCTGTTGGGAACCGATTTCCCACGTTGGGAAAACTTAGAACATCCCCAGGGCTTTTTCCCTGCGTTTTATGACGCAAACATCTTAATGCTTGCGCCCTGTGTCAATTTGGAACAGCTCCCGGTTTGCGGGAAACTTACCGCACTTCCCTTGCGTGTGGACACCACTTGTTGTGCTCCTGTGCGTGCGGTCTTTGAAGCATAAAAAGAGCCGTGATCTTGATCGATCACGGCTCTTTTTATGCTTCTTTTTCTTTTGCAAGATATCCTCCCGATTCCAAGCTTTCCTGAATCCGGTCCAGCACAGCCTCGTTTTCGGCTCGAATGGTGTGATAATGATATCCGCCCGTAATATTCATGAGTTCGATGGATTTCCCGCTTCGCACCCCTTCAATGAATTGGCGTACATGCAGCGGCGAAAAAATGTTGAGTTTTGCTTCTACTTTGCCATAAACCTTGTGCCACACAAACACGTCTACCACGGTTCCGCCAAGTGCAACGATTCTTGACAATTCGTCTTCTGTCTCAGCAGTCGTATGATGAACTTTAAACACACGGTGCGCCTGCGGTGAGGTTTGCAGGATGTATCCGTTATGCGTGGAAAGAATCTCAAAACCGGCAGCTTTCAACACTGAAATATCTTGTACGATGATTTGCCTTGAAACTCCAAATCGTTTCGCCAGTTCTCCCCCTGAAACAGGCTCAGACAGCGTATGCAAAAGCGCAGAGATTTCGCTTCTTCTCTCATCTGCTCTCATAGATTACACCGCATGAAGATTCTTGAGAGAAAGGTCCAAAATTGGCGCAGAATGAGTGAGTGCTCCGCTGGAAATATAGTCCACTCCAATATCCACCAAACGTGCAATATTCTCACGAGTCACATTTCCGCTGCACTCCGTTTCAGCACGTCCCTTTGCGAGTACGACTGCCTCACGCATCTCCTCAACACTCATGTTATCCAACATCACAATATCAGCGCCGGCATCCAACGCCTCACGCAATCCGTCTAAACTCTCCACTTCGATTTCGATTTTTCGAACAAACGGTGCATATTCTTTCGCCATCTGCACCGCACGGGTAATGCTACCTGCAGCACCTATGTGGTTGTCCTTGAGCAAAATCCCATCACTCAAGTTGTAACGGTGATTGTTGCCACCCCCTACTTTGACCGCATACTTCTCAAAGATACGCATATTCGGGGTGGTTTTACGGGTATCCAACAACTTGGTTTTTGTTCCGGAAAGCAATTCTGCAATGGAGCGGGTATACGTTGCGATTCCACTCATTCGCTGCAAGAAATTCAGCGCAGTACGCTCACCTGACAGCAGAACACGGATGTCTCCGTGTATCACACCGAGCTTCTCGCCCTTTTTCACCGTATCGCCGTCTTTGCAAAATAGTTCCGCACGTGTGGTTTCATCCAAAAGTTCAAAAACCCGACAGAACACTTCAAGTCCTGCAATGACACCGTCCTGTTTGCATATGAGATCCACTTCTCCTGCCTGCGCTGTTGGCATGACCGAATTTGTAGTGATATCTTCGCTTGTGATATCCTCGCGCAATGCACTCAAAATAAGTTCATCCGCAGTCATTTTCATTGTGATTTCATTCATGGCTGTTTTTCTCCTTTTCAATGGCGTCAAGCACCAGTTGTTTGTAATGCTCCCGATATCCCCGATAGTCTTCCGAAGATGCAGTCACGGTCGGTACTTGTGTAAGCGGGAGATAGTCCCGTCCCATCTGCTGTGCTGCACGTTTGGCAAACACCAGACTCTCCAAAAGTGAGTTTGATGCAAGACGATTACGTCCGTGCACACCGTTACATGCGGTCTCACCCACCGCATATAACCGCTCCATGGAAGTTTTGCTGTAATAGTCTACTGCAATCCCGCCCATAAAATAGTGTTGAGACGGCACAACCGGAATCGGCTCTTTTGTAATGTCGTAGCCCTCTTTTAAGCAGTGTTCATAAATATTGGGGAAATGCGAACGGATTTCCTCTTCCGGAATGGCTGCAAGGCTCAACCAAACGTGTTTGCTTCCCTCTCGCTCCATCTCGGCAAAAATCGCATTTGCCACCACATCACGCGGAAGCAATTCATCCACAAATCGCTCTCCTGCCGAGTTGAGTAATACCGCACCCTCTCCACGCACGGATTCCGAAATCAAAAACTTTCTCCCCTCACGTTCGGTATAAAGTGCGGTCGGATGAATTTGAATATAATCAATATGTTTCAATTCAATTCCATATTTAATTGCAAGCGCAAGCGAATCTCCGGTGAGATGGCGGTAATTGGTCGAATGGCGGTACAGTCCTCCCACACCTCCGGTTGCCAGTACAGTATAATCTGCCACGATCGCAGAGTATTCTTCCTGTTCATCGTGTCCGATAATCCCACAGCAGCGATCTTTGTCGCAAATCAAATCCACCATGGTGTAATTTTCAACCACTGTGATATTCTCACGGCAAAGCACAGCCGAAAGCAAACGTGAAGTGATTTCTCTACCGGTCTCATCCTCATGGAAGAGAATACGAGGTTTGGAATGTGCCCCCTCTCTGGTATAAGAAAACTCCTCACCCTCTTTTTCAAACTCCACTCCCAACGTCACCAAATCGGAGATTACCGCTTTGGAAGACCGAATCATGATTTCTACAGAGTCCGGGTTATTCTCATAGTGTCCCGCACGCATGGTATCCTCATAAAAATCTGTAAAATCTTCTTCGTCACGCAAAACACAGATCCCCCCCTGCGCAAGATAGGAGTCACTGCGTGACGCTTTGTCTTTGGTCACCAAAAGAATTTGTTTGTCACGGGGAAGATTCAATGCACAATATAGTCCCGCTGCACCGCTCCCCACTATTACAATCTCTGTTTGTTTTGTCTTGATCATTTATTTTGCCAGCTCCAACATCCGTTCCAGAGGAAGCAGCGCACGTTTGCGCAAATCCTCTGCAATCTCAACTCCGACTTTTTCCGATTCCAAAGCGGCGCACAGCCGTTGCATTGTGTTCTCTTTCATCCCCGGGCAAACCGGATACGGCTTCGGGAAATAAAACTGTTTCTTTGGGTTTTTGTTCTGAAGAGGGAAGCGAACTCCCTCTTCGGTCACAATCAAAAACTCCTCGCCTTCCCCCTCTGCCCAAGCCAAAATCTCAGAAGTGGATCCGATTCGATCGGCAAGCGCAAGCACGTTCGGTTCACATTCCGGATGCGCCAGTACAATCGCATTCGGATGTGCTTGTTTTGCTTCTCTCACCTGCTGTTCGGTAATTGCAGCATGAATGGGACAACAACCGTCGTTTAAGATGATATTCTTTTCCGGAATCTGTGCTTTCACAAACGCACCCAAATTACGGTCCGGAATAAAGAAAATGTTTTGACTCTCCATTCGTTTCACGATTTTCACAGCATTCGACGAAGTTACGCACACGTCACTGAGTGCTTTGAGCCGTGCGGTAGAATTGATATAGCACACCACTGCGAGGTCCGGATACTGCTTGCGGAGTTCTGCAATTTTCTCTTCTTGTACCATATGTGCCATGGGACAATCCGCAGTATAAGACGGCATCAAAACGGTCTTTTGCGGATTCAACAGTTTTGCGCTCTCGCCCATAAACTCCACACCGCAAAACACCAGCACCTCGGCCGATGTTTCTTTTGCTGCTTTTGCAAGTGCATAAGAGTCTCCAACAAAGTCAGCAACCTGCTGCACTTCTTCCGGCGCATAATAGTGCGCCAGGATCACGGCATGTTTCTCTTTCTTCAGCCGCTCAATTTTTTCTTTCATGCTCGGCAAATCCTTCCAAAACAATGTAATCTCACACATTATATTCCACGGCTTTACATCTGTCAAGTTATCTGTCAAGTTTTTGGGCAAAAAAATGAAATGACCCTCAGCCGCTGTGTCTTTCACCCACGAACGACTAAGGGTCATTTCTTTGAATTCTTGATATCTAACATCGTTTAACCTCCATTTCTTCAAATTCAAGCGATCCTCATTTTTTCAAAGCATTTCCTGTTATTTTATGTTTATCTCTGATTCTCACGATTTTTTACCGTCTCTTCTTTAGCCAAGTTGACTGATATATCATCGGAATCTGCTTTGAATTTTCAAGGTACGCTTGTCGGGTTCTTTTCGTCCTAAATCACTTTTAGGACTCTACCACTTCGTACATCGGTATCACCCTTTCTGATTATAATATACCATACGGGTAGGGGGATTGCAAGATGGCAAATTGTGCAAAATTTCTAACCAAAAGTTATGCAATAAGGAGAACTTTCAGCACATTGACGAAAACCTCTTGACTTCTCCCTTTCACATTTGCTATACTGGTTATGTTGGGCATATAAAAAAGCAGGTCGTGTGACCTGCTTTTTCTTTTTTAGTGGTATTCCGGGAGATAGTCTCCATGCGCTTCGATGAGTTCATCCACCATGGCTTTGATATCGTCAATCGAAAGTTCACTTGCGGTGTGCGGGTCCAGCATCGCCGCCTGATAGATGTGCTCACGTTTTTGAGTCACTGCCGCTTCAATGGTGAGAAGCTGAACATTGATGTTGGTCATATTCATTGCGGCACACTGTACCGGAAGCGACCCAACCGAGCAAGGATGAATTCCATGTCCATTCACCAGACACGGCACTTCCACACAAGCCTCTCTCGGCAGGTTTGCAATCACACCGTTGGTATTCAGCACGTTCCCGCCAATTTGATACGGCACACCTGTCACAATTGCTTCCATGATACGGGATGCATATTCAAGAGAACGCTCATGTCCCTTTTTGCAAGCTTCCATCATCTCGCCATAGCCTTCGCCCCACTCCTTGATATGACGGATGCAACGGCGTGGATATTCATCCAGCGGGATATTATAGCGTTCCACAAGTTCAGGGTACTTGCTCTTTAAGTAGAACATATTATACTCCGCATTGTGCTCACTGCTTTCGGTGCAGTAATAACCGAAATTACGGATGTAATCGTAGCGCACCTTATCTTCGCAGTTCGGGTCATCCATCTTCGCCTCGATGCGGCGGCGGATTTCGGGGTACAAGTCATTTCCGTCACGGTCACGCAGTTCCAATAACCACCCCATGTGATTGATGCCTGCGATGAGTTCTTTTCTTCCCTCAAGTTTGTCTTCCATCTCAAGCCCTTTGAGGAGTCCCTCCGAGCAAACCTGTACACTGTGGCACAAGCCGATGGTCTTAATGTTGGTATATCTCTGCATGTAGCCTGTCAGCATCGCCATCGGGTTGGTATAGTTTAGAAACCATGCATTCGGACAAACCTCTTCCATATCACATGCAAACTCCCGAAGCACCGGAATGGTACGCAGCGCACGCATGATTCCTCCGATTCCAAGCGTATCTGCAATGGTCTGACGCAGGCCGTATTTTTTCGGGATTTCAAAATCGGTCACTGTGCACGGCTCATAACCGCCCACCTGGATTGCATTGACCACAAACGACGCATCACGGAGTGCATCTTTTCGTTTCTCCACACCCACATAACGCTCCAATTTTGCTCCTGCACCCAGTGCATTCCGAATCGCTTCCAAAAGCGCATAACTCTGATCCAAACGTTGCGGGTCAATGTCATAAAGGGCAAAGGTTGCATCTCGCAAAGCAGGACTGCACATACAGTCTCCAATCACGTTGCGAGCAAACACCGAGCTGCCTGCACCCATAAATGTAATCTTCATCGAAATCCCTCCTTGTAGATTTGTTTGTATTCTACCATAAAAAATCCAGGAAAAGGATTGATATTTGTGTGATAAACTTGTTATAATGTTGGATAGAGGTGAACGCTATGTCTTTCTCCGAAATCGTCATCAATGAACAGCTGCCCGGAGTAAACCCGGTGAATTTCGGCTACGAAGTCTGCAAAAGCGGACACAGTTTCGGCCCTGCCGTACGTGAATACTGGCTGCTGCACTATGTGGTTTCCGGCACCGGAGTGTTTGAACGTGAGGGTCAAACACACACGGTGCAAGCAGGAGAAGTGTTTGTCATTCCACCCAGCCTTGTCACGTTTTACCGTGCATCGCACTCCCGTCCCTGGCACTATATTTGGATCGGGTTTACCGCTGATCCCACACTAACCGAGCCCTTGAATTCCCCGATTCTACGAGTTCCCGGCATGGGTGAAATTTTCGAAGAGATGCGTTCTTGCCATGAGTTGGAGCGTGGACGCTCCTCCTTTCTTGCTGCAAGGATTTGGGACCTCCTCGCCCTACTCAAGGAGGGCACATCCCGACCGTTGGACTACATTGACAAAGCACTCCATTGTATCCATGCCGAGTACATGACCGACTTAAACGTCACTCGTCTCGCATCTCGCTTAAACCTGGAGCGCAGTTATTTCTCCACCTTATTCAAAGAAAAAACCGGGGTCTCCCCCGCAAAATTCCTTGCCGACCTGCGTCTCTCCAAAGCCGCCGAACTCATGACAGTCCACAGAAAATCCCCCTCCACAGCCGCCGCTTCGGTGGGCTATCCCGACCTCTATCACTTTTCCAAAGCCTTTAAGCAAAAATACGGCATCAGCCCAAGAGAATATCAAAAGAGGCACTCATAAAGAGTGCCTCTTCTCTTATTCATAAAGTGCCAAATCCGTGAGTGCGAGATATGTATAATTGTTGGCAGTTTTTACTTTTACCAGCAGTTGATTGACTCCTCTGACATTGATATCAAAGTTAAACGGCATGGAAGCATTCACTGCAGTTGCTTTGTAAAGCAGTTTTCCATCACCATAAAACCATACATCAACACTTGCATCCTCACAATTCTTCTTTTCTCCCCAGGTACTGAGGTGATACTCTTTCGGAATCACGATCTTACCCTTCAAATTGCTATACATACTGTTGAGCGGATAAGCAATCAAACTATTTGCAGCATCTGCATCATCTTCTAAAGTAGAATAAATTGAATATACATAGAACAACAACCCGTTCTTATACACAGTTTTATTGAAATCGGTCACTGTGCCGTTGATGATGGTAAAGTTGTTATGGTTGATTCCTTCTTTATAATCGTTATACTGGATTTTTTGCAGGTAGTTGTCCGGCTTGGTTTGATCTTTCTTTCCGATGTAAACGCTCTGATTGACTCCGTCCCATACCACATCTTTCCCAAATGCGTTTGAAACCGCACGGACAGGCAAATAAGTGGTGCCGTTCATGATAAACGGCTCAACCAAATTGCCGTTTGCATCCTTGGGGACGATTTCGCCACCGTCGATGAAAATTTTGATGTTGTTGTAAACCAACTGTGCTGTTTTGCTGATGCGCTGTGCAAATGCAACGCTCCCCGAGAGCATCACACCAATCAGTACGCCGGCAATCAACCCTTGCAATCTCTTACTCATAATTTTCCCTCCATATGTTATAATTTATGTTATATATCCTAACATATATCTGTAACTTTTGTCAAGTTATAATATGTGTGAGGTGAGGTTATGGAAGAAAAGTTGATTATCAAAAAGAAATCCTTACAGGGCGAAGACGGTTACAAAACCTTTTCTGTCCGCATCAAGGAAGAAACTGTTTTGAAACTGAGCAAACTCGCCGAAGAAACCAACCGTTCACGAAACGAACTAATCAATCTTCTCTTGGACTTTGCAATTGATCGTTGTCAGGTAAAATGAATATCAAAAGAGCCTTTTGGATAAAGTTCCAAAAGGCTCTTTGTTATTTTCCGACACAGAAGCGTTCAAAAATACGGGTAAGGACTGCGTCATTTGCAGTCTCGCCGGTCACCTCACCAAGAAGTGCGATTGCGACTTCCACCTCACCCACTGCAACATCCGGAGTGAGTCCGTCACCGAGTGCATGTGCTGCATGGGAAACACGCTCTGCCGCATCTTTCACTGCCGCAGCATGGCGTGCATTTGTGATGAGCGACCCGTCGCACGGCATGGTTTTCACCGCAAGGATGCGAGAAACCATCTCCCGAAGCGCATCGAATCCGTCCCGTGTTTTGGTACTGATACAAACGATATTTTCTCCAAACTCCGCAAGATTGGAGCAATCCAATTCCTGCGCAAGATCAGATTTATTGACCACTGCAATTGCACACTTCCCGTGTGCTGCAGCAAGCACCTGTGCATCTTCCTCCGACCACGGACGTGACCCGTCAAACACACAAAGGAGCAAATCCGCTTGTTCCGCCGCCGAGATACTGCGCACCACACCTTCTCGCTCAATCGCATCGGCGGTTTCACGCACACCTGCGGTATCCACAAGGCGCAACCGTACCTCTCCCAAAAGCGCACTTTCTTCCACCGTATCCCTTGTGGTTCCGGCGGTTTCTGTGACAATACTGCGGTCATACCCAACCAGGGCATTGAGAAGAGAGCTTTTCCCCGCATTGGGACGTCCCAACAGCGCAGTCTTGACTCCATCTTTCAGGATCCGTCCCCGAGCATAGGACGCAGCAAGGGCAAACAGTTTTTCCGCTACCGCATTGAGTTGCGCTGCAGTTTCAGGAAGCCCCAACTCCTCGATTTCCTCGTCCGGATAATCCACGTAAGCCGAAAACGTCGCTGCAACATCCAACAGTTCACTGCGCAAGCCTTGAATCCCACGTCCAATCTCACCGGCAAGCTGCGCTGCTGCACTCTTTGCCGCAGACACGGTTTCCGCCTCAATCAAATCCACCACTGCTTCCGCCTGGGTGAGATCCATCTTCCCTGCCAAAAATGCCCGCCGAGTGAATTCACCCGGCTTTGCAGCACGGGCACCTGCAGCAAAGCACGACTCCAAAACCGTTGCCATCGCAACTGCTGAGCCGTGGCAGTGAAACTCGACCACATCTTCACCCGTATAACTATGCGGTGCTTCGAACCACACACCGAGGCCACAGTCAATCACTGCTTGTGTATGATCCCAAAACGCACCGTAAACCATCATACGTGGCGTAGTGAGTGTTCCGGAAAAGACACGCTCGGCAATCTGCTTTGCCTGACTGCCGCTGATTCTCAGCACGCCCACCGCACCAGGGCCCGAGCATACTGCCGCTATGGTATCTGTTCTCATTTGGAAAGCTCCTCAATACAAGACTTGCAAACCATGTGGTCCTTATAGGAAACCAAGCCGATGGTCTTTCCACAGAAAATACATGCCTCTTTCTTCTTTTTGAGAATAATGCGGTCGCCCTCCACATAAATTTCAATCGAGTCACGCTCTTCGATTCCGAATTGCTTTCTCAACTCGATGGGCAACACAATACGTCCCAACTCATCGATTTTTCTTGTAATTCCGGTTGTTTTCATGTCGTAAGACCTCCGGTTTTGTAATTTCTTGTCTTTAAGTATATCATTTCCCAAATGTTTGTCAATCCCATTTTTTGGAAAGACGGTGGTCATATGCTCGGTGTAATTTGGACGGTTTTACTCGCTGTTTCAGTGGTGTTCGGAATTGCGACCGGCAGAGTCGGTTTTCTCTCTGCGGCAGTGAGCGAAGGGGCACAAGCAGCGGTCACAACAGTGCTCTCCATCACCGGGATGATGATGCTGTGGTGTGCTGTGATGGAGGTGATGCGCGAGAGCGGACTGGCAGAAAAGCTCGCACGCCTCTTATCCCCCCTCTTAAAACGCCTTTTCCCCTCTGCAAACAGCGATACGCTTTCCCATCTCTCCGCCAATGTTTCCGCTAACCTCTTAGGACTTGGCAATGCCGCTACCCCCGCAGGTATCCGTGCTGCTGAGGGACTACGCAATTCTCCGAGTGATCTCACAATGCTCACAGTCATCAACACTTCCTCACTTCAACTCATCCCCACCACGGTCGCCGCCATTCGTGCGAGCGCCGGTGCCACTGCCCCCTTTGACATTCTGCCCGCAGTATGGCTTGCAACTCTCGCAGCGCAGGTGGCGGGAATCCTTGCAGTTCGTATGTTTCATAAAGGAGGCAAACCATGTCGGAACTCATCGTCCCGCTGATTTTGTGTGGGGTCGGAGCGTTTGCTCTTGTACGGCGCTGTGACCTCTATCCCGCACTTGTTCGTGGCGCAGCCGAAGGTCTCACCACCGCAAAAAAAATCCTGCCGCCTGTGGTGGTACTCCTCAGTGCAGTGTATCTCTTCCGTGCCTCGGGTGCCATGGATGTTTTGGTGCGGTTGTTATCTCCGATTCTTACCCCCCTCGGAATCCCTCCCGAATGTGCACCGCTTTTGCTCATCCGTCCCCTCTCGGGCAGCGCCGCTCTCGCAGCAGGTGCCGATATCATTGCCACTTACGGTGTCGATTCCCTCATCGGTCGCACCGCCGCCGTCATGCTCGGCTCTTCTGAAACCACCTTCTATGTCATTTCGGTTTATTTTGGCTCACTCGGCATCAAAAAAACCGGAAGCGCTGTCCCGGCCGCACTTTTCTCAGATTTCATCGGCGCCCTCGCCGCCGCACTCACTACCCGCCTCTTCTGAGGATAAAAAAAGAGTGGATGAAATCATCCACTCTTTTCGTTGTTACAAAGGTTAGATTCTTGCAACACCGGTCTTGCGTGCTGCTTCTGCAACTGCTGCTGCAACTGCCGGAGCAACCTTCGGATCGGTCGGCTCGATGATGATGCGGTCTGCACGGAGTTCTTCTTCCGGAATGAGGTTTGCGATTGCGTATGCTGCTGCAACCTTCATTTCGTCGTTGATATCGGAAGCACGAACATCCAGAGCACCACGGAAAATGCCCGGGAATGCGAGCAGGTTGTTGATCTGGTTCGGGAAGTCACTGCGGCCGGTACCGACAACAGCTGCGCCTGCTGCAAGAGCTTCATCCGGGAAGATTTCCGGAGTCGGGTTGGACATAACAAAGACCATCGGATCCTTGTTCATGGAGCGGACCATATCCTGGGAGATGATGCCCGGGCCGGAGAGACCAAAGACAACGTCTGCGCCAACCATGACTTCTGCAAGGCTGCCTGCGACCTTGTTCTTGTTGGTGATCTTTGCCATTGCTTCTTTTTCCGGGTTCAGACCGTCACGGCCTTCATAGATTGCGCCCTTACGGTCGCACAGGATGACTTCCTTGAGGCCGAGAGCCATGAGCAGACGGGTAACAGCGATTGCTGCTGCACCTGCACCGGAAACGACAGCCTTCAGGTCGCCGATGTTCTTCTTGGTCAGGCGGCAAGCACCGATCATTGCTGCTGCGGAAACAACAGCGGTACCGTGCTGGTCGTCATGGAAGATCGGAATATCACAAACTTCTTTCAGTTTACGCTCGATCTCGAAGCAGCGCGGAGCGGAGATGTCTTCGAGGTTGATGCCGCCGAAAGAACCTGCGAGCAGCTGGATGGTCTTGACAATTTCGTCAACGTCCTTGGAGCGGACGCAAAGCGGGAAGGCATCGACACCGCCGAATGCCTTAAAGAGAACGCACTTACCTTCCATAACCGGCATGCCTGCTTCCGGACCGATATCGCCCAGACCCAGGACAGCGGTACCGTCGGTGACAACAGCAACCAGGTTGCCACGGCGGGTATACTTATAGCTCAGATCAACATCTTCGCTGATCTTGAGGCACGGCTCTGCAACACCCGGGGTGTATGCAACAGAGAGATCGTCCTTAGTTTCGACCGGGCAACGGCAAGTAACTTCAATCTTGCCCTGCCACTCTTCATGAGAGATGAGTGCTTGCTTTCTGTAATCCATGAGAGTACCTCCATCGTAATTTTATGGTTTATGCATCCATTGTACCATTCAATTCCTTTTTTTGCAATGGCAGATTGGATGAATTTCTCTCTTTTTTTCAAAAAAAAGATGGATATATTCCAAAAAGAGCATGTCCCCATTCCCGACCGCACTTGACAAAAACAGGTGTTTTTCTTTATAATGTTAATATAACTTTTGAGGAGGAACCTTTTATGGTATTTGAAAAGCTGAAAGAGCTTTTGGCAGAGCAGTTGAGTGTGGATCCGTCCACCATCACTGAAAGCACTGACATTATTAAGGATTTGGGAGCAGATTCTCTCGATATCGTTGAACTCATGATGACCTTTGAAGAGGAATACGGGGTAGAGATTTCCGACGAAGATGCATTCAATTTGAAAACCATCGGCGACATTGTCGCATACATCGAAGCAAAGCAGTAAAACAAAGCCGGGGAAAATCCCCGGCTTTTTTCTAAAAAGTAATTGACAAACATATTTTGAAATGATATACTAGTTAGGCTTTGAAACAGCATATGCGGATATGGCGGAATAGGCAGACGCGCTAGATTCAGGTTCTAGTCGGGGCAACTCGGTGGAGGTTCAAGTCCTCTTATCCGCACCAA
>JAFQME010000024.1 GCA_017421025.1 Oscillospiraceae bacterium
AATGAGACGAAGCCCACGGACGTACTCACGACTGACGTCATATCCGTTGAGGTCCTGCACAATCTGATCGCCGTCCCACACATGTTGGGTGGTGACGTTGTTTACGGTCTTGCTCTTGCGCAGACCGTCACCACGGTAGGCATAGGTGGTGGTGATTCCGTTCACATAGGCACTGGTCATTTGCCCAAAGCCGTCGTAGGTGAAGGTGTCGGGGTTGGGGTCAACGACGTCATAGGAACGGGTGAGCAGATTGCCTTGGTCGTCATAGGTGTAGGTGATGAGTTCGTTTCCGTTTTGTTGGATGAGGCGATTTTGACTGTCGTAGGTATAGGTGGTCTGCGCAGTCACACCGTTTTCGGTGACGGATTTTTGGGTGCGGTTTCCTTGAACATCATAGGTATAGGAAATACTGCCGCCTGTGGATTTGGTTTCGCTGACCAGCTGATTCTTCCCGTCATAGACATAGGCGGTGGTGACGTTTTGCGGGTCGGTCTCGGTTTTGAGATTTCCGTCCGGGTAGTAGGTATAACTGCGATTGTAAAAGACCGGATTGAAGATATTGAAATCCTGCTGTGTAGAAACAGAACCGTCACGGTTGTAGGTGAAGGTGCTTTCAACCGCATTTTTTGACTCACGGGTGAGACTGCCGTTTTTGTCATACGAATAGGCCACGAGGGGGGCGGTCTCCTCGCCAAGATGCGAGACTGTGGCAAGAAGCCCACGGTTATTGTAACCGTAGGAATAGGTGTAAGCGGCTCCTATGATATGGTTAATCTGCATGATTTGGCGGTTACCCGCAACGTCGTTGGAATAATACTGTTCAACAAGGGTGGCGGGGTCAAATACGAAAGAGAGATACCCACGGCCGTCATACCGGTGTTCGATGGCTTGCGTTCCGTCGCTGAGTGTGTGTACCTGACCGGTGAGGGTATAGGTGAGCACACGGGTGCCGCCTGTGGTGTCGGCACGGGTAATGCGGCCGAGAGCGTCGAGCGTGTAGGTGGTGGTGACACCGTTGCGGTTGGTATATGAGGTGTTGATGCTGTTTAGGTCGTAGGTGTAGGTTTCGGTCTTGCCGCCGGAGGTGACGGTGAGGCAGTTTCCAAAATCGTCATAGGTATAATTGGTGACCACGCCGGCGGTGGTGCTTTGGGTCATTTGACCACGGTTGTCGTAGGTATAGCTTGCGGTGGCACCGCCTTGGTTTGAGGTGAGCACATTACCACGCCAATCGTAGGTATAGGTGGCGGTGCGGTACTGCTCAACACCGTCGACTACATCGGAGAGGATGCGTTCTTCGGTGACTCTGCCAAGTTTGTCGTACTTGCGCTTGGTGGTGCGGCTTTGGGCTGCGGTTTGCGGCACGGTTTCCAAGATTACGTTTCCGAGTCCGTCATAGGCATAGGTGGTATAGTACGGGGTGGTTTGGGAGTTTGCGACACGGTCTGCGGTCTTGATGAGACGACCCGCCATGTCATACTGATAGGAAACGTAGTTTTGGTCGGCATCGTACTCTCGGATGACATTGCCTGCGTAGTCGTAATCCCATTTTGTGGTGTAGTCAAGCGAGAGGTCTTTTTGATCGGCGTATGCGCTTTTCTCGGTGAGTTTTTGACCGAGGTAGTCATAGGTGTAGGTGGTGAAGTATTCGTTTCCACCTGTGACATAGCCGATTTTTTCCAGATCGCCGTATTTGTTTTTGTATTCTTTGGTGACGATACTGGGGGCATGTTGGTCACCAACTATGGTGTGGGTTGTGATGAAATACGGGGAAGTGGATGCATCGTCGTAAGACCAGGTCTCCTGTGCGAGGACGGTGGAGCCGTTCTTTGTGGTTTTGGAGGTCATGCGATCGAATGCATCGTAGGTATAAGTGACCTCGTGACCGGTGTTTTCCTGTTGGACGTTCTTTTCGGAAATCAGACGATTTTCGGTGTCATAGGTATAGGTGTGAAGTGCGGCGCCGGTCTTTTGGTCTCGTACTTCGAGCAGATTGCTTGCCTGGTCGTAATGATATTCGGTATAGATGCTGCCTCCGGAGGAGGGGACGATATGCGTGGTGCAAATGTCGGTCCGACTGACCAGGTAGGTGAAGCGCTGGACGGAAATCGAGGGATCTTTGACCGTGGTGAGACGGTTGAGATAGTCGTAGGTATAGGTGGTCGCATTTTGGAGCGGGTCGATTTCTCGGATTTTGCGACCGTACTTATCGTATTCCACCGCTGAAGTGACGGTTCCGATCGGGCTTCCGTCAACGTCGGTACCGCCGACAATGCGGGTTTCGTTGAGATAAAGACCTGCGAAATTCCATAGACGTATTCGCTCGGAGGCGAGACGGTCGTCGTAACTATAGACATATTCGAGGTAGTTGGTGTTGTCGAGGTAGCGGCGTTCGCCGATCAGATTGCCATAGATGTCATACGTGTAGGTGGTGCGTTCTTTGAGGGTCCCGTTTTCCTTGACGGTTTTTTCGGAGACTGCACGTTCATCTTCGGTGAGGGTGTAGGTTTCTAAAATTTCGTGTGCGCTGTCACGGTGATAACGTCGGGAAGTGAGCATGCCAAACTCCCCGCCGTAGGTGTTCTCGGTGAGGTGTGCGTCGGATTTTGTTCCGTCGGAACGGGGACTCCATGATTTGGTCAGCACACCGTCGTCATTGTACTCAAAGTGTTCGACGGTAACCACTTGTCCGGTGGTTACCGTTTGCTCAACCGGGAGCTCCTGTTCGCCGTAGACGGTGGCTGTGGTGCTGGTGGGAGTGGTTTGCCCGGTTTGTGTGACGGTGGACAGAATGGGGAGTTGGTTTCCGTCAAAAGTGGTTTGTGTGGCAAGTTCTCCTTCGGTTTTGGTTACCGAATAACGATAGCCGGCGGGCAGATCGTTGGGATCGGAATATGCGTCGCCGTCTGAAGTGCGCATGGAATACCCGGAATAATCATTGGTATAGGTGTAAGTGGATTTTTCACGTTGAACGGTGTCGTTATAGAAGGTTTCATAGCGCTCTGCTACACGGAAAATCTCACGAGCTCCGTCTTGACCGTGGTTGACGGTGATTTTGTCGTAAGAATAGTGAGAAGTCAGCCCGGTCGGGTATTTAATCGTGCTGAGATTGAGCACTGTGTTGTATTTTTGGCTTCGAGCGAGAGATTTATTGCCAAGCGGTTCATCGGTGCAATACACTTCTTCGGAGATGTAGCTGAAAGAAGTAGTTTCGTACTGTGCTGCGCTTCGAAATCCATCTGTAATAGAGAAGAGTTGGAACGGCTCGTCGATATCAGGTGTGCTGGTGTACAGATCGCAAAGTTCGTGTTCTAATCCACCTTCCCGAAGGAAAATGCGGGTGTTAAAGCGATAGGGCTGTATACTGGTGTTAGGAGTATCAAGACCGTAATCAAATTCAATAATGCGACCTGCCGAGTCGACAACTTGGTAGAGCGCACCATGTGCCATTTCGAACGAAATTTCCCCATCTTCGGGGAATCCTGAACCTTCGAACACACAGTAATAGAAGAATTTGAGTTCATTACCCCATTTGTCACCAATTACACGGATTTTGCCTTTGGAGTCGAACAATTCATACCGTCCGTTTTTGTAGGACACCCGGTAACGATAATTGTTTTGGGTGTTCGGGTCAAGCTCTGTTATTGTGATGTCGGAAAGCGGGTAGTCTTCCAAGGTGTAAGAGGAGTCCCCGGTTGGAATCAGACGGTAGCCACCACCGCCTTGCATACGGTAAGAAATGACAAGCTCGTCGTTTGTACGATATTCCGGAAGACCCCATTCTAAACTGGAGGAAATTGCGGGAAGATCCAATGACCAACCGACACCGTAAGGAGAGGATACGGGGTTTCTAATTGCTATCTCGGGGTTATAGTCATCTTTGCGATACCAGTCAGGCCACCAAGGTTGTCCATCGGTGTGTGTAAACTCGCCATAATACTGGTTGCTATTTCCGGTGAAAAGCAAATCCAACTTGAGATCCATGCCATTTCTTCCGGGAATGTCGACAATGGTTTGGCGGTAGGAGAGTGTCCCTGAGGATGCACTAACCAGTTCGTTGTTTTTTACATCATATGATGTTGGTGCACTGATAAGATCTCCTCCGATTTGCGACGGCTTTTCACGGGAGTCTGTATCGGATGAGTTTGATTGCATTGTGTTTGATGGGATATTGGTTGTGTGGAGCGTGAGCGTATCGGACGCAAACTCGTATGAGGATACCGTGCGGTCGGCCACAACAAATGATTCTCCACGGAGCATAAGTGCAATGATCTGCTTGAGATCTTCTGCCGCAAAACGGTCTTTGTGTAGCTGCAAGAGATAGAGTTGACTGTTTGCGGTAGCTTCGTCTTCGTATGCAACAATAAATTGTTGGTATTCTGCAGGGGTCAAATCAAGCGAGGCGGCAGCTCGTGCGATGCGGATACTTTCGAGGATGTTATATCCAAGCCGTTCACATGTGACAAAATCGGCGTTTGAGATTTGCTGAGATTCTTGTAATAATTCTTTTTCTTCCGGGGTCAGTTTGCTGTATAAACCAACCTCGGTCAAGTAAATTGTGTTGATGATACCATTGGTCAGAATTTCTGACACAAGCGGTTCTGCATGAGCAGTGAGGCTCACAGACAAGAGTTGTACTCCCATGACGAGCACGAGGAAAATAGATATAAAACGACGTTTCATGAAGATTCTCCTTTCGTGTTATGTGGTGGTTGTACCATTTTCATAGTATCATATTGTCAAATAATTGTCAATTTGGGTGGTTTTTTTGTGCAAGGTGTGATTTGACCTGGAGGGTGGTATGTGGTAAA
Organism: Oscillospiraceae bacterium; assembly: GCA_017421025.1. Lineage (GTDB taxonomy): Bacteria > Bacillota > Clostridia > Oscillospirales > JAAYXM01 > SIG510. Next base: position 4,812 of record JAFQME010000024.1, read on the forward strand.
ATAAATGTAACACTGAAAAGGAGACAGAAGCATGAAGAAGTCAACGGATTTTCGTTACAACACCGGCGACACCAAGGTGCCTTGGGCGGCGGTTGGTGAGAATTACAATGCAGCGGATCTGATGGAAATGATTCGCTTTATGATGCAGGGGCAGGGTGCTGAGTATGACGAAGCACTGCTCAAGGTTTGGGAGGCGGTCAAGCCGCTTTCTGAGATTGCAACTCCGCCGGGAAAACTCTCGCTTTCTACAAAAGTGGAAGAAGCAGAGGAGGCTTGTAACGAGTATTTGGGCATTGACACTTCGGTGTTTGTCACGAATGCGACCAGCGGTTTTGAAATCGCTTATAAATACGCAGGCATCGGTCCGGGGGATGAGGTCATCGTCCCTGCCATCACTTTTGTGGCGACCATGGCATATCCGCTTGGTGTGGGTGCAAAGCTTGTGTTTGCGGACATTGATCCCCGCACATTGAACATGGATCCTGCAGATGTGGCTCGCAAGATCACCCCGAAGACCAAGATGATCGTGCCGGTGCATTTGGGCGGATATCCTGTGGATTTGGATCCGATTCTGGCGCTTGCGAAAGAGCACAATATTTTGGTGCTGGAAGATGCGGCACACGGCTTCGGTGCAGAGTACAAGGGCAAAAAGCTTGGTACCATGGGCGATTTTGCGGCGTTCTCCATGCATGAAGTGAAGAACATCACCTCGTTTGGTGAGGGTGGAATCGTGACCACCACTGTTCCGGGATTCTTAGAGCATATGAAGCGTGCACGCTTCCTCGGAATGGATTTCTCTTGTCCGATCAAGGATTGGTTGTATAACATCACTCCGATTCCCGGAAAAGAGAAGCCCTTTGTTGCACTCAACTACTCCACCACTGAGATTTGCGGTTTGGGTCTCTCTCTGCAGGTGGCACGAAACGACGAAATCATTGCAAAACGCCGTGCAGCAGCAACCTATCTCACCGAGCGTTTTGCAGAAAACGATGCAATCATTCCGCAGGATTTGGGCAACGACGACATCAAGCCTTCGTTCCATATGTATCTTTTGCAGATTGATCCGCAGAAGGCGGGCGGAGACATTCAAGTGCTGAAAAAGAAACTTGAAGAGCGTGGAGTCACTCAGATTCCGCACTTCGGTCCGCTCTACCGCTTCAATGTTGTTCAGCAGATGGGCTATGATTCGGACGAAATTGCTGCAACTTGTCCGAATTGTGAAGAGGTATTTTACCATCGCTTCACTCATCTCCCGCTCTACGGGCTGTCTGATGAGCAGTTGGCTTACATGGCAGATTCGATTCTGGAAGCTGTTGCAGAAATGCAGGCAGGGAAGTAAAAAAGTTACAAAAAAGGCACACTTCCTCACGAAGTGTGCCTTTTTGTGGTTGAAACGGAGTGCCGATTCCCGAGATAATTCAAGATTCTACCCCAAATGTGCGTCCCCAAGTGGCATATCCTAGATGTTATAGAAAATTCTGTACAATGTAGCAATTGTCTGTTCTTTTGTTATGTTTCCTTTTGGATTAAATCCAGTTCCATCACCTTGCATTATACCTTTTTCATATACAAAGTTTACACTATCATTTGCCCAAGATGATATTCCACCAGGAAGATTGTAATTGAAAGCAGTTGTATCATATCCCAATAGCTTTACTGTTCGAGTAAGCATAACTGCAGCTTCTTCACGTGTAATCTCCGCAAGAGGATCAAATTTTCCTTCACCCTTACCTTTAATTAGTCCCAATCTGTATGCATAGTCAACATCAATAAACAATGCATCATCAAAAGGTACAGATATCATAGGCAGTTCATTTTCTTCTAACAAACTATGCACGCTTTTACCCGATTTTCTTTCAATGAAATTTACAAGGAATGTTGCAAACTCTGCTCTGGTTATGCTTTCTGTGTAATTACATTCAAGATATTCAGGCAAAAATCCTAAAACTTTTGCACCTTTTATACTATCTGTTGCCCAAGGACTGTAATTCGTGGAACGTACAACCATCATATATTTACTGTAATCCTCAAAACCACTATACCAATCACTTGTTTTAACACACCGGTCAATAGAATTTAAGCTTGAAAGAACGCTATCACAGTCGGCATCTTTTCCGCCTAAAATTTTTGCTATTAACACAGGATTTAAAGCAACAGCAGAAACAAATTTTTCAAATGCGTTCTTTTTCACTTGTCCTTTTTTTACACCTTCTACATAACTGATACAGATATTGTCACCATACAAAATAAGGTCTTTATATGCATCTGCCATAACAATTAATATTTTGGCATTTTCAACAGTAGGATGATTATTTAAGTCTAATTCTAATGCATCTAGCGAAGTAACCATTGCCTTATCTATTTCATTGATTGCAATAATACATAGTGCATCATAAGATAATTCTGAAGCATTATATACATTATCTGCAACAAATTTACCTGTTTTATAAGCATATTTATATAGAAGTCCATAAGGATTTTTAGAAATAAAATTCTTGTCGATTTCATCCTTTAAAGTATCAACCAAAACTTCAACACCAAATTTACCAAACTCCATAGCAAAAATTATTTCAGGATTTGTTTTTGCATTTTTTATTTTGGTTATAAAAGAATTAGCTGCAGATGTAAGTTCAGCATTTGAAGAACAAAGTGCAATTTGTTCAAGAGCTTCTATCTGTAAATCTCCAACAGCATTCAGCATATATGCATATCTAATAGCATTTACCAATTCTCTGTATGTTTTAAATGCTTTTTGACCTTTTTCAAAATGATAGTTAAGAAAATCTAAAGCTTCTGGAAATCCTGAAAACTGCGTAAATTTGATAAGTCTTTCTTCGTCTATTGCTCCGTCTAAAAATTCTGCTGTCATATAATAATTGTCACCAAGGGTATCGTCATACATTTCGCTGCAAGCATTAACAAACGTTGTTACAGCATTTTCTTCTATTGTATCGGCTATATTGGTTAACAATTCTTTGTTTTCAAAGTTTTCAATCAGTATCTCAAATAAAATAATTTCATAAAAATTAGTTGATTTTCCATGAAGTATATCTTCTGTAAGTGAATAATATCCTTTCATTAAAGATGCATCACCAATTGCATTTGCCATAATTGTGTGCGGGACATCACTATCTTTATAGAAATTATATTCATGATTATTTGTCAATTTTTTTGCTTTTAATACTGGTGTATCAATATCGGCATTCGCAAATTGTGTTAGATTCATGATATTTACAGGAATTTGACTAGATGTTGTTGTGCCATCTCCAATAGGGACCCACATTGAAGCCCGTTCAGTATCAGTATTCCAACACCATAAGCTATTATCATTTTTTATAGCCATGTTAATACCTGCACAAGATATATTTTTTACGTCATCCATAATTTTTGTTGGTTGGAAAAATTCGAGTTCTGTTTTGCTATGATAAGTTCCCTGCCATGTGCTATGATAAATTCCATGCCATGTCCATACACTTCCATCGGTTTTAAGCACCGCATTTGAAGAAACCTGGGCAACATTTTCCATTACCTTGATAGGCACGATAGAAGAACTCGGGTCTTCTACTCCGAAGTCTCCATAACTATTTGATCCCCATGCCCATAATGTTCCATCTGTTTTTATTGCATATGTTGTATCATTTTTTAAATATATATCCGCAACATCATTCAAAATTTTTATTGGAATGCTTTTATCTTTTGTTGTACCATCTCCTAATTGTCCGTCTTCATTATTACCCCACATCCAAAGGCTGTTGTCATTTTTTATTGCAGCACTATGTTGAGTCCCGAGAGAAACTTTTTTCACATCATTCATAATTTTTGTAGGAATATTAACTGTCTTGTTCTCACCTGTCCCTAATTGCCCTTTCTGATTATTACCCCACATCCAAAGAGTATTATCCGATTTTATTGCTGCACTATATGATCCACCGCATGCTGTGTAAATCACATCATCCATTATTTTTACTGGAATATGCGTACTCTTAGTTGTACCATCCCCTAAATAACCAAAAACATTATAGCCCCATTTCCAAAGGGAATAATCTGACTTTATTAATGAACCGTGTGCACCGTTGTTAGGAAGTGAAACAAAAATAACATCATCCATTATTTTCAATGGGGTTGTTTGTTTGCCTAAGGGTGCATTCGATGGATATAACCTGCTAAAATCTCCCCATATCCACAAACTACCATCTGTTTTTAGTGCCGCACTTTGATAGCAACCTGCAGATATCATAGGAGATATTACAACCTCTTCAGATGTGTTGTTTGCAAAAGCATACCCAGCACTTGTTGAGCATATAGTAAAAACTATATGCAGCACCAACACCAAACTCAAAAATCTTTTCCTCATCACTTAACCCTTCTTTCCTTTTCTGTTGATATTTTACTATATTATAACATGTTTCACATAAAAGAGTAAAGACCATATCGGGACGTATGTTTTTGGTACTGTTCTATTCTCGCCTCTCCTCTTTCGGTTTTTGGTGGTTTCATTTTATCATAGCGGTGGGGGATCAATTTGGGTTTTGCAAAAAAAGATTGTAATCTTGCATAAATAGAGGTAAAATGGATGAAAAGGAGATGAAAGAAATGAAGACAGTCAAAGACGTTCTCAAGATGATTGAGGAATACGACATTAAGATGGTAGACTTTAAGATGGTGGATATTAACGGACAGTTCCGCCATGTCACCATCCCTGCAAAGAATTTTTCGGAAAAGACCATGAAAAACGGCATCGGGTTTGATGCGTCCAACTACGGTTATGCGGTGGTGGAAAAGAGCGATATGGTCTTTATCCCGGATCCCGATACCGCAATGATTGACCCGTTCTGCGAAATCCCGACCCTGACCATGACCGGAAATGCGATGATCATTGCATCCCCGGAAAACAAGCCGCTTCCGCAGTATCCGAGAAACATTGTGCGTGCGGCAGAGCAGTACTTAAAAGACAGCGGTATTGCGGACACCATGCTGATTCTTCCGGAGTTTGAATTTTATCTCTTCGATCAGGTGGCATGGGAGGTAAAGCCCGAATCCATCGGTGTGACCGTGGATGCAGAGCAGGCACATTGGAACAGTGCGGAAGAGGGGTTGGGAAACATTGTTCCCAAGCAGAAGAACTACCACATTGCAAAGCCGTTTGATACCACATACGAGGCAAGAAGCGAGATGTGCATGCTGATTGATGAGGCAGGCATTCCGCTCAATTATCATCACCCGGAAGTGGGTGCAGGCGGTCAGTTTGAAATTGAACCCGAGCTTGGTGAGATGTCCAAGATGGCGGATGCGACCATGATGATTAAGTACATCATCCACAACACCGCCCGGAAGTACGGCCTTTCAGCAACCTTTATGCCGAAGCCCATTATGGGTGAGGCGGGCAACGGGATGCACGTGCATATGCTGCTGCTCAAAGACGGGGAGCCGGTCTTCTCGGACGACAACGGATATTCCAACTTGAGCCGTGAGGCACATTGGTTTATCGGCGGTCTCTTAAAGCACATTGGTTCGCTGTGCGCTATTACGAATCCGTCCACCAACTCGTTTAAGCGATTGGTGCCGGGATTTGAAGCACCGGTCACGGTGGGTTATGCAACCTCCAACCGCAGTGCGGTCATCCGTATTCCGGCATATGCAAAAGAGCCGACCAAGCGCCGCTTCGAACTGAGAAATCCGGATGCGACCTGTAACCCCTATTTCTGCTATGCTGCGATTCTGATGGCGGGCATTGACGGAATCAAGAATCAGATCGACCCGAAAGCAAATGGCTGGGGTCCGTATGACATGAACCTGTTCCACTTGCCCGAAGAGGAAAAAGCAAAACTCCAGCATCTGCCCACATCGCTGGACCAGGCATTGGATGCACTGGAGAAGGATCACGACTACCTCACCGCCGGCGGTGTGTTCCCGACAGAACTCATCCAAAACTTTATCACGACAAAACGTGCCGAAGTACGCAAGATGAATGCGATTCCGCATCCGGCAGAATTTGACTTGTATTACAACTTGTAAGAAAAAGAAGTAGCCTGCTTAAGGCCAACCGCCTTGTGCAGGCTGTTTCTTTTGTGGTATAATATGGATGAGGTGATTCCCATGGGAAGACGGCGCGATTTTGATCTTTTGCGCGTGATTTGCTCGATTGCAGTTGTTTATCTCCATGTTGCGGCCCCTGCTTTGCGGCAGACGGCGAACATGGGTGTTTGGCATGTGTCCAATTTTTTGACCGCTGTTTGTACTGCGGCAGTCCCGCTCTTTTTCATGATTTCGGGTGCTTTGGCACTTGGCAGCGATAAGACGGCTGATGTCGGCGATTTGTTGAAACGCAGGCTGTGGCGGATTGCTGTCCCGTTTGTTGTGTGGAGTGCGATTGCAGTGGGCTGTCTCTATTTGCGTGACGGCAAAACCGTGGCATACGGTGCGTTGGTGGCGGCTATGGTCCGCCCGGTCATCACCCCGTACTGGTTTTTGTATGCATTCCTTTCCATCACCATGCTCACTCCGCTTCTGCGCCGCTTGGTAGCAGCACTGGATGAGCGAGGCTGGAAGTATTTGTTGGGATTGTGGCTGGTTTTCAGTGTGTGTTCTTCCACCCTGCGTGGATTCATGTCGTATTCTGCCGGACAGTGGTTTGGTTGGTATGCTCCGTATTCGCTCTCGTTTCTTGGGGGGATGCTGGGATACTATTTGCTTGGGCATTGGCTGGCAAATCTGAAAGTGACCGTAAAGGCTTGGAAGTTTGGGTTGGTTGCTTTGGTATCCGTGCTTGTCATTGCAATCGGCACACGCTGGGCATCCATTCGAATCGGGGAGTATTCCGAACAGTTTAAGAGTTATCTTGCTCTGCCGGTTGTGGTTCTTGCTGTGAGTCTGTTTTTGCTTGCACGTGTGTTGTGGGAGACAAAAACAAGCGGAAAGGTTTTGGGAAAACTTGCGGGTGCAAGTTTTGGGGTATATCTCTCCCATCCGATTCTGATGGATATCATCCGCCGGGCGGCAAGCGGCGAGACGTTGCTTCAGATTACGACGCTGCCGATTCAAGCCGTGTATTTCCTTGTGGTTGTGGCAGCCAGTGTGTTGCTTTCGCTCATCATACAGGAACTGCCAGGATTGCGGTATCTGCTTTTGGGAATTCGGAGAAAAAAGGGTTGACTTTTAACGGTGGGGGGCATACAATGACCTTACACACAAGAAAGAGGTGTATTTGATGCAAAAATTTCAGGAAAAGATGAAACTGTTTTATGACAACGAGGTCATCAACTGGCACGAACACGTGTGGTTCAATGCGGACCGCTCAGGGCTCAACTGGGCGCATTGTGACAAGTTGGTGGAGTCGGTAAATGCAATGGGAATTGACAAGACCGTGGTTTCCAACCCGGTTACTTGGGACCGCTACTGTAAGCCCGAGGACTTCCGCTTTGCAAACGACACCGTGCTTGAGGCAATCAAGAAATACCCGAAAGAATTGGCGGGGATGTGCTTTGTCAATGCGGGCTGGAGAGACGAGGCAATTGCCGAAATCCAGCGCTGCTATGATGCTGGAATGTTGGGAATTAAGCTGTATCACCAGTATTTTATCAACGATACCGTTTTGTTCCCGATCATTGAGAAGTGCATTGAGCTTGACATTCCGATTCTGGTGCACGCAGGCAAACTCACCGTCAATCCGTTGGAGCAGCCGCATATTTCGGACGGCACACATTTTGCCGATGTGGCAAAGCGTTATCCGGATGCGCACTTTATTATGGCGCATATCACCGGCGGCGGCGACTGGCAGTGGCAGCTTCGTGCTATTCGTGACTGCAAGAACGTGGTCACCGACATGAGCGGCAGTGTTTGCGATCGCCCGGTTTTGGAGCAGACGGTTGCGACTTTGGGTGCGGAGAGACTCCTCTTCGGCACCGACATTTCGGTAGGTCCGTGCGTGGGCAAGATGCTCTGCGCTGACCTGTCCGAGGAAGACAAAAAGACCATTCTTGCAGGTACTGCGTACCAGCGTTTTTTGAGAAAGGGTGTGTAACGGTATGAGAATCATCGATACTTGCGGATATATCGGGAATTGGCCGTTCCGCCGACTCACCCGCAACACGGCGGAAGAAGTAGACAAGCTCATGCAGGAATTGGGCGCAGATACCTTGTTTGTTGCGTCCTCCGATGCGATTTGCTATAAAAACCCGCAGGACGGCAACGAGGCGCTCTTTGAAGCACTCGATGGCAAGAACTTTGCTACTAAGTTCTTGAAGTTTGCGGTCATCCGTCCGGGTTATCCGGGCTGGAAGCATGACATTGATGTTTGCATCAAGGAACTGGGCTTCTTTGGCTTGGAAATCGCTCCGATGTACCACGATCTTACACAAACGGAAATGGCAGAGTTTTACGCTTATGCGAGTGAACTGGGGGTCCCGGTTCGCATCAACACCGAGTTTGAAAACTGGCGTCAGCACCACCGCTTGGATGACCACCGTGTCATCAATGCGGGCATGCTGGTCCCCATGCTGAAAGCGGGCGATGCTCCGCTCATCGTAAACAGCCTGAGCGGCCCGAATGCAGAGTTCGGAGAGATTGCGAAAGCTCGTGGGAATATCTTTGTGGATATCAACCGTGTGGACAGCTTTGCGTCCAACAGCTTGGAATACATGGCAGAGGTCATGGGCACCGATGCACTGTGCGTCGGCACGCGTGCTCCGTTTAGCTATGGCGACGGCAATCTGGTAAAGATCATGTTCACTAAGATGTTTAGTGACGAAGACCGTGAGAAAATCGCTTGGAAGAATATTTCCAAAATCATCAAATAAGGCGGAATCGGAAAACGACGATCCGCTATATTTGGATCTGTTGTAAGAATTAAAAAGCTCGACTGTGAAAACAGTCGAGCTTTTTTTATTGGAGGAGTTCGCCCAGTGTGCGGTCTAAGACTTTTGAGAATGCAAGAAACTCAATGTCAGTGACGAAGCGTTTGCCGCACTCAATTCGCTGGATGGCGTTTTTGTCAATGTCAAGACCATATAATTGAAGGCGGTCGGCAAGTTCACGCTGAGAAATCTTGAGTTCTTTACGAAAACGTGCTATGTTTTTGCCGCAAAGATTATTGCTGCCGTCTGAAGATTTATTGATAAACATATAATTCCCTCACTTGACATTTAGTGCTTGTCAACAAGAAAATTATATGCTATAATAAAACAAAGAATGACATTCACTGAATGTCATTCTGATGGGAAATCATAAATTCTGTGCGCTCAGTCTTCTTCTAACAGTTTTGCGGGTGGAATGTCGAGGACTTGTGCAATTTTGAACAGGGTTTCGAGCGAGATACCACGCACGGTTCCCGTGCCTTCCACCTGCGCAAGGAAATTGACGCTTTTTCCGATGAGTTCTGCAAAGGCTTCCTGCGTGTAACCCGCTTTCTTTCGGTGGTATGCAATTTTCAGCCCCATTGTGATATAGCGCTCGGCAAATTCGGTTTTCATCGCCTCGCCTCCTTTGTTTGGTATTATTGTATCAACAAACGGGGGCGACTATAATTTATTCAAAGTATATTTTTATTTACTTTAAGAATAATATGATATATAATAAATCAAGAAAAAATTGTAGGGGTGTGCAGGATGGGGGAAACGGTTTGCTGTGTGTTTGGGCATCGGAAGATAGAAGTCACCGAGGAGTTGCGGGCGAGAGTGCGGTGTGCGGTGCGGCGACTGGTTGTCGATGAGGGTGTGGACACGATTTTATTTGGCAGTAAAAGCCGGTTTGACGATTTGTGTCACGAGGTTGTGAGCGAGGAACGAAGTGCGTTTCCGCATCTCAAACGAGTTTATGTCCGTGCGGAGTTTCCGTATCTTACAAAGCAGTACACCGAGTATTTGCTGGAATCCTATGAAGAAACCTATTTCCCGCAGGGATTGGAACGTGCCGGACATGCGGTGTATGTGGAGCGGAATTTTGAAATGATTCGGCGCAGTCAGTTTTGTCTGATTTATTATGATCCATTGTATTCCCCTCGTGGGCGAAAGAGTGGGACAAAAATCGCTTACGATTATGCGAAGAAACAGGAGAGAGAGATCATCAATTTGTTCCCAAAGGGCGGTACTTGAAGTACCGCCCTTTTTATGGTATGATAGCCAAAGAGGTGAAATAGAATGTATCGATATGAAACCCATTTGCACACCTATCCTGTGAGCAGATGTGCAAAGGCGGGGGTACGTGAGACACTGGATTTTTACAAGAGTCTTGATTATGATGGGGTGTTTCTCACCAATCATTTTTTGGATGGAAACATCAATCTTGACCGAGACCTGTCGTTTGAGAAACAGATGGAGTTTTATCTGTCGGATTATGAGGAGGCGCTCGCTTACGGAAAAGAAATTGGGCTGCGTGTGTTTTTTGCACCTGAGATTTCCTATGCGGGCACTGATTTTTTAATTTACGGCTTTCTGCCGCAGTGGTACCTGGACCATCCCGAGATTTTGGAGATGGACAAACGAAGTGAACTGGAATTTCTCATGGCAGAGGGGGCAACTGTGATTCATGCGCACCCGTACCGTGAGGCGGACTACATTGACCATATTCGGTTATATCCGAGAAGTGTGCACGGTGTGGAGGTGTTAAACACCTGCCGCACGGATTTGGAAAACCAAATGGCGGAGGCGTATGCAACGGCGTACGGACTCCTCAGATTTGCAGGAAGCGACAACCATTTCGGCAGCGGTATGAAACGTCTTGCCGGGATGTGCTCGGAAACTCCGATTCGAGATGAGCGGGATTTTGCAGAGCGTGTCCTGAAAAGCCAAATGCAACTTTTCACATTGGAAAGGGACGAGGAGACTTGGACATTCAATTTGTATTAAGCAGCGCTCTCTTGGGATTTGCACTTGCGATGGACGCATTTTCGGTCTCCCTTGCAAACGGGCTCAATGAGCCGTGCATGAAACTTCCGAAACTACTCGGGATTGCCGGGGTGTTTGCGGCGTTTCAGGCGCTGATGCCCATGATTGGATGGGTGTGTGTTCACACCATGGTGGAGAAATTCACCGTGTTTGCCGGGTGGATTCCGTATATCGCACTTGTGCTTCTCTGCTACATCGGCGGGAATATGATTTACGAGGGCTTGCGAGGGGACTGTGACGAATGTCTCAAAGTCGGGCTTTTGGCGCTGTTGGGGCAGGGGATTGCAACCTCGATTGACGCACTTTCGGTGGGCTTTACCATCTCGGAGTACGGTGTGTTGGACGCAGTTTTAGCCTCCCTCATCATTGCGGCGGTCACGTTTGTGGTGTGTACTGCCGGGGGGTTCATCGGAAAGAGTGCGGGGACCAAGCTTGCAGGAAAGGCGAATATCCTCGGCGGCGTGATTCTGGTCGCCATCGGAATCAAGATTTTTTTAGACGGAGTGTTATAAAAATAAGGGGGATTTGAAATGGGTGAAGGTGATTTGACAATACTCGTCACAATTGCGGGCATTGCTTTGATTGTGTATGGGATGAAGAAAAAGAATCAGAAGATTGTGGTGTTTTCTGCCATTGGTTTGGCGCTTGCTTACGTTGCGTATTTCTGCGCAATCAATGAGATTCCGTGGGCGCTTCGGAAAATCCGGGGTGAGGATTTCATCGGACAGTGGATGGCGTTATTCGGGATTTTGATGCTCGGCTCACTTGCTGTGACATTGATTCTCTCGCTTGTGGAACTGTTCGTGTGTCTTGGTGCGGCGAAGAGCAAGGCGTATAGCAGTGAGGATTTGATGCTTCTGCGCAAGCTTGACCGCTATCAAATGGTTGGGTATTACCTGCTGAAAGGCAGACTGGACGGAATCTTGCAATGCAAATATTCAAAAAAGAAGGGTGGACGGGTTGAACTCAACCCGAATTGGACCGAGCAAGTAAGACGCACGTATTGCGAGACGAATCCGCAGATCAAGCAGATTGTGGCATATATTGCAGGCGCATCCAAGGAAAACAACGAGGAAAGAATTTATGCCACCAAAAACACGAAAACTTTATCTGCCATTGTGAAGAAGGTAGATATCACATCCGGACGTGGCAGGAAATTGATCGTCAAATTCATTCGGAAAGCGAAACCGATTTCTTTGGCGGTGTTGTTTGGACTTGCAGTCGGCGGTTATTTTGTTGGGTATACGAAACTTCTGATGGGTCTGTATCGTGGTAAAGCGGTGGGAGGCTTGGTGGGGACATTGTTGGTGCTGGCACCAATGTTTACGACCATGTGCTATGCCATCAACCGTGGGATTTACGATGCAATGGGTTTTTTGATCAAGCGAAGTCTTGACCGTCAATCAAAACGATTCAAGGGCGTTGAGAAACCCTTCGAATGTGAGTTCGATGCGAACTTGACCGACGAAGAAAAGGCCGGTATTTTGCGAGCGTATGTGATGAGTGGCGATTTGAAGCGCTACACCAATACGGAAGAAGACAAACGGTTTTTGACCTATGTGCTCGGCTCGGTGGTTGTGGCACAAGCGGCAGCGGCAAGGGCGGTAGCAGCGGCAAAGGCGGCGGCAAGAGCGTCGTCTTCCGGCGGCGGATGCAGTGGCTGCAGCAGTTGCAGCAGTTGTGGTGGCTGCGGCGGCTGTGGTGATTAAGGAATAGAAATTGGGGGGGATTTGAGATGAAAGTATTAAAAGGAATTGCGTGTACGGTGCTCTCGATTGTGTTTCTCGCACTGGTTGGATTGCTGATCCTCTTTCCGTTTGCGCTGATGGATAACGGTGAGAGTTGGAAAGAAGCATTGATTGGTGCTGTGGTGATTGCCGGGGTATGCGCCGGCATTGGCGTGCTTTTGTGGAAGTTGTCCCACACTGCAATTCAGGTGTGCGGACTCATTCTTGCGCTTTGTGTTGTTATTGGATTGCCTATCGGTTTGTTTGAAAGCGAATCGGTGGGGGGCACAACACTCTTTGTGACGATCATTGGAATTGTATTGATCGTGCTTGGAGTGACAAACCAAAAGAAGCTGCGTGTGGTGTTTTCCGGCATCGGATTAGCACTCTCTTATGTTGCCGCATACTGCGCGGTCAATGAAATCCCGTGGGCGATTCGAAAAATCCGGGGTGAGGAGTTTCTCGGACAATGGACCCTGTTGTTTGTGATTTTGATGCTGGTATCGCTTGCAATCACCGCTTTACTTGCACTCAATACGACATACAAACATCGTGATGAGGCAAAGGACAAGCTGTATTTTGACGGGGATTTGATGATCTTACGCAAGTTTGACCGTTATCGCAAAATTGGATATTACATCTTAAAAGCAAGACTGCACGGGATTTTGCAGTACGAGTATCAAGAGGACAAGGGTGGCGTTGTCAGATTTAACCCGGATTTCACCGAGGAAGAAAAGCGTGCGTATTGCGAGGTAAATCCGCAGGTCAAGCGGATTTTGGCATACGTTGTGGAAAAGCACTTTGAGGAAGAGCTGGAAAGTGAACTTAGCTCGTTGGTCAAGGAACAAGGTTTGCTTGATGGATGGAATCAATACAAAGCAAACCTCGAGGAACGAGTTTATACCACCCGAAACACGAAGTGGGTGCGTGTGGCAGACATTGTATCGAACGTGGAAGCAAAGCCGGAAATTCAGAGCGACGGCGGAACATTTGCAAGCAAAATCATTGAGCGAATGAGAACGGTTTTCAAGAGTGTATTTTGGAGTCTTGTGCTCGGCGGCTATTTTGTTGGGTATACCAAGCTTTTGATGGGCCTGCATCGTGGCAAAGAAGTGGGCAATCTGACCGCACTGCTGCTTTTGGGGGCACCGATCATCGCAGCGATTGCATATTTTATCAATCGCTGGATTTGTGAGAAGCTGATGGATTGGTTTGTGGCAAGCATCATCAAACACAAAACAAAACACTTTAAGGACATGGAAACACTCTTTAAGACCCACAACTTTGATTCCATTCCGACCACCGAAGAGATGACCCGTGTTTTGAGAGCATATGTGCTCTATGACTACGATGCGAAGTATTACACTGCGGCGGAAGAGGACGGGTTGTTTGCAACCGATGTGTTCAAGTCGGTAGTGGCAGCACAGGTGGCTGCAGCTGCGGCTGCGGCGGCAAAACGGTCGTCGTCTTCCGATGGCGGCTGCAGCGGTTGTGGCGGCTGTGGCGGCTGCGGTGGCTGCGGCGGTTGTGGCGGTTGTGGAGATTAAAACCAGGATGGTATCGGAGGATAAAATGGACGGGGAAAAGAGAACGATTTGGACGAGGATGAAAGAATTCTGTTGCAATTCGAATGTTCAAGTGGTCGTGGGCGGTATCGTATTTTTTGCTTTGATTTTCTTTTTCTGCGCAAACGAGGATATTGTGCAAGATGAGACCTTTTCGCTGACGATAGCGGCTACGATAGTCGGTGCAGGCTTGATAGTTGCCGGGGTTATTGGCAAACGAAACAGACTTGCGACCTTTTCTGCAATTTCGTTGGGATTGTATTATGTGATTTGGATTGGCGCAATCAATGAGGTCCCGTCTGTGATCCGAAAGATCCAAGGAGAGGAGTTCTTGGCGCTTTGGCCTTTCTTGTTTGCTTGCATTGTGGGGCTTTCACTTCTTGTGACAATGCGGGTATGCAAACGTTATTTTCATCGGAAGAGCGCCGAGGCGAATGAGAAGATTTATTCGGACGGGGATTTGATGATCCTGCTTGGGTTTGATCGATACGATCGGGTCGGCTATTACCTGTTCAAGGCAAGACTGCATGGGATTTTGACGTATGAGAAAACAGCGGATGGCATCACTGTCACACTGAATCCTGCACTCAGTGAATCGGAAAAACGGGCGTACTGTGCAGAGAATCCGAATGTAATGCAGATTTTGCGTTACATCGTGGAACGGGACTTCGCCGTGAAATGCGAGGAAGAGTACAAAGCGATTTTGGATGAGTTCAAGAGGAATCCCAAAACGCAACGCCAGATTGCGGATCGATTCTTGGAGAGGATGGAGGAGCGTCTCTATACCACAAAAGAGGTGCAACCGCTTCCGACCGATACGGTTGTGAGGAGCGTGAATCTGAATCTGCGGATTCAGAGTGATGGCGGGAAATTTATTGAAACAATCGTCAAGAATGTAAAGCGCATTGTAAAGAATATCTGGATCAGCTTCTTGATCGGTGGATATTCGATTGGGCTTTCAAAACTTTTGATGGGCATACACCGTGGCAAAGAAGTGGGCAATTTGGTGTTTTGCATGTTCTGGCTCGGAGCAATCGCCATAGGTGTTTGCTATTGGGGAAATAAAAAGATTGTGGAAAATGCGTACCAACAGTTTTTGTGCAGCCTCAAGGAGTACAAATCAAAGAATTTTCATCAGATTCAAGAAATGCTGGATCATTTTGATTTCGACTCAATTCCGACTGAGGATGAGGCGAAACGGGTTTTGAGGGCGTACGTTTTGCGTGATCGCAGCAAGTGGACACCGCTCAAACCGGAAGATCCGGTTCGTTTTTCGAGTGATATTTTCCGTGCGGTGGTTGTGGCACATGCAATCGCACAGATGCCATCCAAAACAACTTCCAACGACGCCGGCGGCTGCGGCTGTGGAGGCTGTGGTGGCTGTGGCGGTTGCGGCGGATGCGGTGGCTGCGGCGGTTGCGGCGGTTGTGGAGATTAAGCGATGAGTTGTCGAAATAAAAACAGATTGCTGCTGCAATTTCATCTCACGGGAAGATGCAACCTGCGCTGCAAGCATTGTTACCGTACCGAGGGGGACACCGAGCCCCTGAAGTTTGAGGATATTGTTGCGGTGGTGGAGCAGTATCAAGAACTGCGAAGAACATACAATGCGGACAAGGGCATTCGACGTCGGGGACATATCAACATCACGGGCGGGGAGCCGTTTATCCGCAAAGATATCAAAGAGATTTTACGCTACTTGGGAGAGAATCGTACCGATTTTTCGTATGGGGTACTCTCCAACGGCTCGTTTTTGGATGACGAGATGATTGCGATTTTGAAAGAGACCGAAGTGTCTTTTGTTCAGCTCAGCATTGACGGAGACCAAAAGACACACGATGCTTTGCGTGCGCCGGGAGATTACAAGCGGGTGTTTGAGGTGGCAAAACGGCTGGAGAAGAACAAAATCCGGACGTATATCAGTTTTACCGCAAACAAGGAAAACTTCCGATTTTTGCCCGGAGTTGCGAGAGCGTGCAGGAGAAATCGGATCACCAAGTTGTGGTCGGACCGTTTGGTGCCGATCGGGAATGGACAGGAGATTGCTTCCCTTGCCATTTCAAAAAACGAGCTGTTAGACTATGTCAGGACCATGAAACTTGCTCAGGGGAATTTTTTGACCAAACTCTTTTATCCCAAAACGCAGGTGACCATGAACCGTGCGTTGCAGTTTTTGCAGAGTGACGGATTGGTATACAGCTGCAGTGCGGGGGACAGTCTCATTACGGTGGATGAATTCGGACAGGTCATGCCCTGCCGCAGAATGCCGATTGTTTGCGGGAATGTGTTTGATTCCACCTTGAGTGAGATTTATTACAAGCACGAGGTGTTTCAGGCGCTGCGGAAACAAAAGATTCCGCAGGAATGTCGCTCCTGTGCGTATCAATCCCTTTGCAAAGGCGGGGCGAAATGTCAAAGCCATGCGGTATACGGGGACTACACGTGCGCTGATCCTGCGTGCCCGCTCATATAAAAAGAGCATCTCGAAAGACGCCTTTCGAGATGCTCTTTTTATATGAGAGAGGGGGATTAGTTTTCTTTGTAACATTCGAAGAGTTCATCGACACGCTCGCAATCGGCCTTTTTGTTTTTGGTAAATGCGCTTACCAAGGGCACGATGATAAGCGAGATTGCCATTGCAGCAACACCCATTTCCGGGGATTTTGCCGCTGCAGCGGAGAAGCCGGAATTCAGGGAGATCACGAGGGTTGCGCCACCGACGGTGAGCAGACCCGAGAGGATGCCGGCACATGCTCCGATCTTGGTGATTTTCTTCGAGAACAGACCCCAAATGTACGGGCCGATGAAGCAGCCGGACACAACGCCCCAGGAGAACGACATCAGGCTAACGATGATCGGGATGTTCTGAGTTGCGAAAATGAACGAGCAAGCAACGAAGACCAGGCAGAGGATGCGGGTGAGCAACATCTGGGTTTCGGGCTTGGTTTCACGCTTGCGCAGAGCGGGAATGAGGTCAACTGCGACTGCGGATGCGGAGGTAAGGACGACTGCTTCCAGGGTGGACATGGATGCAGAGAGCAGCAGGATCATGATGACTGCAAGCAGGATGATGCCTGCAGTGCCGCCGCCGAGGACTTCCATCAAGAGAGAGGGGATGACCGAGTCAACGCCGCCAGCCGGAAGCTGACCGCCGAGGATGAGGCGGGAAGTGGAGCCGATCAGGTATGCGCCGCAGCCGATAATGATGCAGAAAAGGGTGGAAATCACGGTGCCACGCTTGATGGCTGCGGTGTCTTTGATGGCATAGAATTTACCGATCATCTGCGGGAGACCCCAAGTACCGAAGCTGGTGAGCATGATGTTCACGCAAAGGAACTTGAATGCACTGCCGCCAAAGAGGTTGGTGAGCTGTGCGCCGGTGATGGGATTCGGGTCATTCGGGAGGGACTGGAAGTTTCTCAGGTTTTCGATGAATCCGCCAAGCCCACCTACCGCATCATGGCTTAAGACTGCGACGATCAAGCAAACCACGCCGACAATCATGATGATCCCTTGGATCAGGTCGGTGTATGCGGTTGCGATGTAGCCGCCTGCGACCAGGTAGATTGCGGTGAGTGCTGCGATGATGAGCATCCAAACCCAGGTTTCAACGCCCGGGAACACGGCAGAAAACAGCGAGCCGAGTCCTTTGTAGACCGCAGCGGAGTAGGGAACGAGAAATACGAAGATGATAATGGCTGCCAGAATTTTCATGCCCTTGGAGTTGTAGCGCTTGCCAAAGTAGTCGGGCATAGTTCTTGCTTCCAGCTTCTTGGTCATCTTTCGGGTACGGTTTGCAAAGAGGAGCCAGGAGAGCAAACAGCCGAGGACTGCGTTTCCGATGCCGATCCAAATTGCGCCGATACCGATGTTCCATCCGTGCTGACCTGCATAGCCGACGAATACGACTGCAGAGAAATAGGTGGTGCCGTATGCGAATGCGGTGACCCAGGCGCCGATGTTTCGTCCGCCAATCAGAAACCCATCCAGGGTTTTGGATTTTCCGTAGCTGATACAGCCGATGAGTGCCATTGCAAGCGCATAAACAGCGAGAGCAATGATTGTGTAGAGTTGTGGATTTGTCATGTTGAGTTCCTCCTGCCTCCCCGCAAAAGTGGGGCTTGATTTCATCTGCATCTGATTATATAATAAGGCTTAGGATTGGTCAAACAGATAGATTAGATGTTTGCGATCGAAAATATCGATGGAGTGAGCCGGATGGAACTACGCAATTTGATTACTTTTACCCATGTGGCGGATTTGGGGAGTTTTACAAAAGCCGCCGAAGAACTTGGTTATTCCCAGTCGACCATTTCTTTTCAAATCAAACAGTTGGAGGAAGAACTGGGATGTTTGCTGTTTGAACGGATCAACCACACAGTCAAACTGACCGCACGAGGGCATGAATTGGTGTCTTATGCACATCAGGTGCGCACACTGACCGAGGAGTTTAAAGAGAATCTGACCCAGACCGAGCCGATTGGGGAAATTCACATCGTCACCCCGGATTCGATTTGCGAGGAACTGATTGATGCGCATTATATGGAGTTTCATCGCAGATATCCGTGTATTTCCGTGAAGTTCACCACTGCGGACACGTCTGTGATGTTCGATATGCTTGACCGAAATGCGGCGGATGTGATTTTGACACTGGATGCACATTCCTACCACAAGGATTATGTGATTGCAAAGGAAGAACAAATCAGCATGCATTTTGTTGCCGCTGCAAACTCAAAATTCGCCGGGGTGTCGAGGGTTTCGATTTTTGATCTGGCACAGGAGAAGTTTATCCTGACCGAGCATGGGCAAGGATACCGACGTGTGTTTGACAAGGAGCTTTCCCGCAAGTCGATCAACATTACACCAGTGCTTGAAATCGGGCGGACGGATATTATTACATCGTTGGTGGCACAAAGCGATATGATCTCGTATTTGCCGGATTTTGTCACGAAATCCGCAATTGAGGCGGGAAAACTTTGCTATCTGGATATATGCGATTTTGAAATCGAGATTTGGAAGCAGCTTATTCATCACAAGAATAAATGGCTTTCCAAGAGCCTCAAAGCACTCATTGATTACATCAAGGAAACCGAATTTGGAGAATAAAAAGAGGGCATCTCAACGAGATGCCCTCTTTGGTTTATATGTTTACTTTTTGTAGACTTCGTAGACTTTATGGAATGCATTGGATACCTGCTCGATGGTTTCGTCGGTCCAGGTTTCAATCGGGAAGATTGCCAGGGTGTCTTCCTGACTCTTTGCGATGTTCGGGAGCAGGGAGTAGGTCATATTATGGTCGCCCTTGTATTCCGGTGCTGCCCACGGATACTGGCTGGTGCCGAAGACCTTCTTGTTGGTTGCCCAATCGGAGAGGTAGGGAGTTGCGCCGTAGTATGCGATGACATCGCCAATGCCTTCTGCCATGATTGCTTTTGCAAAGTCAAGCTTGGTGCAGGTGACGGTAGATGCGTCAAACAGCATACGATAGAACCAGTAGGACGGCTCTGCGTTCGGAGCGAGCGGAGAAGCCTTCAGGCAGGGCAGGTCGGAAAGTTTTGCCCACAGCTTTGCGATGACATCACGGCGTGCCTTTGCGATCGGGAACTGCTTCTGGATCTGGACACGGCCGATGGCGGATGCCATTTCGTCGAGGTTGAAGTTGAGGGAGCCGACGCAGTTGGTGCTGCCCGGTTCCAAACCGAACGGCTTACCACGGTCGGAGTTCTGGCGAACTCTCCAGTAGATTTCCTCATTGGTGGTAAAGACGAGACCGCCCTGACC
Source organism: Oscillospiraceae bacterium (assembly GCA_017421025.1). Lineage (GTDB taxonomy): Bacteria > Bacillota > Clostridia > Oscillospirales > JAAYXM01 > SIG510. Next base: position 24,765 of record JAFQME010000024.1, read on the forward strand.
GCCGGTGCAGGTGTGCTTGCCGTACATCATGGAGAATGCTGCAACATCACCGAAGGTGCCGACCGGCTTACCGCCGATGGATGCGCCGTGTGCCTGAGCACAGTCTTCCACGATCTTGAGGTTCTTTTCCTTTGCGAAAGCACAAATTGCTTCCATATCAGCCGGCTCGCCTGCGATATGAGCGACGATGATTGCACGGGTGCGTTCGGTATATGCTGCTTTGATGCCGTCAATACCGATGTTATAGGTGCCCGGCTCTGCGTCTGCAACGACCGGGATCATGTTTGCCATGACGATCGGCATCATTCCGCCCGGATCGGTGATCGGGCCGAGGATGACTTCCGAGAACGGCTCGAGATCGAGTGCACGGAGTGCTACGAATACTGCGGTGGAACCCGAGTTGACACCGTCAGCATAGCCGCCGCCGAGCATTTCGGAAAATTCTTTACAAAGTGCATCTTCTTCCGGTCCGCCGTAACCCGGAGCAACGCCTTTTGCGATTGCTTCGTCCATGATACGGTTTGCTGCAGCTTTTTCTTCTGCACCGAAGTGACCACGAACAGGAAGCGGAGAGGTGACAGCCTTCGGGCCGCCGTTGATCGCAAGAGTTTTCATGAGAAAACCTCCTTGTTTGATAGTTTTGCTTGCATTGTAACACAAGACAAATGGTTTGTCATTGGATTATTTTACTTTTTGAAGAAGAGGACGCCCAAGGTTCCCGGGCCGCAGTGCGAAGTGATGGTGCAGCCGGCACGGGAGGTGAGAACTTCTTCAAACGGCTGGAGGGATTTGACCAAATCCACTGCCATGGTGAGGATTTCATCGGGAACACCCGAATGGGTGATAAAGATCCGGGAGAGGTCAAGGTCGGTGCGGCCTTCCAGTCTGCCACGGATGTAATCGGAAACCGAGCGCTCCATACTGCCGCGGTATTTTTTGCCTACGCTCATTTTGCCGTTTTGCACCACGATTTCGGGACGAAGCTTCATCAGGTTTGCACCGAGTGCCACGATTGCGGAGCAACGTCCGCCTTTTTTTAAGTAGTCCAAAGTTTGCAGGACAAAGGAAACGTCAAGTTTTTCTGCTGCGTCGGGAGTGCATTTGCGATTTCCTCACGGGAGAGACCCGCATCACGAAGTTCGCACGCACGCAGGACCAAATGCCCCGAGCCGGTGGACAGGTTTTTGGAATTGATGACCGAGACGTTTCCAAGTTCAGAAGCTGCGATGGATGCGTTCTGATTGCTGGAAGAAAGCTCGGAGGACAGGCTGATATGTATAATTTCGTCGCCTGCGTCTACAATGGGTTTCCAGGCATCCTCGTATTCACCCACCGAGATTGCCGAGGTGGTGGGGAGGGTGCCGGTTTTGTCGACATACGCATAAATCTCTTCAGCGGAGAGGTCTTCGCCGTCACGGCAGAAACGATCCCCGAGTGTGACGCCCATGGAGACCACGGTGACACCGAGCGTATCATACATTTCACGGGTGAGATCGCAAGTGGAATCACAGGTAATACGAATCATGTCAGTTGCTCCTTTTTCTGTATTTGTTCACGCACAATCCGATAAATTGCGGCGCAAAGCGGAACGCCGAAGAGCATTCCTGCTACCCCTGCGATGCCACCGCCCACAGTGACTGCGGCAAGCACCCAAATGCCGGGAAGCCCGATGGAGGACCCGACCACCTTGGGGTAGATAATATTTCCTTCCAGTTGCTGGAGAATGATGAGGAAGATTAAAAATCCCAATGCTTTGATGGGAGAGACTGTCAGAATCATAAAGGCGCCCACGATTGCACCGATGTATGCACCGGCGACCGGGATGAGCGCTGTAAATGCGACGAGCGCACCGATCATGGTGGCGTACGGGAGGCGGAAAATGAACATTCCAATGGTACAAAGCACGCCCAGAATCACCGCTTCGGTACACTGGCCCACGATGAAGTGATGGAAGGAATGGTCCAGCACCTTCAACAGATAACGAATCGTGCTGCGAACACGCTGCGGAAGGATCTGCCGTGCCACACGTCGGATTTGATGGGCAAGGCTTTCTTTGGCAGAAAGCAGATAAATTGAGAAGATGAGCGCAAGAAGTGCGGTGACAAGGCCGGAGAATACCGAGGTCACGGTGGTGACCACGACATCTACCACGCTGCCGACGCCTGCGGTGACCACTTCTACAATCTGACCGATGCGGCTGCGCCAGTCGATTTTGAGGAGGGTATCCACAATGTTATCGGGGAGCACACCGGAACGGTCGAGGAAGGCGACTGTGTTGGTAAATACACGGGGAAGCCCGGAGACGATGACCTGGATACACGCAGAAAGCTGCGGTACGATGAGCCAAACCACCAAAACAATGACCGCAATGACCGAGAAATATGCACTCAGCATGGAAATCGGTCGGCGGAGATGGGATGTCACTTTCTTCTTGCTTTTGGGGAAGAACCAAGACTCATAGCGGGTCATGAGGATGTTGACCACATAGGCGATCATGGCGCCGATGAGGAGCGGGCTTGCTGCGCCCAGGATTTTTCCGATCAGAGCGATCGCACCTTCCCAATAGAGGGTTGCGAGGAAGAACAGAAATGCAACAAGCGCAATTTTGAAGAGTTGTTTGAAGTTCAGTTTCATCAAAAATCACCTTTGCTTGAGCGAGTTAAGAAGCTTGATGAGTGCCACGCTTTCCTCCAACGGGAGAAAGGGCGGTTTGTTTTTGCAGAAATAGTCTGCACAATGGTCGTAATAGTTGACGGCGGGGGAGAGAGAAATCTCTTCTGAAATCCACTCGATGACTTCGCCGGAATGATAGGACCGATTTTTTGCGGCAAGGCTTTTGCTTGCCTTGGTATCGGGCAGGCTGGCCGGGTCACAGCGAGTGATACGGAAAGTACGGGAAGCGGCATCAAACACTGCGGTGCCGTATTCGCCGAAGATTTCCCACGGGGTGTGGGGGAATGTGCTTGCTTCGTTGATTGAGACCGAGAGCAGGACCCCTTCTTTCGTCTTGAGGAGACATTCCACCACATCCTCGGCATCACCCAGGGTTGCGACTGCATCGGTAAAGCAGAAGGCTTCTGCAACATGGGCTTTGGTGAGTGCAAGGAGTTGGTCGATATAGTGCGCTCCGTAATTCATGAGCATTCCACCGCCAAACGAGGAGAATGCCTGCCAATCTGCACGGCGGCGATAGCGGTGGACCGCACGGCGCACATGATAGATGCGGCCAAGCACGCCGGAGGCGATGATGCTCTTGGCGGTTTCAAATTCATCGGTCACCCGATGCGGTTGATACACCATGAGTTTCCGACCCAGTCGTTTTGCTGTTTCCAGTAAGAGATCCGCTTCTTCGACTGAGGTTGTCATGGGTTTGTCTAAGAACACGTCTGCACCGTATCGGAATGCGAGCAAGGTCTGCTCACAGTGCAGATGGGTAGGGGATGCAATGACCACGAGGGCGGGTTTTACCTCTAAAAGACAGGTTTCCAAATCCGTGTACCCGGGGACCTCCGCCTCGGCAAGACGGGAAGGGTCAACATCCACGACTGCAGATAAGGTGAATTCCGGGTGAGACAACAGTGCGGGGAGATGAAAATCAAATCCGATTCTCCCAAGCCCTACTAAGACCGTTTTCATTCTGCTTTTTTTCCTCCTTCTCCGCCTTGTTTCGGGCGGTGATGCGGACGGCGACGACGGTGGTAATGGTTGCGGGGTTTGCTTTCACCGTCTGCTTGTTGGGGTTTGTCTGCCTTGGGTTGCTGGGGTTTGTCTGCCTTGGGCTGCTGGGGTTTGTCAGCCTTGGGCTGCTGGGGCTTTTCGCCTTGCGGTTTGTCTCCCTGCGGACGGCGTCTGCGGCGGGGACGGTGCGGCTTGTCTGCCGGGGTGTCTTCTGCCGGGGTCTCTTCGGGGACTTCGGATTTGAAGAAGACCGGGGGAAGCTCTTCCTCTACCACACGGCGTTTCGGCTTGGAGCCGAGCGGGCCGACTTCTGATTTGTGGAAGGTTTTGAGTTCGAAGGAATCCCCGCTTTCAAAACGGAGTTTGAGTTTTCCGGAAAGCAGGGCGACTTCGACCACGGTTGCCGGACCGTCCGGCGTTTCCACCTGCGCCCCCACACGTGGAGTGGTGCGGTGCAGGTCTTCATAGGCTTCCTGCTCATATTTTAAGCAACACATCAAACGCCCGCAAGTGCCCGAAATCTTGGTCGGGTTGAGCGAGAGATTTTGCTCTTTTGCCATTTTGATGGAGACCGGCTGGAATTCGTCTAAAAATTCCGAACAGCAGAAAGGTCTGCCGCAGATGCCGAGACCTCCGAGGAGCTTTGCTTCGTCACGCACACCTACCTGACGCAACTCGATACGAGCGTGGAAGGTGGAGGCGAGATCACGCACCAAATCACGGAAGTCCACTCTTCCGTCGGCGATGAAATTAAATAAGATTTTATTGCTGTCAAAGGAGTATTCTGCGCTGATGCACTTCATCTCCAACCCGTGCTGGTCGATTTTGGATTGGCACAGGTTGATTGCACCTTTTTCCTTTTCCCGGTTCATCAGGACTGTGCCGTGATCTTCCTGGGTGGCGATTCGGAGCACCTTACGCACCGGCTCAACCAGGGTGGATTCGTCCACTTCGTGGTTGGGCATGGAAACGATACCGAATTCCTTGCCTTGCGCACTTTCTACAATGACCGCGTCTTCACGCTTTGCCTGGACTCCGTTTGCAAGAAAGGTATAGGTCTTGCCGGAGCCGGAAAAGCGGACGCCGATTACTTCTGTCAACTTACTGTTCCTCCTCTGCGGAGATTGCACACGTGAGGCGTGCACAAAGACCGCCTAATATGATCGCAACGCCGAGGTTGCGGATGATGCCGTCTGCTGCACGGTCGATTGCATCGCAGCAGGAGACAAACTCGGCGTATGTAAAAACAGGGGCAGGCTCCCCGGAAATCAGCGGGGGGAGCGTTCTGAGCGCACCGTCACGCAGCAATGTGCGGCAGGACTCCAAAATATCCCGCAATTCTGCACGGTCGCACTTTTCCAATGCCATGCACGCAGAAAGAACGCCCAACTCGTCTCGCTTTGAGAGCGGGAGCAAGATGCTCCGTGCCTGGTCGATACAGGCGAGGTCTACTCCGTGACCCGAGAGCTTAATCTGGGTGCAACGGGAGACCACGGTGGGGAGCAGGTCACTTGCGTGATTGACGGTGAAAATGAAGCAGACATGCTTCGGGGGCTCTTCAATGGTTGCGAGCAGGACGTTTTGCTGGTCCACGGTGAGACGGGATGCGTCCTGCACCACATAGACCTTACGGTGACCGTCGTTTGGCAGGATGTGTGTATCCGCAATCATGTCACGCACAACACCGATTTTGTTTTTTGCCGCATCCATCACAGCGGGTTGGAGCGCATGGATGAGGTCGGGGTGCTCTGCCTTACGGCAAGCAGCACAGACCCCGCACGGGGGATGTTCCCCCTCGCAAATGAGCGCACGGGCAAGACGCAGAGCAAAGGCTTCTTTTTCTGCGCCTTCTTCCCCTGTGATGAGAAACGAATGCGGCACACGTCCGCCCGAAAAGATACGGGAAATCCGATCCATTAGAATTTTGCAAACTGCTCAACATCCATCACAAAGATGGTTGCACCGCCAACGGTGATCTCGGTTGGGACAGACGGGAAGAAGCCCATGCCAAGCTCGCTTGCGGTGGAGACCAACTGCTTGCGGCTGTGGGAATGCTTCTTGATGATTTCGAGAACCGGTGCGACCTTTTCTTCTTCCACACCCACGATGATGGTGGTGTTGCCGGTCTTTAAGAAACCGCCGGTGGTGGCAAGACGGGTGACCGAATAGCCTTCCTGGGTCAGGTTGTTGATGACTGCATGAGCGTCATCTGCATTGACGATTGCCATAACTAACTTCATATTAAGATCCTCCTAAAAAAAGATTCTGGGAACACTTTCGTTTAAGTACAGAGGGCTGACCGGAATCACGACCGGGTCTCCCTCGGATGCAGGGACACGGGAAAGGTCCACCACACAGTGGAGCATTCCGATGTGCCCAAGGGTTTTGACTCGTTTTCCTCCGATGAGGACATACGGAGTCTGTTTTTTGAGAAGACGGAGGAGGTCCTGGATGAGGTAACGCACCCCGTCTTTCATACGATAGGTATCACGGACTTTTTCCACGCCGAAGCCGTGGAAATAGCCCACCGGCAGGACCGAGACACGAGTGGGGCGGCGCAAACGACATGCGGCGCCGTAGCCGACTGTGGCACCCGCTTCCAAGGTATGCGGCTCGTGCACAACGGTTTCAAGCTGCCCGACCGGTTTGAGGGATTTTCCGCCTTTTGCAATTCTGCCGATGAGTGCAGAGCCGATGCGTGCCGCACTTCCGTATACTTCGGGGATGCGGAAAAGGGCGGAAGAGTTAAAGAGATGGGTCAGCCCCGGCTCACATCCGCACGCAATCATTTCGTCCTCGATTTTGGAGAAGGTTTCGATTTGCGCACGGGTTTTTTTGAGACTTCCGAAGGCTTGGTTTAGATGTGCATAAGTGCCGCACAGAGAGAGTGCGGACAGGTGCGAGAGTTCCTCGCAGACCGCAGCGGTTGCGCTCGGAGAGAATCCGTACCGCCCCATGCCGAGGTCGAATTTGAGATGGAATCTCGCACAAACACCTTGCTCACTTGCAGCAGCGTTGGCACGCTGCATGGCGAGTGAGGAGCCAAGGGTTAAGATGATATTGTTTTGAATCAAGGGGGAGAGCTCTTCGGTAAAAGCGGTGGAGCGGAGCATCAGAATATCTGCCGAGGGCAGCGCACTGCGGAGTGCGAGTGCATCTTCCACTTCTGTGACCGCAAAGAATTCCACGCCCATAGAGGCGAGGGTTTCGGCATAGGGAATGAGCCCGAGACCGTAGCCGTTGCCTTTGACCACTGCAATCAGGGTTTTCTCCTCCAAACGGATGAGCACTTGCTCGAGATTGTGCAGAATACTCGCTTTTGAAATCAGATAGCGATTCAAGAAACCCCCTCCTATTTATTGCGGCGTAAGAACAACAGCTTGCGTGCTTTGCGGAAGATTTTTTCGCCGTTTGTGATTGCCGCATTGATGAGGGGCTTGAAGCGGTATTCAAACTCCCCGACAAATTCGGTGAATTCCCCGTTGAAGCCTTTTTTGAAACGATAGAGGCCATAGAGCGGGTTGTCTTCGGAAAGGTCGCCCGAAACCCCACGGAAATCATAGACCCGAGCTCCTACTTCAATTGCCCATTGAATCATGTGCCACTGGAGCAGGTAGTTGGGCAGGTGGTTGCGGTGGGCATTGGAGGAGGCGCCGTAGAGGTACCAAACCTTGTCGCCGTAATGCACCGCAAGGGTGCCGGCAACCGGGACGCCTTCCTGGGTGTATGCCATATACAGACGGGCGTGCTCGCCCAGATTTTCCAAAATGTTTTCAAAGTATTCTTTGGAGCGCACCACAAATCCGTCACGCACACCGGTTTCCAGCATGAGCTTGGCGAAGGGTGCGCAGGCTTCTTTCCCCTCGATTTTCACCACAACACCCTTTCGTTCTGCGACACGGATGTTATAGCGGGTTTTGGAATGGAACGAGGCAAGGACTGCTTCTTCGTCCCGACCGTCGGGGTAGAGACGGAATACATAGCGGGGCTGGATGCCCGAGAAGTTTTTCCCCGGGTCACGCAGGGTGTAGCCGAGCGCTTTCATGGAATCGGCAAACTCGATGTCGGACGATAAGACATCCGGGTCGATTTTCAGACAGTATGCCTTGTATTTCTTTGCAAGGGCGCACGCACCTTCGGTGATGGCTTTTAAGGTTTCGGTGTCGTGCACATCGCAGACCGGGCCTCGCCCGGCATACATCAAGGTATAGGGCAGGGACGGGACTTTACGGATGAGAAACGAGCAGGCACCGCAAATCTCACCTGCGGCATTGCGGACCAGGACCGCTTCCCATTTCCATTCGGGTTTTTGCGCCGCCCAAAGGTGAGACTGGATGAAATGCCCCTTCGGATGGCTTGCGACGAATGCTTCATAAGCACCCACGGTTTCTTTTGTAACAAATTCAAACAAGGGTAGACCCTCCTTGTGATTCTACTATTCCTATTGTAACTCCATTTTAACATATTTTTCTGAATTCGTAAAGAAAAAATTGCTTGAAATGTCAAGGCTTTGGTGGTATGATGTTAGCAGTTTGGAAAAAGGAGGGAGCATGTGGTGAACAATCAGGTCAAAGGCACAATTTATATGCTGCTTTGTGCGCTTTGCTGGAGTTTTTCGGGACTGCTTGTAAAAGTGATTCCGTGGAGCCCGTTTGCGGTCACAGGGCTGCGTTGTTTTTTTGGACTGCTGGTTACACTGTTGGTTGTGCGTGACCGCCGTGTCCGGCTGACCAAGCAGAATTTTCTCACTGCGGCATGCGTGCTGCTCACCGCAGCTTCCTATATCGTTGCCATTCGCATGACCACTGCGGCAAATGCCATTGTTTTGCAGTATACCGCACCGATTCTGATTCTCATTTATCAGATTCTGTTTCAGAAAAAGCGTGCGACACGGTTGGATTTGATTGCGGTTACCGTCATCCTCTCCGGCATCGTCCTCTTCTTTGTGGAGGGGATTGCGGGCGGTAGTGTTTGGGGGAATCTGGTTGCCCTTTCTTCCGGTGTTTTTTTCTCGGGTGTGTTTTTGTGCAACGCTCGCCCGGGTGCCACCCCGATGCAGTCGAATATTTTGGCATATATCATGGGCAGTATCATTTTCCTGCCCTCGATTGTGACCAATGTCACGCCCGATCCGCTCGCATGGGGTGCAGCGGTGGTCCTCGGTGCAGTCACCTTGGGGCTTGCTTACTTTTTCTTTGCCAAGGGCTCGCAGCATATCAGCGCATTGGCAGGGTCACTCATCACTTGTATTGAGCCGATTCTCAGCCCGCTTTGGGTGGGGCTTGTGGTTGGCGAAATTCCGAGTGCCTGGGGCTTTGGCGGCATGGCGCTGGTCATTCTCGGCGTTGTGGGATACAATGTCATGTTAATTCGAAAATCACAGAATTAGAAAAAAGCCTTGAGCCAAACGGCTCAAGGCTTTTTTTAGAACATCTCGTCTTGCAGGGCGGAGTAGTCGATTTTTGCCGGAAGCACGGCTTTGCGGATGGCTTCCATGCGTAAGTCCAGCTTTGCGGAGATATCCGCACACTCTTTGAGCTCCTGCATCATCTCTTCGGTGAATTCAAACTCTTTTTTGTATCGCAGCTGATGCTCCAAAGTCGCCCAAAAATCCATGGCGATGGTGCGCAGCTGGATTTCCACCTTGATTCGCTTTTTTCCATGCTCCAGGAAGATGGGGATTTCCACAATGATATGCAGACTGCGGTAGCCGTTTGGCTTGGGGTTTGCGATGTAGTCCTTCATATCAATCAAGGTGATATCGTCTTGCCGCAAGAGGGCTCGGATGAGAGCGTAGACATCTTCCGGAAACGAGCAGATCACACGCACCCCTGCAATATCGGTGAGGTTTTGCTCAATGGAATCAATGGAGACCGGAAGATTGCGGCGGATGAGCTTGTCCCGAATGCTGCGGGGACTTTTGAGCCGGGTTTTGATGGATTGGATGGGGTTGCGGTCATGCATGAGAGAGTATTCCGCATTGAGCACGTTGAATTTGGTCTCAATCTCCATCATGGCACACTTGTAAAACACCATAAGCTCCATGAGTTCGTGGGTGCGTGCTTCGGCAAGCTCAAAGGTGGGGTCATCGGCGGAGAACATCCGCCGGAGCAGTTTTTCGTCGTCAAAGGTCCAGCCCGGCATGGGGGAACCTCCTTTCTAAATTGAGAGCGCAGTTTCGCCGGAAACCGCAGGCAGAGTCAGGGTTTTTGCTCCCTGCTCGGTAAAGAGGGTAAATTTCGTTTCACGGTCGTTTTTGCCGCTGACGCTCAGTTTCACACTTGTTCCGTCACTTTCGGCGGAGAGAAGCTTGATGCCGACTTTCGCACGGACATAGCCGCAAATCTCATCCATTGATGCGGGGATGGGTTCATAGCCTTCGATTGCGGAGAACACCCCGTCGAAAGAGGCTTTGACCGTGTTCGGACTCATGCGCTGAATCCATGCGGATTCATGGGTGAAGAACACTGCGGGGACAAGGCTTTGGAGCGCACGGGTGATTTGACGGATCCCGTCACGCACGGTTTTTTCCACATTCGAAGTGGGCGACCATTCATAGCCGCAAACGTCACGAATCTCGGTCACACAGTTGAACAGTCGTGGGTCGTCGGGCAGGTAGTCCGCATAGAACACCGGGTGTTTCCCGTTGTGCGGACCGTCAAGCACGGTACGGTAAGGTCCGCATTTGACCCACTGCGGGTCCTCGTTGCGGTACGGGGTCGAGGGGGTCATGTGCACCCCGATGAATTCGCAGCCCATCTCCACCAGATAGGGGAGTGCGTTCTTGCCGGTTTCATAGTAGTGAGCAAGCGCAAGTTTGGAAATCGGAAGCCCGTTTTCCGAAAACCAACTCTTTGCACGGATTGCGTTTTCTTTGATGGTGGCATCATCGTAGGGCTTGCCTGCGAAATGGTCAAACCAAATGAAATGCTCGGGGAGGTCGGAGGGCACCCATTCGCACCCTGCAAACGCATGGGGGAACATGGTGGCGGTGCCGGCTTTTGCATGCTTCTGAAGCTGCTTTAAGGTTGCTTCATTGACATTGTTCTGGAACACGCCGAGCCACGGAATGAGGCCATAGGAATTGGCGATATCCACCCAGGAGAGCGGGTTTTCTTCGTCAAACTCACGCCAAGCACCCCAAACATCGTCCACACGCATTCCGACAAACGGCGGAAGCCCTTGCATGACGATGGGTTTGCGAGCGGCAAAGACCAAGCTTTTCCAAAGCAGGTCATCCAACCCCATGAGTGGGCCACAGACCGAGGGGTTCATCCAGCCCATATCGTGCCAAAGAACGATGCGGTTTCCCGCTTCGAGAAGCGGTGTGGTACCGAGGGATGCGACCGTGTCGCCCACGGATGCGGAAATCGAATAGGTATGTGCTGCAAACAGGGCGATGGAATCACCCGAGGGATGCAACGAGGAAATCTCATGCGGAGAAATCAGGATATGCCCGCCTTCTGCAACCGCTGTTTTCGGGGTCGCAACCCCCAGGGCGAGGGCGAGAGCGGAGTCGAAAACAGCCAGCCCTGTGCCGTTGTCATACGCCATGCGCACCGCACGGAGTGCCGGTGCTGTGGCGGTCATGTCGGGATGCGCAAGCAGGATGAGCGCATAATCCATACTGCCCGAGGATGTGATGGGGCGTTCGTCATAAGGAAACCCGAACCAGTCCAAATACGGGCGCAGGAATGTGGTGTACTGCGCATAGGACGGGCTCTTGGGATCGGTCAAAACCAAAATGGAAGCATTTTTCATGTCGTTTCACCTCTAATGCGAGTATATCACAGATTTGGTTGCAAGGAAAGCAAAAAGTGGTATAATAAAGAAAAAGTTTACATTTTACCGGAGGTTGTTATGAGCGAGAGGATCGGAACCGTCCAACTCATTCAAAAAATGAACCGTGTGTTGGTGCTGGACCGTTTGCGTGCCGGCGGCGAGATGTCACGTGCCGAGCTGTCTGCGGAGACCGGGATGAGCCTTGCATCCATTACCAATATTGTGAAATACCTCGCTGAATGCGGCTATGTACGTGAAGTGGGGACGGTTGCCACCTCAAAGGCGGGGCGCCGCACCGAGCTTTTGGCATTCAACCAAACCGCAGGCGAGCTTGCGGTGGTGCATGTAGAAGCGAATGAGGTGTATTTTGCACGCTGCGATCTTTTGGGGAGCATCCTGGAACAGGGGTGTATGCCCACCTTGGTTGCACAGTCCGGAGCTGTGATGGAGACCGTGCGGCAGGTACTTTCCAAAATTGTAAATGAGCGCACACTGGGTGTGGGGGTTGCAATCTCGGGTCACGTGGACAACCGAGGTGCGGTGAGTTCGGTGCAGCTCAACTGGGACGGATACCCGGTGCGGGAGAAACTCCTTGCGGAAGGGTTTCCGAATGTGTTTGTGGTCAACAACTCACGCAGTAAGGCGATGGGGCTGAGTGAGCCCATTGTGGATGGCGTGTTTTTGGATTTGTCCGACGGGTTGGGACTGGTGCGTTTCCTTGGCGGACGTGTGGACGAGGGGGTCTCGGGTGAACTTGGTCACACCACCGTGATGAAAGACGGCCCGCTCTGCGCTTGCGGAAATTACGGGTGTCTGGAGAAAGTGGTCAGTCCCGGGTACTTGCAAAAGCAGTTTGGCGGAAATCTCGAGCGGATGCTGGAGGCGTACGAAAACGGAGAGCGTGTGCCGGCACTGGTGGAAGCTGCCGAGTATTTGGGCATTGGGCTTGCCAATGTCATCAGTTTGTTTGAGCCGCCGTGCATTGTGATCAACCCCAACTGTATGACGAAAAAGGACCGGTTTTATCATAGTGTACTGGAATATGCACAGCGTCGGTTGGGGAGATTGTCCCTCCGCCGCGTGATGTATCTGCGAAGCGAGGTCACACATGAGGCGGCGCTCGCCGGGCTTGCCCGTCATGTCGCAGACGGGATTTTTGGCGTGGATGGCAACGTGGTATAGTGTTTTTTTGGGAAAAGTGAACAAAATTTGAAATAATGCTTGCTATTTTCATAAGACTCTTGTATAATTTATTTAGACCTTAAAATAATTGAAAGGGGTACATTCAAATGGCAGAAGAGAAAAAAATCAATGTCGGTGTTGAGTCGGAAGGCGGCATCACCAGCAGTTATAAAGTTGATGACGGTGTTGTCCTGAAGGTTCCGTATTCCTTCTTCGGCTCCATCTACGACGAAGCAGAAGAGAAGATCCTGCTCGAGACCATGCATCAGGATTCCCTGACCATGGGCCCGCAGGTCCAGCGTTTCCAGAAGCGTTTTGCTGAAATGGTCGGCACCAAGTACGCTTATGCAGTTTCCAACTGCACCACCGCAATGCACACCGCAGTGTGCGCAATGGGCATCGGCCCGGGCGATGAAGTCATCACCACTCCGAACACCTTTGTCGCTACCTCTCTTTCCATCCTGAAGGAAGGCGGCCGTCCGGTTTATGCGGATATCGACCCGCGCACCTTCAACATCGATCCGGCAAAGATCGAAGACAAGATCACCAATAAGACCAAGGCTATCTTCGTCGTTCACTACGGCGGACAGATGTGTGATATGGATCCCATCATGGAGATCGCTAAGAAGTACAATCTGTACGTTTTGGAAGACTGTGCTCATGCTCCGGGTGCTACCTATAAGGGCCGCCAGGCTGGCTCCATCGGTGACTTCGGCTGCTTCAGCTTCCACTCCCTCAAGAACATCACCACTCTGGGTGAAGGCGGCATGATCACCTGCAACAACGACGAGTTCGCATTCCGTGTTGACAAGCTCCGTTGCATGGGTAACGTTGACTGGGAAAACCAGGTCGACTACTGGGTACCGTCCCACTTCGACAACAAGCTCATCGGCGGCAAGTGGTCCAACAACTACCGCATGACCGAGTGCCAGGGCGCTGTCGGTAACTGCCAGCTCGATAAGCTCGATATGCTCAACTCCAAGCGTATCGAATGGGGTCGCTACATCTCCGAGGGTATCTCCGGTATCAAGGGTATCACCCCGGTTTATGAAGATCCGAACTGCGGTCACATCTACCATCTCTACACCGTCTGTGTCGAAGAGAAGGAACTCGGTGCATCCCGTGACGACTTCATGCGTGTCCTCTACAAAGAAGAAGGCGTTCAGGGCATCCTGCATTATCAGCCGACTTATGACTTCTCCTCTCTCCAGGAGCTGGGCTACGGCAAGCACCTCTGCCCGATCGCAGAAGAGTTCTTCTATCGCCGCGAGCTGAATACCCCGCATCATCCGCGTCTTACCAAGACCGATTGCGACAACATCATCCAGGGTATCAAGAACGCAGCAGAAAAGGTCCGCAAGTAATTGTAAAACGAAATCCCCGAGCATTGTTGCTCGGGGATTTTTTGTCGCAAAATAGTTTACCGTAATTTATTTATGTAAACTAAAAGTGAGGGACGGGGACAGGCGGTTGTTTTTGAAAATGTACGTTTGCGATTGGCATGTTCCATATAAACAATTGAAACTGTCAATAAATATGATATAATCCTAATAATACCATAGTTTATTCAGGAGGTTTTTTTAATGAAAACAAAATTGATTTGGATTACAATAACGCTGTTTGTACTGATAGAAGCCATCAACAAAGCGATGGAGGTGAGATCATATGCGTAGAAATCGTGTGTTCGCTTTTTGTGTTGCGATTGCGAATGAGCTTGTCGTTGCCCGAAACCGTCGCAGGTGAAGGGGTGGGAGGAGATTGTCGAGAATTTCTGTGGTTGATTGACTTTTGGAGAGCGATTCGGTATAATACAGATAACAATACAAATGGAGGAATTTCTTATGCCGATGCAAATGGGTTTTCGTTGGTACGGAGAGGGCAATGACAAGATCAGCCTTTCTGATATCAAGCAGATTCCGGGCGTGACCAGCATTGTTTGGGCACTGCATCACAAGATGCCCGGTGAGGTTTGGGAAGTGGAAGAAATCGCTGAGGTGCAAAAGCAGCTTGCGCCGTACGGATTTAACATGGATGTTGTCGAATCGGTGAACGTCCATGACGATATTAAGATCGGTCTCCCCACCCGTGACCAGTACATTGAGAATTACAAGACCACCATCCGTAATTTGGCGAAGTTTGGCGTTAAGGTCATTTGCTACAACTTCATGCCGGTGTTCGACTGGACTCGTTCCAACCTGTTCCACGAAGTGGGCGATGGTTCTACCGCTCTGTTCTATGAAAAGGGCATGATCCAGGACGACTACAATGCAATGGCGAAGTATATTCTGGACTTCACCGAGAAGTACAATATGTCCTTCCCGGGCTGGGAGCCGGAGCGTATGGCAAAGCTGGACGAACTCTTTAAGGCTTATGCGGATGTGGACCATGAGAAGCTTTGGGCAAACCTCAAGTACTTCCTCGAGGCACTTATGCCGACTTGTGAGGAGTGCGACATCAAGATGGCAATCCATATGGACGATCCACCATGGGATATCTTCGGCCTGCCGAGACTTCTCATCAATGCGGAGAACATTGACCGCTTCCTCAAGATGGTTGACCATCCGTACAACTGCCTGACCCTGTGCTCGGGTTCCCTCAATGCAGACCCGAACAATAACGTGGCAGACATCGTACGCAAGCATTGCGACCGCATTGCATTTGCGCATATCCGCAACATCAAGCATTTCCCGAATGGCGACTTCTCCGAAGCATCACACCGTGACTGCGACGGCGAAACCGGCATCATCGAAATCCTGCGTGCATATCACGACGGAGGATATGAGGGCTATATCCGTCCTGACCATGGCCGCCATCTGTGGGGCGAGGGTCCGGGTACCGTGCGTCCCGGCTACGGTCTCTATGACCGTGCACTCGGCATCATGTATATGCTGGGTGTTTGGGACCTGCTCGACCGCCAGGCTTCCGAAAAGTAAACAAGATAAGAAAAAGCACCTCTTCCGAGGTGCTTTTCTGATTGGTGAAAGGGAGTGAGAACGGATATGAAACGGCTGATTCTTTTGACAATTTGTATTTTGATGTGTGTTGTCGGCTGCGAAAAAACGGGAATGACCTATGAAACTTCGTTTCAAAGCTTCTTTGCAGATGCACGAGAGATGCTTTGGGAGAACATCATCTCGAAAGACAGCATTGCGTATGAGGATTTGTTTTTTGAAGACGAAATGGTCAAGCCCCTCTTCATCGATGAAACTGAGGTCCTTGCGTATTTCACGCATATCCGTGTGGAGACCGACGACGTGACCACCTATACCTACGGGTATTATGCGGTGGACGTTTCCCTTGAGACGATCTACGAATATGACATTGCGACGGAAATCTGGCATAAGGTGGAATGAAAAAAGGACTGTATTTTGACAGTCCTTTTTTGTTTATTGGATAGAAGCGTAGATTTCCGAAAACGCTTCTTGTACGTCTTGGTCCAGATCACTGCCTAAGACTTCTTGGGAGTATGTTTCAAACGGGGTATATACCAATTCGAGGAAGGATTCCTCGTCGGCATCGAAAGATTCCTCGCCAACGGTGATCCCGGCATAGTGCATGGTGAAAGAGGTTTCCCCATCGATTACAAACTGGATGTATACGCTTGCGGGTTGATCACAATAGGTACAGTCGCCGCTGAACTCGACCACGTCGGAACCATCGTCCGCTTTGAAGCCTCTCCATTGCGGATTGGAAAAAAAGTTGTCATATGCGTCTTTGTAGGTGATGTTAGGAATCAGCTCGGGAGAGCCGTTCTGTACCATAGAAATATTCCTGTCAAAGATCGTACCTTGTAACGGGGTGTCGGTGTTTGTGTCGGCGGTGATGTCGGGGGCATAGTCGGTGCAACCGACAAGTGTGATAAGCAACACCGAAATTGCGAAAAGAACTGCCAATCCTTTTTTCATTAGAATCTCTCCTTATTGTTTGATATTTGTGATTTTTTTCAGATCTTCGATGAATTCACGGACACTTTCTTTGTCGTCCGAATAAATGGTCAGAATTTTCCCGTTGCGAACGTGAATTTTCAACTTGCGTTCACGGTAACATAAAAGAACGAAAACCGGGAGAACAAAGCCCCAATAGCCGCCGGCGCAACCCAAGACAAGCCCGAAAATTCCCAAGAGAATGTTGACCGTTCGCATGTGAAAACTTTCTTCGATTGCCAAGATATCTTCCAAAATGATGACGGGCAGCTTGTTTTTCTTTGCAGGGACAGTTTCAAAATGCAGACGATCTTCTGCAACAGTCACTTTGTAACGGACGCCCCAACGTCCTTTGATGACCAGATCATTACCGGAAAAGTTGTATTCTTTCCCCAAAAACGGATTTTGGGTTTGAGTAACTGCTTCGGTTGCAACATTGGTGTTTGTTTCGCAAAATGGACATTTTGAACCATTTTCCGGTAACTTTGCACCACAATTTTCGCAATACATAATTTTCACTCCTTCTTCCAAACATAGTACTGATAGGTACTATGACAAACATTTTACCGCAAAAATGGTGTAATGTCAATAGTATCAATCGGTACTATTTTTTGGAGGGAAGAAATGCTGTTTCAAAGACTACGTGATTTACGTGAGGATCGTGATTTGCTGCAGATTGACGTGGCAAAGGTTTTGGGGATTAGTCAAACAGTGTATTCTCGCTATGAACGAGGCTATCAGACGATTCCGATTCCGCATTTGCTTTGCTTAGCTGATTTTTACGGCACATCCACCGACTATATTTTGGGGCGGACGAATATCAAAGAGCCGTATAAAAAACGATAAAAAGGACTGCTTAGTGCAGTCCTTTTCGTTTCTTTAAGAAGATTTGGAGTTGGGTTTTGTGGTGGCAGAGTTTTTCTTTGCAGTTTTTACAATGCAAGTTTTCGTTTTGCGACTCTTGGAAGCGTTCGGGGAATTTGAGTGCGGTAACTTCCCAGCGGATGAGGAGTAGGAGTGCTGCAAGCACCAAGGTGATTGCATAGAAGTTGCGCACGAAGAGGAGCGGGGTGAACATCATTGCGTAGTCCCAGTTATAGATGCGGCAGGTGGTGCAGCATTTGTTTTTCATCATGAGGGTTTGGAACGGACAGTAAAACAGGATGCAGATCATGTCACACACCGAGTAGAACAGCGCAATCAGGAGCAGGATGCCGGAGTCGATGACATCGGTATAGTAGAGCGCTGCAATGATCCCGTTGAGAATCACCCAGGAGAGGATGACGGCAAAGACCCCTTTGTGAGGGGTGGGGGATGCATCCGCCGGGATGTAGTTGCGGCGAAACTGCTTTTGGCAGCCCATGCTCTCGGTGGGAGACGGGAAGAAGCGCAGAACCATCTCCACCAGGAATGCAAACCAAATGACAAAGAGCACGATGTTATTTTGCTCATACCCGAAGAAGATGCCGTTTGCACCGTGGATACGGCTTGCGATATAAAGGGCAAGCGCAACGAGAAACAGCACCGAGCGGGAGATGAGTTTGTAGATGTGCATAAGAGAGATTTTAGAAAGTTTCATTTTTAGGGAAAGCCTCCAATCTGAAAGCCAGTATACCACAAATCGGAGGAAAAGAAAAGAGCATGACTTGTTTTCAGTCATGCTCTTTGGTTTAAGTTCCTTCGACGGAATCCACGATGGTTTGGAAGAGTGCAAGGGTTTCCTCGCTCTCGGCACCGAGTTCGAGTGCTTTTTTTGCAATTCCGTAGACCGAGCGGGAGGCGGAGGTGTCGCCGTAGACGACGCTTCCGTTCTCCATGATGGCATAGGCTCGAGCGGTGTACTCACGGGCGTAGTTCTTTTCTGCGATGTTGGTGATGACCGCAGTGAAAGTGACGGTTTCAGCATCGTCTGCATAGAGATTGACCGCAGGGACTTTGGCGACGGTGTGACCGTTTAGTGTTGCGCCGATGGTGAGTTCGGAAAGGTCGGTAAGGTCGGCGGTCGGGATGAGGACTGTGCCGAATTCCACAACATTTGCAAAGGCGGGGTTGGTTTTGTCGATCGTGGAGATGAAGCGCAGGCCCTGGGCGCCTGTGGTGCGGATTTGGGCGCCGTTTACCGTTTGGACCTCAACCGGGGTGTAGTTGTATTCTTTGGAGAGCGGGATGGAGAAATTCTGTCCTGCCGCAATCTCATACGAGGAGCTTCCTGTGACCAGGCTGAAGTCTCCGATCTCGAGCGTGTAAGTGCCGTCTGCGTTTTTGGCAGCGGCTTCGATTTTGTAGGAATGGGCTTTGTTGTTGATGTAGACATAACGCCCTGTGATATCGTCAAGGTCCATCTCGGAATCGGGTGTGACCGTGATGGAGTTTTGGAACGAAAGGGTTTTGGTGAAGGTTCGAACCGTACCCGTATACTGTTTGATTGCGGCGGTGTCTCCGATTTTGGTGCCGTCCAACAGGTAGTGGTAGGTGTTGAGTCCGTTTTCATAGGTCATGACACCCACAAAGCCCTGGAAGTCGAATTTGTCGTCCACACGGTAGGTGACCGCACCGTTGGTGGCATAGACGATATAGTCCACTCGACCGTTTGTCATGGTGACCTTGATCGCATACGCTTTGTCGGTGGCGGCGGCGCTTCCCGCAAGTTTTACCACGGGCACAACCTCGCTTTTTGCAATATACGGGGTTTTGTCATACGGCTGGAGCACTGTGGTAAAGAGGGAATCCAAATTGCTTCCCGTGCGTTTCACCAGCATGGAGGAGACTTTGCTCGGATTGTTATAGGTCTTTGGAGGCTCTGCGGATGCAATGGAGACCAAATCCGGGGTAAAGTCGGAAAGCTGGGTGATTTTGAGTCGGGGTTGGAGCGCAAGGTACGGGGCTGCCCCTATGGTGGGGAAGTTGCGGAAGTTTTCGATTTTGTAGTCTAAGCTGTACACACCCGACGGAGTGGCGTGGGATACGTCGTAGAAACCATCATATCCGCTTGCCTGGCTGAAGTTGCCGTAGGCGATCCCCTCGCCCGCATATGTCCCGCTCGCCTGCTTGGTAAAGGTGAGACCTTCGGCGGTCGGTGCGGTTTTGGATGCGGGGTGGAGAGCGAAGGTGTGCGTCGTGCCGCCACGGACACGGAAGAAGTCCACACCGTAGCTGACCGTGTCGTCATAATCCACCATGACAGTGGTGCGGCGGAATTCGCTGGTTGCCGAGTAGGCGGCGGTGTTGCGTGCGTCCATGACCTGAACACGACCATCGTTGTTGCCGTCAAAATTGAGGGCGGTGCCGCTTGTGACCGCAAGCTGTTTGGTATTGTTGACCTGCACCGTGTTGTGGATGATGGTGGAGCGGTCCCAGTTGAGGGTACGGGGAGTGCCCGAGGTGGATTCGGGGTATCCGAAGTCGCTCAGCATCGGAATCCCAAATGCATCCATGCCGATGTTGAGTACCGCAGGATGGCCGTGGTTGGTGGTACGGCCGAAGTACATCCAGAAATCACGCTGGGTGTTGGTTGTGCTGTTTTTGGTACCGTCACGCAGAGCATAGAAGCCGAACGAGCCGGTCATGGCATCGGATTCATCAAACGGATACTCGCCATGTTTGTCGATGATTGTTTGTACATCGCCTGCAAGGTCGCTTCCTGAAGTGAAAATGTCGCCTTTGATGCCGGTCGATTTGTTGCCGTTTAAGAAATACAGGTACTGGCCGATTTCCACATCACCCGTCCGCAGAAATGCGGTGGCGAGGCGGTCGGTGGAGAGGGCGAATTCGTTGTTTGCAAAACCGCCCGAGTCCCCAATGGGGGCGGTGCCGTTGCGGCACAGGGTGAGCGGGAAGTTGGTTTTTAAGAGTTTGACAAATTTCGGATACGCATAGAGATTTGCACCCGAGTATCCGTCGTAGGAATCCACCGCATCCACAATGGCGGAGTACGAATTGACCCAGGTATTCGAATAGCCCGGGGCGGCTTCTTCGCCTTGACCGTCACGGTTGATGGTGGAAAGGAGACTTGAGGTGATGCTGCCGCCCGAGCCCATGACCCAGGAGAGGTGGGACGGGGTTTCACTTGCGGAGTCGAGCACCACAGCCGCCATGGCAACGGTGGATTGATGCATGCCGTTGTTGCCGTAGATTTCGTTTTCAACACGGACCCCGTTTAACACCCCTCGGAGGAGTCCGTTTTCGATGTTGGAGCGGATTTTTGCGGGGGTGGATTTGTCGTTTCCCACACCGCCTTTGCCCTCGAGCGCGGACCCGTGCGCACCACGGGCATCGGCGAGGGAGTAGGTGGATGCTTTGCTTGCGAGGTAGTTTACCACCTCAGCATCGTCAAAGGCGGGGTAGAAGTAGTCGTAGTACATACACAGGTCACGGGCGAGAGCGGTTTCCCAAATACCGCCCACGATTCTGCCGCGTGCGGTGTTGAAGTCGGAGTTGGAGAGGGTGGGGAAGTAGTCGGATACGTACATATCCGGGTACACGTCCGCAATGCGGTCCATCATGATCGCACCCACTCTGCCGTATTTCAAATCGCCGGTATAGGCATAGGCTTTGCCGAGGGCGTCTAAGATTTGGGTGATTTTACCGCCTTCGGGGACCATGTCGGCATCCCGATACCAAAGCGCCCAGTGATTGTAGTAGGAAATATACATGTGGCGGCGGTAGGCGGTGCCGTAGCCGAGGTACATTTGGTAGGTTTCGTTTGTGACATAGCCGAAGCCATCGTCCACACCCCAACCGTGGATGCCTTCGTTTACCACGTTGCCTTTCAGGTCGAGATGCTCATCCTTTTCGGGAAAGGAACTATTGGTTAAGTACTCTGCGCCGTCTTTTTTTGCTTTTTCATAGTCAAACCAGCCGTGCTCGTTGATGCCGGCTTGGTAGAATTTCGCAAAGTCGTTTGACGGGAAGCGGCGCCTACAGTTCGGGCATTGGATTTTCCACGGGAAGTTTACCACATCGAATGTCCACGCATAGAACTCGCCTGTGTGTTCCATGGTATTGACGCCGCAGTAATGACAGTTGTAGAGTTCCGGGTCCCAGCGTGTGGTGACATGGATGCCACGGGGCAAATCCTGCGAGGTGATGAGATTCCACGCCCAGTCCCAATCATCCACGTATTCGTCTGCGGTCCAAAATGCGATTTGCGCCTCTTCTTTTGCCCAGGAATAATTCTTGATATTCTCCTGTGCGGCGGTGCGCTTTTCCTCGGTGATGTAGGTGGGGCGGGTTTTGGTGGTGCTTCCCGACGGGGTGTCGGGGGTGGCTGCACCTGCGACCGAGACCGGAATCACGATTCCGCCTTTGGATGTGCCTTTGGTGCCGGAAAGATAGACCGAGGCGGTCCCGGCGGCAAGCCCCTTGACTGTGAGGGTGCTGCCCCGGACGGTTGCAGCTGCAACCGTGGGGGTCTGGGCAATCACGGTGAGAGAGTCAAGTTCGGGCAGGGTGAGGGTTTTCTCTTCGTCGATGTCAAGGGTGATGGAATCAAAATTCACATCCAGCCAGTCCCCTGCGGTTGGGGTAAGTGTGAGTGCGCTCACCCACTGGGCCACCTGGGTTTGACCCTCGGAGATTTTCATGAGGAACGTGTAATCACCTGCCGGCAGTGCGACCGAGGCAAGTGTTGCGGTTTGTTGGTAGAGGAGTTCTTCGGTTTTGGTGTGAAACTGACCCAGGTAATATTCTTCTGCCATGGGGTCTTCTGCACCCACCGGTGCGAGGTAGGCGTCGAATTTACCGCCGTTGGTGACCCCTGCAAAGGTGACGGTGGGGGTGAAGTAGCCGCTTGTTGCGGTACGCACGGTCCAGCCCACCCATTCGCCCGAGTCCCCAATGAAGTAGGGACCGAATTCGGGCAGGTTGGCAGAGGAGGAGACCCAACTCCAGCTGGCACCTGCTGAGGTGCCGTAGTAGATAAACGGGTCGGTGATGTAATTCATGTGGTTTGAGGAAGAGTTTTCCCAACCCCAGGTGGTGACCTGGTTTGGCTGGTATGCCGCAGTGGACCAACTTCCTGTGCGCAAGCGCATGAAATTGAAATGATATTTGGTTGAGGTGTCAGCTTGCACTGCAACTGCGGAGAGCAGCGAGAGCAGGATGGCAAGGACTGAAAGAAACACAAAAATTCGCTTTTTCATACCAAAATCTCCCTTCTTGTTTGGATACTTTGATTGTAGCATGGAATCGGACTTTTCGCAATAAAAAAGAGAGAGTTGAAACTCTCTCTCTTTTTGTTGATGTGATGGATCATTCCCAGGGCCACGATGCGTCGTTGTCGCCGTAGTAGTTTTCGACCGCATCCACGATGTAGGCGAAGAGTGCGAGGATTTCTTCGCTCTCTGTGCCCACCTCAAGGCCTTTCTTTGCGACCGCATAGACCGAGCGGGAGGCGGAGGTGTCGCCGTAGACGACGCTTCCGTTCTCCATGATGGCATAGGCTCGGGCGGTGTATTCACGAGCAAAGTTTTTCTGTGCAATGTTGGTGATGACCGCAGTGAAGGTGATGGTGCTTTCGTCCTCTGCGTAGATGTTCTTTGCCGGGACTTTTGCGACCGTGTGACCCTTGAGGGTCGCACCGATTTTCAGGTCGGAGAGTTGATCAAGGTCTGCGGTGGGGATGAGGACTGTACCGTATTCCACCACATTTTCAAAGTCCACAGCGGATTTGTCGATGGTGGAGATGAAGCGCAACCCTTGCGCACCCGTGGTACGGATCTGTGCACCGTTGACCGTTTTTAACTCGACCGGCTTGTACTCATACTCTTTGCTGACCGGGATGGTAAAGGAGTTTCCTGCTGCGATCTCGTAGGAGGAAGTTCCTGTGACGAGGGAGAAATCGCCGATGTCGAAGGTATAGGTGCCGTCCGCATTTTCGGTGGCATTTTTGATCTGGTAGGAGTGCGTATTGCCGTTTACAAACATGTAGCGGCCACGGACCTCGTCTACATCAATCGGGGTATTCGAGGTGACGGTGATGGAGTTGTCAAACGACAGGGTCTTGGTGAAGTCACGCACTGTGCCGGAATACTGGGTATAGTGGGTAAGGTCGCCGATACGAGTGCCATGCGAGAGGTAGGAGTAGGTGTTGATGCCGTCCTCATAGGTCATGACGCCAACAAAACCGCAGAAATCGAATTTGTCGTCCACACGGTAGGTGACCGTATTGTTGGTGGCATAGACGATGTAATCGACTCGTCCGTTTTTCATGGTGACCTTGACTGCGTACGCCTTATCGGTGGAGGCGGGAGTTCCGCTCATGAGCGTGATCGGTACGACTTCGCTTTTTGCGATATACGGGGTGGTGTCATACGGCTGAAGCACGGTGGTGAAGAGGGAATCCAGGCTGCTTCCCGTGCGTTTGACCAACAGGGATTTTACCATCGACGGGTTTCCGCTGTTTTTCGGAGGCTCTGCCGAGGCGATGGAGACTTGCGTCGGGGTAAAGTCGGACAGCTGGGTGATTTTGAGGTGCGGGTTGGCTGCACCGGTGTTAAAGCTACGGAAATTGTTGATTTTATAGTCCAAACTATACACACCCGACGGGGTAGCATGGGATACGTCGTAGAAGCCGTCATACCCGCTTGTCTTCGCATAGTTTCCGTATGCAACACCCGGACCTGCATAGGTGCCGCTTGTCTGTTTGGTGAAGGTCAGACCCTCGGCTGTCGGCTCGGTGTTGGAGACCGGATGGAGGGCGAAGGTATGGGTGTTTCCGCCTGTGACACGGAAGAAATCCACACCGTAGCTGACCGATTCGTCAAAATCCACCATGACCGTGGTGCGGCGGAATTCGCTGGTTGCCGAGTAGGCAGCGGTGTTGCGTGCGTCCATGATCTGGACTCTGCCGTTGTTGTCTCCGTCAAAGTGGAGTGCGGTACCGGTTGTGACCTCACTCTGCGGTGTATCGTTGACTTGCACCGTGTTGTGAATGATGGTGGAGGTATCCCAGTTTAAGGTACGGGGGATTCCAAGGGTGTTTTCCGGATAACCAAAGTCACTCAGCATCGGGACACCGTAGGCATCCATGCCGATATTGAGTACTGCGGGATGGCCGTGGTTGGTGGTGCGCCCGAAGTACATCCAGAAATCACGCTGGGTGTTTTTTGTGTCGGTGAGGGTACCGTCACGAAGTGCATAGAAGGAGAAAGAGCCTGTCATGGCATCAGATTCGTCAAACGGATATTCGCCGTGGGTATCGATGATTTTTTTGATCTCGCTTGCAAGGTCGGTTGCAGGGGTGAAGATATCCGCCTGAATGCCGTACGGCGAGTTGCCGTTTAAGAAATAGAGGAACTGGCCGATTTCCACGTCCTTGGTTTGCAGGAAGGTGGGGATGAGGCGGCTCGCCGCAACGTTGATCGTCTTGTTCGCAAGACAGCCCGAGTCACCGATCGGGGCGGTGCCGCTGCGTATCAGGGTGAGCGGGAGATTGGTCTTAACGAGTTTTACGAATTTTGGGTTATCGTAAAGACTTGCGCCCGAATATCCGTCGTAGGATTCCAGCGCATCCACAATGCCTGAGTAAGAAGAAATCCAGGTGTCCGAATAGCCCGGAGCCGCCTCGTCGCCCTGGCCGTCACGGTTGATGGTGGAGAGAAGGTCGCTTGTGACGTTGCCGCCCGAGCCCATGACCCAATTTAAGGTATCGGTGGTTTCGGTGGGGGAGTCGAGCACCACCGCCGCCATGGTTGCGGTGGATTGGTGCATGCCCTGGTTACCGTAGATTTTATTCTCTACACGGACGCCGTCGATGATTTCACGGAGCAGTCCGTTTTCGATGTTTTGGCGGATGAGCTTCGGGGTGGATTTGTTATTGCCGACACCGCCTGCGGTGTCGTTGCGTGCATCGGAAAGCGAGTAGGTCTCTGCCTTGGCGGCGAGGTATTTCACCACTTCCGCATCGTCGTATGCGGGGAAGAAGAAGTCGTAATACATGGCAAGATCACGTGCCATGCCGGTTTCCCAAATGCCGCCCACGATTCTGCCGCGTGGAGTGCCGAAGTCCGAGTTTAAGAAGAGCGGGAAGTACTCGCCAACGTACATATCCGGGTAGACGTCTGCAATGCGGTCGAGCATGATCGCACCCGCACGTCCGTATTTTAAGTCACCGGTGTAGACGTAGGCATGACCCAGCGCACCCAGGATGTTGCGCACCGAGCCGCCGTACCAGACCGCCCAGTGGTTGTAATATGCAATGTAGGAATGGATGCGGTTTTGCGCCGCATAGCCTGCTTGCGGGATGATTTTTTCCGAGAGGACATAGCCGTAGCCGTCATCTACGCCCCAACCCGTACCTTTTTCCGGATAGAGGTCGTTGGTCAAATACTTTGCACCGTCGGTTTTTGCCTTTTGATAATCAAACCAGCCGTGCTCGTTGATGCCTGCCTCATAGAATTTCGAAAAGTCATTGGACGGGAATTCACGGGCGCAGGCGGGGCACTTGATCTTCCAAGGAGAATTTACCACATCGTACAGCCATGGATAGAACTGAGACGTGTACTCGGAGAGGTTGGTCCCACAGTAGTGGCAGTTGTACATATCCGGGTCGTTTCTGCCGGTGACTACGGCGCCACGGGGCAGGTCCTGTGAAGTGATGAAGTTCCAAAGCCAGTCCCAATCATCCACGAATCTGTTGGCAGCGGTAATCATGTTCTGCGCCTGAGACTTCGCCCAATCGTATTTTTTGATATTCTCCTGCGCTGCCGCACGTTTTTGCTCGGTGATGTAGGTTGTGCGGGTCTTGATGGCAACGTTTTCACTCGGGATTGCAGTCGCACCTGTGACCGTGACCGGAATCACAGATCCGCCCCGGTAACTGCCCTTGGTGCCGAATACATAAACCGAAGCGGTGCCGGTTGCGTTGGCTTGAATGGTGATGCTGTTTCCGACTCTAACTGCGGTTGCAACGCTCGGGTTTTGTGAAATCACGGTATAGGTGTCCCAATCGGAGGGGAGGGCAACGGTCGCAGTCGGGGTCTCTTCCTTATTCAGAGAGACCGCATCAAACGTGACGTCCAGCCAATCCCCTGCGGTCGGGGTCAAGGTGACCGCACTGACCCATTGAGTGGCCGAGGACTGACCCTCGGAGATTTTCATGATAAAGGAGTAATCACCTGCGGGAAGTGCGACCGTGTTCATGGTGGCGTTCTGCTGATAGGTGACTTTGGAGGCGTAGGTGTTCATCTGACCGATGTAATACTCCTCTGCCATCGGGTCGGATACACCGATGGGAGCGAGGTAGACATCGAAGTTACCGCCGTTGGAAACACCTGCGAAGGTGACAGAGGGGATGAAGTAGCCGCTCGTTGCGGTGCGCAACGTCCAGCCAACCCATTCGCCCGGAGTGCCTGTGAAGTAGGGGCCGAATTCAGGCAGGTTTGCAGAGGCGGGCTGCCATGACCAGGTTGCGCCCTCGCTTTTCCCAAAGAAGCGGTAGGGGGCGGTGGCATAGTTGTGGAAGTTTTCCGAAAGTTCCTCCCAACCCCACGAGGTGACCTGATGCGGATGGTAGGCGGAATTCGACCACTCCCCGTAGCGCAGGCGCATGAAGTTGAACTGATACGAGGTTTCGGTGTCTGCCGTGACCGCAAAGGTTGAGGGGAGCAATGCGAGGGTCATGACAAGGACAAGAAGAAGTGCTGAAAGTCGCTTTTTCATGGTGATTCTCCTTTGATTTTACAGATAGAATCATTCTAACATTTTGCGCTAAATTTTGCAACAAAAAAGTCTTGCGTGAGGGGGGTGTGGATGATACAATGGGCATGAAAGGACGTGAGGAAATGAAAACGATTCGATTTGCGGTGTGCGGTGCGGGCTGCCGTGGCACCGGTTTGACTTTGGATATTCTCTGCAATTTGGCAGATGTGGAAGTGTGCGGGGTGTTTGACCCGTATACCGATAAGGCAGAGCATCTTGCTGCGAAAGTGGCGGAAAAACGAGGGGTTGCACCTAAGGTGTATGCATCCGCAGAAGCGTTGTTTGATGCTGAAAAACCCGATGCGGCGCTGGTTTCCACGAGTTGGGAAGCGCATATCCCGGTGACTCTTTTGGCGTTGGAAAAGGGAATTGCGGTTGCAATGGAAGTGGGCTCGGTCTATGACGAGGGTGAGTGCCGTGCGCTCATCGAGACATGGGAGCGGACCCGGACCCCGTTTATGTTGATGGAAAACTGCTGCTTCGGGAAAGACGAACTGTTTGCAACCGCACTTTACCGTGCGGGTGTTTTGGGCGAGGCGGTGTACTGCCACGGTGCGTATATGCACGATTTGAGAGAAGAGGTTTCCTACGGGGGAAAAAACCGTCATTATCGCTTGGGAGAATACTCGACCCGCAACCGTGACAACTACCCCACCCACGATTTGGGACCGATTGCAAAGCTTCTCGGCATCAACCGAGGAAACCGCATGGTGAGCCTGGTTTCCCGCTCAAGTGCAGCGAAAGGGCTTTCTGCATATCTTGAAACGAGAGACGATTTGCCCGAGCTTCAGGGGAGAGTGTTCCGACAGGGCGATATTGTCGAAACCCTGATTACCTGTGAAAACGGGGAACTCATTTCCCTGCGGCTGGATACCACGCTTCCGACCTACTATTCGAGAGAATTCACGGTGCGTGGGACCAAGGGGTTGTATGAGCAGACCACCAATCTTGTGATGACAGACGAGGATTTGGAGCATGATTTTGAGCCGTTGGTCACGATGAGAGCACGGTTGGGCAATGCGGAACAGTATTATGATAAGTATTTGCCCAAAGTGTGGAAAGACATCACACCCGAGGAGATTGAAGCGGGACACGGCGGGATGGACACCATTGAATTCCGTGTGTTCTGCGACTGCTTGAAAGAGGGGCGTGAAATGCCCATTGATGTCTATGATGCGGCGGCGTGGATGTGCATTGCATATCTTTCGGAAGAGTCGATTCGGACCGGAAAAGAAGTTCCCATCCCGGATTTCACGAATGGGGCATACAAGACCAGACCGATTCAAGATGTCATCGAACTGTAAGGAGGGACTGGGATGAAGAAGATTCTGGCGATGTTACTCGCTGTTCTGATGCTCTCGGGATGCGTTGCGAGCATCGGAGACGCAGAGATGAAAGCGGACGGAACGGGAAGCTGCACTGTGCAGGTCGGGTATAGCGAAGCGGCGGTGGAACAGACCAGGAAGTTTTTGGAAGAAAACGAGGGCGACACTACCGGATTCGACGCAGAATTCGAGACACTGAAGCCTTTTGTTTTCGACGGGATTAAGTTTTACGGGGAAGAAGTCAACTTTGCCTTTGAGGATCCGGCGGAACTTGCGGATACCCTCAATGCCATCCACGGACTGGAAAACAGTACGGTGGATATTGGACGATTTGTTTTCGAGCAAGAGGGCGAAACTCTTACACTGAGTTTGACTGTGCAAGAGAGTACCGGTAAGATATCGAACGAAGCGATGGAAGTGGATCCCGAAATGGAGGAGATGCTGGAAGATGTGCGCCTTGTTTACACCTTCCGATTCTTTGATAAGTTGGAGCAGACATCGGGCAGAAAACTGGATGCATTCAAAATCGAGGACAATACCCTCACCATTGATTACATCAAACTTGCCGAGCAGGCAAAGGAGGATGAGGAAACCTTCTCGTTTACCGTTTCGAATGCGAACATCCCGACAGCGAAGAGTGCAAGTTTCCCGGATGTCAAGCAGGACGACTGGTTTTATGACAATGTCATTTCCATGGCAAATGCCGGGTTGATCGTGGGTCGTGAAAACGGGATGTTCTGCCCGCAGGATCAGATGACAAAGGCGGAGTTTATTACGGTTGCGGTGCGCACGTATCTTGGCGAAGCGAGAGAAAATCTGCTCTTCGGCAAGGAAGATCCGTGGTGGGACAAATACTATACTGCGGCGGTGAGCGGATGGCTCATTGAGGAAGAACTCTTCCCACGTGAGAAGATGGATCTTCCGCTTACCCGCGAAGAGATGGCGCAGATCGCACTGGATCTGATTGTGGAAAGCTATGTGGACAAGGAGCTGGATACTTACACGGCATATGAAAAAATTCCGGACCGTGCCGAGGTGGACGAAGCGTTTAAGGAAGCGGTGGCATACTGCTATGCGGACGGGATTTTGCAGGGACGTGATGCGTCGGGCGCATTCCAGCCCAAGGCGCATATGACCCGTGCGGAGGCGTCCACCGTAATGAGTCGTGTGTTGGAGAGAATTGCAGATGCAAATGAAGAAGATTCTTACTAAAACGCTGAAACTCTTTCCCCTTGCATTGGTGCTGGGATTCTTTGGCGGCGCAGTGGGAAGTCTGTTCCACCTTGCGGTAGACTATGTGACCGAGGTGCGGGAAGGTGCGGTGTGGCTGATTTGGCTCCTCCCTGTGGCGGGGGTCTGCCTTGCACTGTTGTATCTTGCGGTCAAACGATTTGCGCCGCTGGACACCGACCGCGTGATTCGCTCGGCGCAAGGGGAAGAAGAAGTCCCGGTTGTGATGGCGCCTGTGATTTTCCTCGCCACGGTGGTCTCGCATCTCTTTGGTGCGTCGGTCGGGCGGGAAGGTGCGGCGCTGCAGCTTGGCGGAAGCCTTGGGAGTACACTGGGGCGTGCACTGAAGCTTGGTACAGAGGAAAAGCGCATCATCGTGATGGCGGGCATGGCAGCGGTGTTTTCCGCCTTGTTTGGCACCCCGCTTGCCGCTGCATTTTTTGCCATTGAGGTGGCGGTGGTGGGCAATATGCGCTATTCTGCGCTGCTGCCTTGCATCCTTTCCTCGTTTGTGGCATATGAAGTGGCGCATTGGTTCGGAGTTCCGCCCGTGCGGTTTGACGCTGTGGTGCAGCCCGAACTCTCGCTGATGCTGATTGTGCAAGTGACCGTGTTGGCGGTGTTGTGTGCAGGCGTGGATGTGCTCTTTTGCAGCACGATCCGAGGAGCGGAACACCTCGGCGAGAAGTACCTCAAACACCCGGTGGTCCGTGCTGCTGTGGGCGGTGCGGTGTTGGTTGCGTTTACCTGTTTGGTGGGAAGCCACGACTACAACGGCGCCGGAACCGGGGTCATCGAAGCCGCACTTGCGGGGGAAGCACACTACGAGGCGTTTCTCCTCAAAATCCTGTTTACCGCAATCTCGATTGCGGCGGGATTCAAAGGGGGCGAGATTGTGCCCACCTTCTTCATCGGGGCGACCTTCGGGTGTGTGGCAGGCGGACTGTTGGGGATGAGCCCGGCACTCGGCGCCGCCATCGGACTCTCCTGTATGTTCTGCGGCGTGGTCAACTGCCCCACCGCATCCATTTTCCTTGCGGTGGAACTCTTTGGCGGAAGCGGGGTTTTGATGTTTACCTACGCTTGCGTGATTGCCTATCTTTTTTCGGGCAGAACCGGGCTTTACAAGAGTCAGAAAGTGGCGAAAGAAATTTAAGAAACCCAAAAGCGGCATCCGCACGGATGCCGCTTTTTTTGAAATACTTGACATTTTTTTGATACAAAAAGACTTGAAAAAGGAACAATACGGTGCTATAATGTACTCTGTATCTCAGCGAAATTACATAAGGAGGAACATTGAAATGTTCAAGACAACCAAGAGCAGACTTTTGGCTGCGACACTGGCACTGCTTGTTTGTATCTCCATGTTCGTTGGCTCCACTTTTGCATGGTTTACCGACAGCGTTTCCAGCGTTAACAACATCATCAAGTCCGGCAACCTGGACATCGAAGTTCAGTACAGCTTGGACGGCACCACCTGGAATGACTTGACCGCAGATGCAGCAATCTTTGATGAAAACGATCTGTGGGAACCGGGTCACACCGTAGTCGGCGCAATTCGCATCAAGAACGTGGGCAGCCTTGCTGCAAAGCTTGACGTTGCAACCAACGTGGTAAGCGAACTCGAAGGCACCAACGTCTATGAAGAGTCCTTCAAGCTCTCCGATTACCTGGAAGTTTACACCGGAAACGATGCAAGCGCAATCGACTTTACTGACCGTGCAGGAAGCCTTGCAGGTCTCACCGCTGCAGCATTCGGCCAGAGCCTGTTTGCTGCTGATGTCGAATTGCTTCCGGGCAATTCCACCGACTGTGTCATCGGCATCACCATGCCGACCACTGTTGGCAACGTTGCAAACCACAAGACCGGGACCGCTGCTCCGCAGATCACCTTTGGTATCACTGTGAATGCAACTCAGTTGATGTATGAAGATGACAGCTTCGGCGATGATTACGACGAAGATGCTACTTATCCGGGCGGCGATGCAACCCAGTCCGAAACCAATGCGATTGCAAAGAAGCTCGCAAATGCACAGCCGGGCGACACCGTCTATCTGGAAGACATGAGCTATGGTGACTTCACCCTCGGCTCCGGCGCATACACCTATGCATCTTATCCGGCTGACCTCACCATCGTTGGCGGTACTTTCGACAAATTTGTCTTAGGTGACAAGGTCTTTGACGGTTGGACTTTCAAGGATGTCACCTTTACCGAAGGCTTGACCGCTGTCAATGCAGCAACTGTCAGCGACCTGACCCTTGATGGCTGTACCTTCAACGGTGCACGCTTCTCCATCATTGAGACTTCCGGTGTTTCCAACGACAACATCACCGTGAAGAATTGCTCCTTCCTCAACAACAAGGAACAGTCCAATCCGGCAATCCTGATTCAGAAGGGCAACAACATCACCGTGTCCGGTTGCGTCTTCAACAATGCAGGTTACAATGCAATTCAGACCAACCAGATGGCTGGCGAATTCGTATTTGAGAACAACAAGATCAACGGCACCACCGACCGTGCAATTCGTATTGCAAATGCAGGTGCTAACATCACTGTTACCGGTAACACCATCGTTACCGCAGGCGATGTAGACGGCGAACTCTTCAAGGCATCCGGCACCAATGGTACCATCACCTTTGACGGTAACACTTGGAACGGCAAGACCGATGCGGAAGTTTCTTTCGACGGCAACGTTGTCAAGTAAACTGAAACACAGTTTAAGAGAGGGTCTAAGGTGTCTTTCCTTAGGGAGGAATCGGTTTTGACCCGCCCTTTTCCGCAAATACTGCATCAAAAAGCACCGATATCCGTCAGGATGATCGGTGCTTTTCTTCTTTTTTTGTGATGCTATCCGCACGAAATTCCGCTTTTCGACGAATCATCCCTATAGGAAGCCGCCTAAAGGACTCTCTCTTTTTTCTTGTAAATGCGGGAAATTTGTGATAAAATGTTCTTATCTATCCGAAAGTGGGGAGAAAGTATGAATTTACAGGAAGAAAAACGCCTGATTGCTTCGGGAAAAGAGAAGATTGATTGGGTGTGGAGATTCATGCCCGTTTTGCAGGAAGTGGAAAAAATCCTGATTTCCGAGGGCACATTCAAAGACAAAACCATTGCGATGAGTATTCACATGGAGGCAAAGACCGCAAACCTCGCACTCATGTTAAAACGTGCGGGTGCAAAGGTTTATGCCACCGGCTGTAATCCGCTCTCCACGCAGGACGATGTTGCAGCGGCGTTGGCTGCCGAGGGGGTCACGGTTCATGCGAGATATGGCGTGAGTGCGGAGGAATACGAAAAGGACCTCATAGAGACCCTGCGCTGTATGCCGGACCTGTTCATTGATGACGGCGGAGACCTGGTGAATTTGCTCCACGGAGAAGCCCATCCGTTCTCGGTGCGTGTCATTGGCGGCTGTGAAGAGACCACAACCGGGATTTCCCGCTTGGTCGCACGCAGTGAGCAGGGGAAACTGGAATTTCCGATGCTTGCGGTCAACAACGCAGCGTGCAAGCATTTGTTTGATAATCACCACGGCACGGGTCAGTCGGTTTGGGACGGCATTATGCGTGGTACCAATGTCATGATTGCAGGGAAGTGCGTGGTAGTTGCGGGCTATGGCGACTGCGGCTCGGGCGTGGCAAAGCGTGCCCGTGGGCTTGGCGCACGTGTTGTGGTGTGTGAAGTGGATGCGGTCAAGGCGATTTCGGCGGTCTCCGACGGCTTTACCGTGATGCCCATGATCGAGGCGGCGGAAATCGGAGATATTTTCGTCACTGTGACCGGGTGCAAGGACGTGCTCACCAAAGAGCATTTCGACCGCATGAAGAGCGGTGCGATGCTCTCCAATGCAGGGCATTTTAATGTGGAAATCAATCTGGATGATTTGGCGCAAGGGGTCACCGAGATTTGCGAGACCCGCCGCAACATTCATTCTTATACTTATGAAAACGGAAAAGTGCTGCACCTGTTGGGTGTGGGCAGACTGGTCAACCTGGTCCTGGGCGACGGGCATCCTGCCGAGATCATGGACCTTTCCTTTGCGGTGCAGGCACTTGCGCTCAAGCACCTGGCAGAGACCGGACGGGATTTGGAGCCGGATCTTTACCGTGTACCCGAGGATGTGGATGAGCGGATTTCCCTCATCAAGCTTCAGAGCTTGGGAATGCGCATTGACACCCTGACTCGGGAACAGCAGAAATATCTGAAAAGTTTTTAAGGAGGCTTTGACATGATTCGTTCTCAAAGACTCAAGTGGGACTCGGACTTCTTCGGGGTCGAGTGCGGCAGAATTGATTTAAACGGTACGGTGAGCGAGCCGGATTTTGAACTCCATCTCGCCACCCTCAAAACCATGGATATGATTACCCTTGTCAATCATGACATGGACGATCAAAACGGAGAACTCATTGCAAACATGACCCGGGGGAAACTGGTGGATGTCAATGTGCAGTTTGTGAAGAAACTGCCCGGAGCACATCAAAAAGGGGTCAATGCGACCGAGCGGTATCCGGGGAATGACAAGCTCACCGCACTTGCGGAGAGCGCATTCACCGTGTCGAGATTTACCCAGGACCCGAAACTGCGTGCCCTGGGCGGCGGTAACGTGTATCGGGAATGGGTGAAGAATGCATACAACCAGTATGGGAAATACTTTGTAGTGCTGGGGGATTCGGATGCATTTTCTCTCTTCCATATTGATGGAAATGCGCTGGTGTTGGAGCTGATTGCGGTCTCGCCTGAGCATCAGAAGAGCGGGCTTGGGACCCTCATGTGGCAGGTGCTGGAGCGAGAGGCACGGCATCTGGGCGCACGGGAGATTCATGTGGGGACTCAGCTGCAGAATTTCAGCGCAATGAAGTTTTATCATAAAATGGGCTGTACCATGGTTTCCACCGCACAGGTGTACCATTGGTGGCAGAGATAGGGTCAGGCGAGCAGATGGAGTTTCAGAAATTGATTGAAGAGCGGTATTCGGTGCGCTCCTTTCGTCCCGAGCATTTGGGACAGGAGGTGATCGACCGCATTTTGGCGGCGGGACACAAAGCGCCCACCGGGTGCAACTACCAGCCGCAACGTATTTTAGTGCTCAATACCGATGAATCGATTGAGAAGTTGTCTTCCTGCACCAAGTGCGGGTTTGGCGCACCGACTGCGATGCTGGTGTGTTACCACCGCAGCGAGACTTGGACCCGTCCGTATGACGGAGCGCACTCTGCACCGGTGGATGCCGCAATTGTGGCAACGCATTTGATGCTTGCCGCACATGATTTGGGTGTGGGTTGCTGTTGGGTGATGCACTTTGACCCGGCGGCAATGCGAGCGGCGTTTCACATCCCGAATGAGGTGGAGCCGCTGGCGCTTTTGGTGATGGGATATCCGAGTGAGGAAGCCGCACCGCTTCCGTTACACAGCACCGTTCGTCCGATGGACGAGGTGGTGCGATATGAACAGTTTTGAGCGGTCAAAACTGAGATAGGAGTTCGCTTATGAAAAAGCCGGTTTGTATTTTGTTGTGTGCAGGAAAAGGCTCCCGTATGGGGGAGACCTCGACACACAAGGTATGCCAAAAAATTGCGGGAGTGCCTGCGGTCATCCGTCTGATGGATCGGATGAGAAGTGCGGGTGTGACCCGTTTTATCGTGGTGGTCGGACACCGTGCCGAGGACGTGATGAAAACCCTTGCAAACGAGCCCGGGGTGACCTTTGCGTATCAGCCCGAGCAGTTGGGGACCGGAAACGCTGCGCTCTACGGTCTGCGTGCCATGGCGGCATCGGGCGAGGAGGGGCCTGTCCTCATTGCGATGGGGGACAAGATCATTGCATCCGGTGTGGTGGAAGAACTGTTGCGGGTGTATGAGGAAGAAAATGTCCCGTGCGTATTTGCCACCCAACCAGAGGAATACAACCGTTTTGGCGGCAGAATTGTCATCCGTGACGGAAAAGTGCACGGGATTGTGGAGCACATGGATGTGCTTGCTTGCCGTGTGGCAAGAGGAGAGGCCGCCGAGGACATTATTTGCGAGCAAGGACTTTCCGAAAAGAAAGCGGCACAGCTTCGTGCGGCGAATGGCACTCCCACCTATCGTTTGGGAGAAAATGAATTTACCCCCGAGGAGATTCTCTCTTCGGGTGCAATCAATACCGCAACCTATTTGATGGACAGCCGCCTGCTCACACAAGCACTCAGCGGTGTGGGGGCGACCAATGTCCAGGGCGAAGTGTATTTGACCGATGCGGTGAATACATTGGCACAGACGGGCGGGGCAAAGACCGTCCATGTGACCGACAAGGAATCCCTGCTCACATTCTCCACCATGGAGGACCTTTTGGGACTGGAGCAGTATTTCATTCCGCAGGTGCAGTCTTTGCGCACGGCGAGTGAGTGGCTTTCTGCCCTTGACGGGATGGACGACACCCTCGCACGGATTTACGGGGCGGAAAATGTTTCCGAGCGCAAAGCCGCTTACCGTGCGGTCCTTGAGGGGTATCTCGCAGAGTACGGGGACGGGGAAGTGGTGATTTCCCGTGCGCCGGGCAGAGTGAATCTCATGGGTCGGCACATTGAGCACCGTGGCGGAAGCATCAACGTGATTTCCATCAACCGTGAGATGCTTTTGGTTGCGGGGAAACGCTCGGATGATACCGTGAAAATTGCAAATCTGAAGGAAAACTTCCCGAAGCGGGAGTTTTCCATCTCGGATTGTATGAAAAAATATGAGACCGCAAACTGGGTGGATTTCATCGAATCCGACGAAATTACCCGAATGGTGACCGACAACAAAGGGGATTGGTCCAACTACATCAAGGCAGGGGTTTTGCGTCTGCAGCTCAAGGAGAAGCACACCCCGCTTACCGGAATGAATCTGATGTTCTCGGGCAATATCCCGATGGCGGCAGGGCTTTCCTCCTCCTCTGCGCTTGTGGTTTCCACTATGGAAGCTGCAGTGGCACTCTCGGGCACCGAGCTCAAAGCGCAGGAGTTTATTCACCTGTGCGGCGAGGGGGAATGGTTTGTGGGCAGCCGTGGAGGTGCGGGCGACCACGCCGCCATGAAGAGCGGAAAACGCGGCAAAATCACGCACATTTCCTTCTGCCCGTTTGAGATTTGTGAGAGCATCCCGTTCCCGGATGAATATGACATGGTGGTCATCAACTCTTACGTGGATGCGAAAAAGAGTGCAGGGGCAAAGGACCAGTTCAATCAGCGAGTGGCGAGTTATGAATTCGGATTCATGCTGCTGTATGAGGCATTCCCGCAGTATCGGGAGAAGATGAAGTTCTTAAAAAACATCAATCCCAAGACCTTGCAGGTGCCGTCCAGCGTGATTTACGAAATGCTGCTCACCCTGCCTGAGCGCATGACCATCTCCGAGATTTATGCGGCACTTCCCGAACGCTATCACGAGAAGATCGACCGCATTTGCAAGAGCCATGCGGCACCGGAGTTTTATGAGATTCGCTCGGTCATCCTCTACGGAATCGCTGAGTGTGAGCGTGCGGAAAAGTGCATGGATCTCCTCAAAAACAAGGATTATGAGCTGCTTGGGAAACTTATGGACATCAGTCATGATGGAGACCGTGTCACGAAAAACGGCGTCGCCTATGACTGTTCAGCAAGTGATCTGTATCTCTATCGCCAGATTGCGGCGTTGGGGAGTCAGGACCCGGAAAAGGTGCTTTCTGCGCAGTTGTGGATGCAGCCGGGCGGGTATGCGTGCTCGACCCCGGTCATCGACGATTTGGTAGACGCTCTGCATGAGCAGGCGGGGGTCCTCGGGGTACAGCTTTCGGGCGCAGGGCTTGGCGGTTGTATCATGGCACTGGTGGAAAAGGCGCATACACAGGATGTTTTGGCGTTCTTGAAAGCGCATTATTATGAGAAAAATGGGCTGCCCATGGGTGCGGAGGTATTTGCACCGGTGGAAGGAAGCGGAATCGTGGAGTAAATCATGACAGAAAAGTTATATGACAACGCATATTTGAAGGAATTTGATGCAGAGGTGCTCTCCTGCGAGGAGAAAAACGGCAAGTTTGCAGTGGTGCTTTCCCGTACCGCATTCTTCCCCGAAGGGGGCGGTCAGGCGGCAGACCTCGGTGTTTTGGGCGAGGCGGAGGTTCTGGACGTGCAGGAGTGTGACGGTGTGATTGTTCACACAGTAAGCGCACCGCTTGCAGGATGTGTTCACGGAGTGATCGATTGGGAGACCCGATTTGAGCGGATGCAAAACCACACGGGCGAGCATTTGGTGAGCGGTATCATCCACGAGAAGTACGGCTACAACAATGTGGGCTTCCACATGGGGGCTGACTGTCTCACCTTTGATTTTGACGGGCCGTTGAGCCTCGAGCAAGCCGCCGAGGTGGAAGCACTTGCAAACCGTGCGGTGTATGAAAACCGTGCAGTGACCGTGTCGTATCCGGAGCATCCGGAGGAGTTGGAGTACCGCAGTAAGCTGGACCTTTCCGAGGGGGTTCGTATTGTGACGGTTGAGGGTTACGATGTTTGCGCCTGCTGTGCGCCGCACGTGGCATCTACCGGCGAAATCGGGTGCATTAAGATTTTAGACGTCACGCCGCACAAGGGCGGTGTGCGCATCACCATGATTTGCGGAAAGACCGCATACAACGACTACTGCGGATTACACGCAGATGTGCGAAAACTGATGAAGTTGCTCAGCGCCCCACGTGACGGGGTGGTGGAGGCGGTGGAAAAACTCCTCGGCGAGATTTCCGCCGCAAAAGGCGAGATTTCCGCACTCAAGGCGGATTTGGCAAAGTCCGGGCTGGAGGTCACCCAAATCGGGGCATGGGCGGTTGGATTCCTGCCCGAGGCGGGGTTTGACGCACTGCGCTCCATCATCAACGGGTTATCGGATGGCACCGCACTGTTTGCTTTGAGTGGGGAGTACATGGTCCGTGGTGAGGGTGCCGGGGACTTGACCCGTGCCTTGAATGCCGCATTTTCCGGGAAAGGCGGCGGCAAGCCGAACTTTACCCAAGGGAAATTGGTTGGAGAGCAGGATGCAATCACCAAGTTTTTTGAGGAGATGAACGCATGAAACGCAAATTGTTCCTATTGTTGACCGTGGTGCTGTGTTTGTTTGGCACAGCGGTTGCAACGGATGTGGAAACCGGAATCCTCCCCACCGAGGAGATTTATCTCACGTTGGAGAAGAGTGACTTTGCGGTGTTTGCCCGTGGGGAATTCACGGGTGAGGAGTACCGTGAGCAACTCGACGGGGACTATCTTACCATTTATGATGCGATCAATTCCAGCGCTTTGGGAAGCGAACAGGAGACCGATTTGACCGCAGTTGTGCCGTTGGGATTCTCGCAGAAGTGGGATGCCACCTTTGTGCGTGATTCCGGTGGAAATGTTTCGGTTGATGCCGAAACGATGGCAAAAGTAGACGAATACTGCCAGGAAAAAGTGGCGCTGATCTTGCCGGCACTTTCCGGGCTTTTGCAGGATGAAGTGTGTCTTTCCTGGCTGACCAACCAAACCTTTTCGGTTGGAACACCGCTTTCTTATTCGGTGCTTTGGAGTGGCTCGGTCGGGGTGGGGACGTTGCACCTCAACGACATCACCTTCCGTCTCAAAGACGATTCGATTACTGCGGCGGCAGAGACCGGAACACTCTCGGATTTCCAATCGGGAATCGCAGATGCGGTTGCGGTGTTGGAGGAAGAATACCATATCGATGACGCTGCAAACCGCTATGAAACCGTGAGTATTTTACAGGAGTATGTGTGCGATACGGTGGAATACGCCGACGGGGATCTTACCCCACGCAAATATCAGACGGTTTACAGTGCGTTGGTTGACGGGGTCTCCGTGTGCGCAGGATACTCCAAACTGTATAAGGCGCTGTGCGATGAATATGAAATCCCGTGTATCTTGGTACAGGGCGAGAGTTTCGATGTGGGACATATGTGGAACTATGTCCGCATGGAGGATGGGGCTTGGTACGCAGTGGATACCACCTGGGATGACTTGGGACGCAGTGCGGATACCACCTATTTCCTGTGCGGAGAAGATGTGCTGTTTTCCGAGCATGTGGCACTGACCAACTGGGGGTACGGATACCCGTATGTCTACCCTGCGTTGAGTGAGACCGGGTATCAGCCGAGCACAGTGGAGCTTTCAACCGTAAACGGTGCGCAAATCCGTACAAAAGGTGCGATGGGCCTGCGCTTTATTTCGAGTATGAAAAAGAACGAGGCGGTCGTCGAATACGGCATGGTGCTTATCCCGACGGCGGACCTCACCGATGTTTCGG
Source organism: Oscillospiraceae bacterium (assembly GCA_017421025.1). GTDB lineage: Bacteria > Bacillota > Clostridia > Oscillospirales > JAAYXM01 > SIG510. The sequence continues at coordinate 64,867 of JAFQME010000024.1, forward strand.
AACTCAAAATCGGTGCCGAGTTGTGTGGACACACTGTGGCCAAAGTTGAGGCGAAATATCTCTATGCCGAGGATGAGGACAGCGTGACGTTTACTGCGGTTATCACCAACATCAAACCGCAGAATTATACAAGAGAATACACCGCACGTGCCTATGCGATTTTGGACAGCGGCGATGTGGTGTATGGAGAGAGTTTTACCTCAAGATCCGTGGCTGCTGTGGCTTCCGCTGCTTTGGAGCGGGACCCCAACCTCTCAGATGCAGATCGGGAATTGTTCGAAAGTATTGTGGGACAGTAAAATCCAGGACGTCGGAAACGACGTCCTTTTTTGTGTAAAATATATTGTAAATGTTGACTTAATATGAGTTTTATACTATAATGTTGAATAATAGTATATAATGGCGAATTGGTATGTTAATTCGCATAAAAACACGAAAGTAGGGGATTGTGTGAAAAGGGCGATTTCGTTTGTGCTGGCACTGTTTTGCGTGTGCTCAATATTTGCAAGTATGCCATATACCGCATCGGCGGAATCTATGTATATACGCAAGATTGTTTCTGTGGTTTACGATGATTCGGGAAGTATGAAAGAGGGCAACGGAGAAAAATGGGCGTACGCAAACTATGCGATGCAGGCATTTTGCGGTATGCTCAACAGTGAAGATCAGTTGTATATTACATATATGAGCGATGTGGAAGATAATCCAAAACTTGTTCCACCTAAGATTGACCTGACTGCAAACGGCATTCAGAATTCGGTGAATAACATTCGAAGCCGCACAAAAAAAGGCTCGACACCGTGGGCTGCAGTTGAGACTGCCTATAACAAACTCCTTCAGGCGAAGGATAACAATCCCAACACCCAATATTGGCTGGTGGTTATCACCGATGGCGATTTCGATGTGTTTGACAAACAGAAGATGAATGATGTGCAAAAACAGCAGTTTTTGGATTTGGAATTCTCCAAGTTTGCACAAACCGCTATGCCGAACGGAACACATATGCAGATTACCTATCTTGCAATAGGGAAAAGTATTTTTGCTCCACAGGCGAATGCAGATCTCGGAATTACTCCGTATAGAGCGCAAACTGCCAGTGAGATCACAGGCAGAATGGCACAAATGGCAGACAAGGTTTCGGGAAGAAACAGACTGACAGGAAATGAACTGAAAAAGATTGATGATAAGACTGTGCAGGTTTCTTCTGCTGCTGTGCCGCTGCTGAATATTGCCGTGATTGCAAACTCCAGTGATATAAAAGTGCTGGATGCATACAAAATCAATGAAAAAGAGGAGAAGACCGATCCCATTTCAATTGCCAGACAGGCATTGTTAAATTATCCGAACTTTAATGATTTAAACGGAAGTGCATTCTTGCTCGGCGATTCGAACAAAGCTATCGGTTCGGGAACATATCGCATCTTATTTGATAAACCTGTGGATTGGAGTAAGGTGGCAATCCTTTATGAGCCGGCGTTGGAAGTGCGTATGAACGTAAGCCTCAACGGAAACGAGGTCAAAAACTTCAACGATCTTGTAAATGCGAAAAGTCGTGATAAGGTTAAGATTTCGTGTAAACTGTATGAAATGAATACAGATAAAGAGATTTCGCCTTCACTGCTTCCGTCGGGAACCACGTATCATCTTGCGATTCTTGAGAATCATCAGCCGGTGAAAGAAAGTACGGGTAGTGAGATGGCATTGGAGGAACATGAACTTCAACACGTGCCGACAACGCTGAAAGGTGAAGTTTCTATTCCGGGATTTTCGCCCATTACTTATGTTGTGGAATTCACCCCGGTTGAGTACATTGAGTATGGGATTTCTTCGGAATATAAAAACGATGTTCAAAGTGTGAAGTTCAATGACATTGGTGCAAATACCGATCTTCAACTGCTGTTCCGCTTTACTGCAAATGGGACTCCTGTTACCGATCCGGAAGCAGTAAAAAAACTGGGTGCAACGATTACTGCCAAACCTGACGGTAATACCGGTACAGTGGAATATGCGGAGGATGGTGCATTGGTATTTACTCCAAATGCAACGAGTATGTCTTCTGCGGATAAAGAAGCAGTACCGGTGGAAGTTACTTGCGCCCTTCCGGATGGGACTAGTGCGACTGCTACATATACGGTGGAACAAGTCGAGTACGGTATCACTGCGGAATATGCGAACAACGTTCAGAGTGTGAAGTATGATGAAATTGGCACAAATAAAGATCTTCAAATTGTATTCCGATTTACAGCGGACGGAGAAGCGATTACCGATTCGGAAACGGTAAAAACCTTGGGTGCAACGATTACTGCCAAACCTGACGGTAATACCGGTACAACGGAATACACAGAGGATGGTGCACTGGTCTATACTCCCAATGCAACGGGATTGTCTGCTACCGCAGCAAATGATTTGGAGGTAGAAGTGACTTGTGCGATTGCAGAAGGAACGAGCGCAACCGCCAAATATACCGTGCTAAAGGAAAACTATGGAATCGGGGCAACCGGAGTAGGAGGACAAGCACCAAAGCATACATTGTATGAAAATAAAGTAGGTGTTGCGTTTGCAATCTCGACTGAGAGCGGTCGTCAGCTTTCCAAAACTGAGGTTGAAAACGGAATTGAGATTTCGTTGGACGAAGTGCATAAGGACTTCCTTACGGAGCACTTGGTTGGGGATGATGGCGTCATTACAGTGGTGCCGAGGAATCCGCATCAATACAAGATGAATCCCTGGAGTTGGTTGTGGTATTGGAAGTATTACTTCTTTGATATTCCGGATGAGGATATCACGGTGACACTCAATCATCCGTTTGGTACTGCATCCGGTGTTGTGGATGTTGTGGGAGCGCCAATCGGATTCATGATATTGAATGTATGGCTACCGATTGTGCTGGAACTGTTCTTGCTCCTGCTCCTTGCGAACTACATTTACTGTGTATTGAAAAAACCAAGATTTGCAAAAGGTGCAAAGTTATATGTGGGTCGTTTGCGTTATGATGCGGTAAATGGGACTCATATCATACGTGATTTTACTTGCATTAATTTGGAGCGGTTCAACAAGATCAAACGAGGAAACGGCAGGCTTAAGTTTAAACTCGAGGCAGATGTGGTTCGTGCGGGCGGAATCAGAATTCGTGCAGACTACTCCGGATGTATCTTATGTGAGGAATACTTCCCATGGTATCGTGGATGTATAGAACCGTATGATTACGATTATGCACATCTTAACACTCCTGCTAGAATTCAGGAATATTTCACCGGAGCGCGGAATCGTCGGTTGGAAATTGAGGAGTTTGCTCCGACTGAAACGATTGAAGATGACGGCAAACGCACACTGCGCACTGCAGGACAACATCGACCGAAATTCTTCGTGGTTTCAGATGGAGGTCTTACAGAGGTCAATCACCACAATGTCATTCAAAACGGCAGGATTTTTATCTATACAAATGTTTAAAATAATGGAGGAATGAGTTATGGCACAGACACTTTTACTCGGCCTTGGCGGCACCGGTAGCCGTGTGGTCAACAACGTAGTCAAGGAACTGCATAAAAACGGAAAGAGCATCAACAATGGTGAAATCTATTGTGCAGCGCTTGACACCAATGTCAACGATAACGATCTGCTTGAAAAGACCGGGACCGGAGTTCCAATTTATGCGACCAGTAAAGCGCAGAAGATCCAGGACTACTTTCTGGACTACAAACACGCCGGTATTGAGGATTGGTGTCCGCAGTCTCCCGCTTTTTTGCAGGAGAGCATGATTGACGGCGCAAGTGAGTTGCGTGTGAAATCCCGTATTGCGTGGATGGATTGTGTTGAGAGTGGCTTGGTACGAAACCTCGAACTTATGATTAATGAGGTGCTCAACAACAATGCGAACTCTAAACTTCGTATTATGATTGTGTCTTCCATTTCCGGTGGCACCGGTGCAGGCATGTTCATTCAGGTAGCACTTTGGTTGAGAAAGTTCTTGAGTGAGAGCCAGATTACCATCCGTGGTATTTTCCTGCTTCCGGATGTGTTTGTTGAAACCATCAAGGATATTCGTGACAGTAAGACTACCACGGTGCGCCATTATTGTAACGCATATGCTGCAATTCGAGAACTCAATACCATTTCCCGTTTGATGAAAGATAAGTCGATGAATTTTGAACACCATCTCAAACTGGACAAAGTTTTTGATAGTGATATCGATGCAGATTTTGGAAAGCCGGTCTTTGACTATGCATTCTTTATTGATGCAAAGGATGAAAAGGGGCGTCGTTTGGAAAGTATTTCCGAATATGAAAAAATGGTGGCACAGCTAGTTTACATGCAGCTTTATGCACCGATGAAGGATTCCATGTATTCGGAAGAAGATAACGCCTTCCTTGCTTTCTCGGAAAATGATAATCCGCTTTATGGTTCTTGCGGTACCGCAAAAGCTGTTTATCCGGTGGACAGCGTGAAAACTTATTGCGCAATTCGTGCGGCGCAGGATTCACTCACCAAGGGGTGGAAAAAGATTGACGGTGAGATTGAAACCCTCAAAATCGAGCGTGAGATGGCAGAAAAAGACGGCTTGTTCTTTGACAGTGAAATCGATGAACAGGCAGAGTTTGTTAAGATTTTTGAAGAGAAAACCAGCGTTAAGCCAGAAGAAGCGGGACGTGATCGTTTCTTCGTTCAACTTGCACGCGATATTAAGAATGAGACTAAGCGTAAGAGTAAGGAAGACGGGAAAATTGCCATTACTTATACAGATAAGGTAGATGATTTCCTGAAAGAGCTGAGATCTACTAAGATTGATGCAGAGGTGTTGCGTAATGGCGGCACACAGGATCTCACCATGGATGTGGATACGTTTGTAGCGGCGGACCATACCGTAGAAGAACTTAAGGACATCATCAGAAACGATCAAAGCACCATGGAAGATATTGTGCTTGATTTTGACGGCAAGGTGGAAAAACTTGCAGATGCAGTGGTAAACTCTGTGTTCCCGCTCAGCATGGGCGATGTCAACCCGAAAAACCGTGCAACCCTTTACGGTTTCCTCACCAAGGAGTCGAAAGAATACGGACAGTACCATTTTGTCCATCCGGTGGCAGCAAGATACCTGCTCTATAAGCTGAGCAAGCGGATGGAGGAAGAACTGGGGAAAATCGTTCTTGCAGACAGCCGTGCTGTCGCAATCGACCCGGAAGATACCCGCAGAGAGTCTTTTGACAACAAGGCAACCCGTGAGGTTGAAGAAACTCCGGAAGCATATCTTGACAGCAAAAAGTGGCATCAGGCAGAAGGCAAGTTCCTTGATATGTTTGAAAAGAAATATGCAGAGTACATCAATGTCAAGGTGGGCCTCATTGAGACCTATGAAAAAGAATGCTTGCAGGTGGCAGTGTATCGGAAATTGATTGAACGCATCAAAGAATATACCAGACGCATGGAACAGTTCTTTAAGAAACTTGGTGAGGTGGAAGAAAAGTTTAATCAAACACTTGCGGGTAACATTGAGGAGACTTCTCGCTCTGTTGGAAAACAAATTTTTGTTTTGGGTAAACAAGAAGAGAAAGAAGCTATGTACAAGTCTTTGAACTTTGAGATGGATACAAGTGAGATTTCCAAGAGTGTTATTTCTTCCATCTACGGATGCCTTTGTGCGGAAAAACGCCCGAATAACGAGGAAAACAAAGCATACATCAATCTTTCGGTTATTACTTCCTTTATCAAAGAGACGGTTATGTCTTTCCGTCGCAAAATTGAACGCGATCCGGAAAACCGTGACACGATTGATCTGGATATTTACAGAGCATTGTGCTTGGAATCGGATATGAAGCATGAACGTGCACAGAAAGAACATGATGAGCGTTGGGGAGCTGAAAAGACTTCGGATCTCAGCGATCTGGATCTTACCACCGGTCAAGTCAAGGCAGATACCTCTGCAGAACAGCGCCACAAAGCAGCATTCCATGATTGTTATACTGCAATTCACGATATGGCAGCACCGTTTATGATCCATACCAAAGAAACCTCAGAGGATGATTTTGGAACAAAAACTGCACGAATTAAGACGTTTTGGGGATTTGCTCCTACAGTTGCTTCTTCGTGCAGTGACCTTGCAACCATACTTGGAATTAATGCGGATTTGCAGGCGGATGACGGTTATCCGAAAAATGAATTGCAGTGTTACCGTGCGGTTTACGGTATGGAAGCAAAATATATCCCGAAGTTTAACGAAACTACAGGCGGGATGTACTACAAGTGTTACAAGCATGTCATTGATGAGATGGTGACAGCGGCAGCCGGGAACAAGGGAGATCGTGCATTGGTCTCCACCCCGCATTTGGACAAGTCTTGGCACACCATGCTCCCGTTTGTTACCGAGGAAATGCAGGAAAAGACTGATTTGGAATTCTATCACGATTTCTGGTTGGCACTTGCTTATGGCATGGTGGACTCCGATAAGGACAAGAACCTCTTCATTGAGCGTACTGTGGAGAGCGGCTACGGTTCCTACACGAAGAAACAGGTCCCGATCGTGATGGGGAGAAGACATCTTACTACCACTGATGCGGCAAAGGTAATCGAACTGCTGAGAGAGGATAAGGTCTTTGCATCAAACGAACTGCCTGCCGCAAAGAAACTCTTTGCTGAGGAAATTGAGGATCTGGATAATTATGTCGGCACCAAGGTCATAAAAGGTCTTGTTAAAAAGAGCCATGATATGAATCCGGTTGACTTTATTCTCCGCTATGCAGAGAGCGTTGGAAATGACGAGAGAGTTACCGGTAGACTCATTGGGGCACTGGAACTTATCGCCAGAGAAATGGTGGATGCATACGGAGTCAATCGCAGTGAAGAGAGTGCCGAAAAAGCGGTCTTTGAAATCTGCAGAAAGATTTACGATTCCAGCAGCCGAACCAAGGGTAAAGAAGGCGTGTTCAAGAGCTGGAATGACAAATTCACCGAGTTGAAGATTGCAGGAACTGCAAAAAAAGAATCTGCTGAGAAATAATTAATACGCATCGTCAGAAGGTGCTCAAAGGAGCACCTTCTGACTCACACTTTGATGGGGAGTGGCAGAATGCATACATTTTTTATCAACACATCAAAAAAGAGTCTGGATGGATACCGGGTACTGTTTGACGTTTACTATGAAAACCGTGATCTGGTGACTTTGGAATGCCCAATTTCGGCGTGGTATGATCCGGAACAGGGTTATACCGCCTGCGTACGGGAAATGAGCGAGAAGATTGACGGCTATGTGGAACTCAACAATGCCTTTAACTTGATTCTGTATATTGACTTGGTAGAAAATGAGGCGTATTCTGCGATTAAACGTGATGCATTTCACGATAAAGAGCGTGAGGCGTGTCAGCGCGCTATGCGCATTCTTTTTACTCATGTGATCAGCGGGACCATGGTAGAGGAACTTGTAAATTCGGGCAGACGTCCGGAAAATGTGCTTCTGATGTTTGGCGAAGAGAAAAAATTTGCCACATTTGGATTGAACGAAGCGGAAGCAAAAAAAGAAGATGTGATGAAGAATCTGTTCCAATTCATCGGACTTCCTGATGCTGAGCAGATGAAAGCCATTGGACAAGCAGTGGATAAAAGCGATGTGGAGGACAAAGCTGCGGCATTTGGTGCGCAGATTAAGACCTGCAAAGGAAAAGAACTGATTCCGGGACTGTTTGATGGATACCAAGAGGCTTTGGAACTTTGGTTTGACGAACTGACACACAATAAAAAAGTGGAAGACGCAAATGGATTGCTGTTTGAACGAATCAATAACATCAATCGAATGGAAACCGATCGTATCGGGGTGGAGACGGTTTCCTGCCCGTATGACTCATTTGCGTCAACTGTAAATAAGTGCGTAATGGCGCTGAGTGAGCTCAATCTTGCGCTTTACTTGCTTCGTTGTTTGGAAGCAAATAGCATTTATGAATATGATGGAGCAAGAGACAAGTCCCGAGTGATGGAGTTCCATTCATATACAGTCGATGAAGTCGCCCCCTTACTAAAATTGAAAAAAACGTTGTTTTTGCAAACAGCTTCTGAAATAGAGGATATGGCAAAGTCGTATGCAGACTTGAAGTTGGCAGAGGCGGTCTCTCTGTTTGATCATACAAAATTTGGACTGGATGAGCATGGTGATCAGGATTTTGAATTTACTATGCGAGATGTTGAAGGGATTGAAGAGGATTCCTTGAATCAAAAAGGGAACACCAAGGAACTCACAATTGAGCAGAAAACGATGCAACTGCTTTTCAAAAAAGATGAGTTTTTGCCATTCCGAGAAGAAATTGACCCACAAATTGACGATTTTGCCTCGCTTGCTACAACACCCGAGCAATATATCAAGCGTGCTATGCAAGTGCGCAAAAACCATATTAACTATTTGAAAAAACTCAAAACCCATGTTGCAACAGTGCTCTCAAATTACGCAGGGAAATCAAAAGAGAATAAGACTGCGTTGCTTCGCATGGGGGGGAAACGATATGCGGTTCCGGGAAAAAACGATCAGCGTGTGCTTGAGACTTTGGTCAGTATTTCCGATAAGGCATATGACTCTATGCTTCATCAGTATCTGGAGTTTTGTGCATCTCGATCGGTTGCAGTGACCGATATCGAGGAACAATGCAATTGGTTTGTCTCAAGAATTGACCAAATTCGCAAAAGTTTGAAAAAAATCCGCATTGTGAGCATTGGGATAACTGCTGCGACTTGTCTGTTGTATCTCCCGTATCTCTTGATCCAGTATCGTTTGATTTTCCAAAATCCGCTTTCCCTGTGCATCGGCATTGGGTCGGTGGCGTTGCCGTTGGTTGTTTTGAACTCTGTATGCCTTGCAATGGCTCGTTCACAGCGCAGGAAATTTGCAAAGGCATGGGCAGAGTTTAAGAAACGTTCGGATGAAGTGCTGCAGGAGAATTCGCTTGCAGCTGATAAATACGACCAGTTGCTTGCTGCGGTTATTCCGGCGTTGCGTTGGGTTTACGAATACCGTTTGGATGTCCGTTATTGTGTTGAGTGTTGCGATGTTGCGGATGCAAAATTGGAACACCACAGACGTAAACTTCGTGACCGTGCACGTGATATTCAAAACGTTTTATCTGATTTGGAATACATTGATGACGGGAAAAGACCCAAAGTACAGGATGGAAATACGGACAAAATTGATTTTAATGCGCCGTTCTGTACCGGAAAGAAGAACCGGGAATTCTACACAGTGATAGATGCAGCATTCTTTCAAAGCGAAAGGGAATAAAAGGAGGGAGCACATATGGGATTATTGATTTTTATCTTAAAACTGATATTGGTCCTTGTGATCACAGCGCTTCCTGCTGTTCCGTTTGTTCTGGAATACATTACTTTAAAACGAGATCAAGAACAAAAAATCAGTTTTAAACGCCTGCGTGTTTTGCTTTACACGCTGGGGTATCTGATTGTTGCGACCATCCTTCTGTGTTTTATTGATGGGCTTATTACCTGGTTACGTGACCTCCCCGTTTTGAAACAAGTTTTTGATTTGTTGGAAGCTTGTATTGAAGGGATTGCAAAAAAACTCTCACTGGTTACCCGCTATGGTTACTACACCAAGGTGGTCGGTGTCATTGTGCTGAACTTCTTTATCGGCATGATTTACCGTTGGGTGAGCAAGGTCGTTCGAATTGGACTTAAGAAAAAGGATTTGACCAAGCCGAAAAAAGGAAAACACTTCACCCGTATACAGAGATTTGAACGGCGTGTGATCTGTTTTTTCCATAATGAGACATGGTTTTTTGTCGCTGAGATCCTAAAGTTTTTCAATTTGGCGCTTTCTGCGTTGTATTTGGGAGTGTTCTTGCTTTATCAGCTCCCGGGTGTGTTCGGTTTTAATTGGTTGCCGTTTGATTTTATCTATATGCTCTTTGAGTCCGGCTATCTGTTCCCGGCCGTGACTATGCTTGTGCTTTGGCAATCATATTTCTTCTTGGAAGGCATTCGCCGTGTCAGGGATGAATGCCCGGAACTTTTAGAAGAAGAGAAAGAAGAGCTTGCAACAAAAGAAGTGGATCTTGCTGCAATCGATGAAGCGGTTAAGAAGCAGTTTGCAGACTACTATGTTTGCGATTTGGATCTTTCGGATCAGGTGGCCGCAGAGATATTCTCGGCTGATCATCATCCGCTGACTCAATTTATCGGTCAGGCCGTTGAACGTGATGAGCGTAGTCCTCATCTTCCGAATGATACATACTTGACCGCAATGGATGGCCTTTTTTCGAGTGAGAAAAGTGCACTTATTAGCGGAAGCTTCTTTACTGAGTTTGCGAGATATTTCTTAAGATATCTCTCTATCATTCTCTCCCGTGGCGATAATGTGATTTTTGTTTGCAATACAGAATCACAAATTGAATCTGTGTATGAATTCTTAAACGAGGCGCTTGCATCGATTACCAGCTTGTATTGCAAGGAATTTTCCAAAGATGCTGTGGATTTTGATGATCCGATTTGGCGAATTGTGAAAGTCAGCGGAGAACATGATTCCATCAGTGAGGCAATGGTGGATGACAGCAATGTTCTTGTTACTTCGTTGGGATATCTTTGTTCGAATCGTTTTGAAACAGAACACAGTCGTTTTGTTCCGATGGTAGATTCTGTAGTGTTTGTAGATACGTTAACTACGATCAACTGCTATCATCGCCAAGTTGCAATTCTAAACAATCGTCTTAAGCATATCGCCCGTGAAAACTCCAATGTGGTGCGCAATGCAGAGAATAAAAGCAACTTCCAACGCTATTTGTCTCGCAAAATCCGTTATTTTTGCTTTGATGACAGCCGTACTCCGGGGTTGGATAAAGTACTCAAAAATATGCTTTCGGTGAATCTGGAGTCGTTGGACATCATGTGTTACAGTCGCTCGACTTTGGTACGTTGTTACAACTACGAAGGAAGATTGGATGGCTCCGGCAGACAAGTCCTTCCGCAGTTCTTCCATTCTGAGGAAGAAGTCGGGGCACTGATCAATGTGGCAATTCTTTGTCTTGCAAAGGGTGCAAACAGCGTCAATATCTTTGCGGATGGTGCCATTCCGTTTGAAAACTATGCGGAAACGATTGCGGCAAACCGTGGTCAGGTTTTGGTAAAGGCAGACGGGAATAATATCTGCATCAACCGTCATCGTTATGATGCAGATGGGTATTCGGTTGTCATTGCGATGGATTCAGGAGATAATCTGCCGGCAACGCTGCGTCGGTATATTTCCATGATGCCGGAAAAACCGACACTTGTGATAGTGTTCTCTCGTCCATACCTGTTACGTGATTTTTATCAAAGTAATTTAAAAGCGCTTTGGAGTGCAAGTCAGCTTGAGCGAATCCCTGTTGAAGAGGGAACCCGCAAAGATCTTGCGCAACGTATTTTGGTCAAGGCAAATGCGGGAGGTATTACGACCGCAGAAGTTATGCAGCTTGCAAGCAACATCCCGCAACTGAATGGATTTGTTCAAGCCGGGGATTTGAATGCAATTTTGCGTATTGTATTGGAATGCTATGGTGTTCCGAAAGAAGAGAGAATCGATCTTTTCACCTATTTTGAATATGCTGCTTCTCATACGTTTGATGCAAATGGGAAATATGTATCCGAGGAGCGCATTTTCTTGCGTCGCAAGGGAAAACTCTTTGATTTAATCAATGGGCGTAATATGGTGGTTCTCTCGATTGGAGATCAGGAACAGATGCTTCCTGTTCCGAAAAGCCGCTTGACACAAAATTTCATTGCAGGTCAAAACGTACTTTTCGACGGTAAGATTTACCACATTCTCAAAGTGGATACCGCATCGGGGAAACTTTACGGACGGCTTGCTGTAGGCGGTAAGAACGATGAGGTGTATGAATATCTCCAAAAGCGCGAATACCATGTAGAACTTTCCCATGGAGAAGGCGAGACAAACATTGAGAAAGTCTTCCAAACAAAGCATTTGGTACTCAACGAAAACGAAGGTTCTGTCGGACTTACCGATGCGTTTGTTTCGGTGTTCCGTGCGCCTGCCGAAGTTCTTACCTACGGCTATTTTGATGTCGACCCGCATACCATGACCCGAAGCTTCAAGGATGGACGCTATCACAGCATCTGTGATGCTAATAATGATTTGCTCTTTAAGCAGACCTACCGCCGTTACGGAACAATTTCCAACCCGAAGATTTCGTCTGAGGAGATTTTGTGCGACACCAATCTGATTTCTTCGACAGAAGGCCTGATGATGATGTCAGTCCGACTCGTTGGTAATTTTGGAGCAGGAAAAGACAAAGCACTTCAGCTTTTGACTGTTATGCTCAATGAACTCCTGCGCTCCATGTTCCCTTCGGTAATTGACTCAATTGCTGTTTGTCCGGTTCTTAAGGAAGAATTCACCGATGAAGAGAGTGCCCAAGTGTTGGCGAAGTATCCGAAAGTAACCTTTGATGGTGTTGATGAAGCGGTCAGCAAAGATGAGTTTAATTTTATCATTGTTGAGGACAGTGAAACGGATCTCGGTGTGGTTTCGGTTCTTTTACGAGCCGGCGATGATTTGCTGCGCACTTTGTTTGCTCCGATTAACGGTTATTTAGAGTGGTATTTTTCCGCAGAACAAAAAAGTGAATATCTCTATTTTGGTATGGATCATGAGCCTGCATGTTTTGATTTCTCAATGTTGCGTGATGTTTCCCGTATTTTAGGCGATCGTAAACACGACATTCGTTTTGTTGAGTTATCGGAAATTGTGGAATATGAGGAATGCAGTTTCTGCGGAAAGCGGTATCGCAAGGGCGATTCAATCAATCGCCTGGGAGATGGTCGCTTGATGTGTAAAGAATGTGCTGAGCATTTGGTTGGTAACAACAAAAAGGTTCTCAAAGCACATTTGGAACGCGCAAAACTGTATTTGGAAAACACCTATGGAATTCGCTTGGATGAGGATTATGAATTCTGCTTTGAGTCCACTGTGAAACTGGCAAATACATTAAAGCAGAATCGTGAACTGCATCGTCAAGGTGCCGATGTTTCGCTGAAGAGTTACATTGACGAAAGCAAACGTGTGCATGTGGAATGTGATCTTCCGTCGGCAAATCTGTCTGAGCTTTTGGTGCGTGAACTCACTCATGTGTGGCAACTTTCGCATCTTAAGGGTGTGGAGAATCTTCTTTCGGGACACCTTGCATTGGTTGGCGTACAGTATCTGCGTTCCTTAAAAGAAAATGGACTTGCAGATTCACGTACTGCATACTTTGAAAGCACCGAAGCGGTTTCCGGTGTTGAATATCGTACCTTGGTGCAGGAACTGCTGCTTCACCCTGAGTTTGGGAATAATCCGTTCCTCTATTTGCTGAAAACTGCCGGCATTTCGTCCGGAGACGAGGCAATGCCAATTCCACCGGAACTTGTTGAAAACGGATCTTACGGTGAACCGTATGTTCCGTCAGAGCCGGACCGTGCAACCGATGGAACCTTAAAGTATTTCTATCGAGAGCGGTTGACTGAGAGTCAGCGTGGAATGTATGATACAGTGCTTGAGGCACTTTGTAATCATGAGGAGAGTGTTGATCTCGCAGGAATCGAATTTGAGGATGCCAAAATCATCATTGAATCGATTGCGTATGACCATCCTGAGTTGTTCTGGATGAAGGAACATTATTCCTTAAGTGCAGACCGCTTGACCTTAAATTATGGTTGCACTGCAGAAGAAGCACGTGTAATGGAAGCACGCATGGAACCTGTTATTTCCAAATTCCTCGATGGAATCACTCCTGAGATGAGTGCGTATGATGTTGCTGTTATGCTCTATCGTCGTATCTTGAAGATGGTGGATTATGATACCATTGCGCTGAACAAAGAGCGGGAGCACGGCGGACCGGATCACAACAAGATTGACATGCTTCGTGCAATTTGTGGTGTGTTTACCGACGGTAAGGCGGTTTGCGAGGGCTATGCACGTGCATTGCAGTATCTCCTGCAAAAGTGCGGAGTGGAATGCGCTGAGGCAGCGGGTATGGTGCATAAAGGAAACGGAGAAGAAGGCAGTCCGCATGCATGGAATATTGTCAAAATTGATGGAGATTATTATTATCTCGATGTAACTTGGGACGATGATTCCAATACAGTTCAGTCTGTGAAGCAACCGAGAAATCAGGGGTATGCCTATTTCTGTATCACAACCGAGGAACTCAGTCGCTCTCGTGATACTTCGCTCTGTCCGGTTGCAATGCCGGTTTGTGATGCGGTTCGTGCAAACTATTTCGTTCATAACGGACTTGTGCTCGAGGCCTATGATTTGAAAAAACTGAAAGAGATTGCAAAAGCTACTGCAGAAAGCGGCAATAACTTCATTACCTTTAAATGCACATCCAAAGCAGTTTACGATACAGCGATGGAAAATTTGTTCACCAAAGGTGATGATGTCTTTGCACTTGCAAAAGTTGCGGCAAAAGCAAACAAGAGTTTAAAGAGTGGACGTGTTTCCTATACGTGGGATGATCAAATGCTCGTTGTTTGCATCATTATGGAGATGAAGTGATGCCGAAAACAAAACGTTCATCTTGTGAACACTACGTGAAAAAACCATAATCTGAAAAGATTCAACAGTCCTCCGGCGCAGGGATCACCCCTGCATCGGGGGACTGGTTGTTTTTTGCAAAAAGTGCTTAAAATCAACAGAATTCGACGAATAAAGCGTTCATATTTCCTTATTCGTGCTCTCTTTTTGTCCGTTTTTTTGGACATGGGGGATGGTAGAATAGAGTTACAAAAGAGGACACTTGCTGAACTACCCTTTTTATGTTATAATACGAACATAAGTTTGATATTTATAATTTATCATAATTAAAAAATAAATACAAACAAGTTTCTGTAGAAGAAAAGAGTAGAGAAAAAGAAAAAGTAATAAAAAGAAAAAGAGAGGAGAAAAGAAGATGAGTATTTGGGATGGAAGACTCAAAGATCCGAAAGATTATCTGGAGCTCAAGTGCAAGACGTATAATTCCGCACCCGGGAAGCTCACGGGATATGACTGCCCGATTTGCAAAAACCGTGGCGTGATTGCTCAGCCGGGAGAACGGGATGTGGTGTTTCGTTGGTGCAGCTGTCGGGAAAAGCGATTGATGCTGAAGAATCTTGAAAAGAGCGGAATCACACGGCTGAATACGTTTGAGGAATTTCTTTGCCCGGAGAAATGGCAATCAAAAGTCAAGGGGCGGGCAAAAGCGTTTGCCGAGCGGGATTGGGGTTGGTTTTACATGAGTGGTCAGCCCGGCTGCGGCAAGACCCTGCTTTGCACCGGGATTGTCAACCGTTTCCTGGAGCGAGGAAAGAGCGTGCGGTACTTCTTATGGCGTGAGGATGGAACACGACTCAAAGCCTTGGCGGGGGATATCGCTTACCGTGAGGCGATTGAGCCGTATAAGACCTGCGAGGTGCTGTATATTGACGATTTGTTTAAGGGGGCGGTGACGCAGGGGGACTTAAACCTTGCCTTTGAACTCTTAAACCACCGTTACCTGGCGGGGAGTATCACCTTGATTTCAAGCGAAAAGAGTGTGTCGGAGTTGGTGGCACTCGATGAAGCGATTGGGAGTCGGGTGTATGAAAAAACACGGGAAAACCGATTCCATATCCCAAATTCAAAACACAAGAACTGGAGGTTGAACGAATGGAACTGAACGCAAAGAAATACGATCTCATGCGCTATCGGATGCTGAAAGCACGTGCAAGAGGTGCACTGGATGCAGGAAACACAACCCTTGCCCACGAACTCGCTTCGTGCGCCGAGGTGTTTCGCTTAGAACTCATTGACCGTATCTCCCACATCGAGGACGAGCGGGTACGCACCGTGCTCAGCCTGCGCTATTTGCATGGCTTGGACTGGGAAACCATAGCCGAACAAATGTTCTTTAGTGTGCGTTGGGTGATGAAGCTCCACAGAAAGGGGATCGAGGTGCTATGACCCCAAGGCAAAAGAAATTCTGTCATGAGTATCTGCTGTGTGAGGATGCGAGCGAGGCGGCGCACCGTGCCGGCTATCAGAATCCCGAACAGGCGGGAGAACGGTTGATGGGTGAGCGTGAGGTGCAGGAGTATCTGGAGGAGATTGCGGTGGCAGATCTCTTTGAGGTGCGTGCATTTCTCACACGGGCACTCCGAGGCGGCGGCAGCATGGCGGAGCGCATCAAGGCGGCGGATATGCTCTTAAAATGCGGCATTTCCCAAAAGACCGAGCCCGTGGTGATTTTCGGGGAGGGGGATTTGCAGTAGCAAACCGGAGTATGATGCAATCCGGTGGGAAACGCTCGATGCACAAAGGAGGAAAAACCCATGAACGAGAAACAATACACGAAATACACGGTGGATTTTCGGAATGTCAAGCACTTTTTGGAGGTGCATTTCGTGATTCGGGAGGGGCTGGATTTTCCCGATTATTACGGATGGAACCGGGATGCGTTTTGGGACTGCATCACCGAGCCGTTTGGGGAGTCGGTCCTTTGGGGATTGAAGTGCTGGAACAATTCGATGATGATGCGTATATGCTGTTATCAACTCTCAAAGAATGGAAAAAATATGAGTTGCAATTGGGAAGAGAAAACCGAATCGAGGTCGTCCGAGGAGATCGGTGCATTGAAATCGATGATTATCCGATCGAGACGTTATGTCCGTAGGATGAACGAACTGGAGAATTCATAAGCGAACAAACGTTTTTCGAGGGCGGATCATGAGGCGTGCGTCAAGGGGATGTTTGAGAAGATTGCAAAGACCATCCGTGAGGATCTCAAAAACGGGGAATGGCACAACGATTTCCTCAAAGATGCCGAGGCAGATCGCTTGCGTGAAGCGGTGCAGCACCTTGAAAAATGCGGGGTTTCGTGCTATGATTTAAGAGATCTGATCGGAAAACTTGATTGGTATATCGATGCGAATGAAAACCGTGTTCGTAAGCTGCAGAAATCGCTCAATGCATTGCGGATTTCCCCATCGCTTTTGGAAGATGGAATTTTGGGTGCAAAAACCATTTCGGCGTGGGGGGATTTTTACAAAGAATTCCAAAATGCAAACTGCCCGAAACTACAGTGGAAAACGGCTCCGTTGCGTGCGGGAACCACTGATGTTTCGGAGCTTGAGAAACTCAGTCAATCAATGTCCGGGTATGGGGTGTTGGAGAAAGGGCTAAAGAATATGGAGTCTGTAGCGACAAAAATAAAAGCTGGAGAATGGCAAAAGAATTTTCGAGAATTGCACGAATTGTTTCCGAGTCTTCGCTCTGCGAGTTACCTGTCAGATAATTTTTTTATTTCTCAAAGAGCAAAGCGCTTTTTAGATGATATGGGATCTTCTGTTCGTGTCGTTGAAAAAGCAGGGAACGTGTTTGCCGTTGCAGGAGTTGTGGCAGATGCGCTGATTGCAGGGGCTGAAGTTTATGATGATGTAAAATATGATGGAAAACTAGGACGAAAAGGATATGGTGCAGTTTTAGGAACGGCGACAAGTTATGCAATCGGATCGATGATTAGCAATTGGGGTGGTGGTCTGACGATCGGTGCAAAGTTAGGCGCAGTTTTTGGACCGGCGACAAGTTATGCAATCGGATCGATGATTAGCAATTGGGGTGGTGGTCTGACGATCGGTGCAAAGTTAGGCGCAGTTTTTGGACCGACAGGTGCTGTGATCGGTGCGGTTGTTGTTCCAATCATATTGACAATTGTTGGGGAAGAAACGGCCGGATCACTTGTGCGATGGGTTGTGGAGGTTACCGATCTCAAAAAGGAACTGTACGGACCTACTATGGCAAAACATTTTAGTTTGGAGTGAGGAATTGTGTATCCGAAGTGGCTTGCGAAGTTGATCGTTGCGACAAATGGGTTTGCCGAAGCGACCGGAATGAAACACGCATATGTGGTGCGTGAGAAGAATGTATACCGTGTGTTCGGGATTGCGGACCTACACCGGGAGAAATTACTCTCGCTTGCGATGCGGATGCTTTGCGAGTTTTCTGCGCCGTTTGGTGTCATTACCTCGTTTTCGCGTGACCCTGAGCCGGTGTTGACCCCGGAAGAAAAACTGCGTTTCCGCCTTGAGCGGGAAGGTGCGGTTTTGGTGGAAGAAGATCGTTTTTCCGTGGCGAGTTTTGGGGCTCGCCGTGACATTTTAGAGGAAATAGGACACGATGTAACAGCATGGGGCAAGAACCGTCGGATTTGGGACGGGATGTACATGGAACTCTTCCCTCGGGAATGTTTCCCGAACGATCCGCTTTCCCGGTGGAAAGCAGGCAATTGGGAGCCGGAACTGACGCTTGCAACCGAGTTGTATCATATGCCGCCCGGGCTCCCCGGACAAAGCCGCAGAGAGCCGTTGTTTTGTGCGTTGTCGGTTTTTTGTGTGTCTGTCAAATTGCCGCACGGAAGCTCACCGCGCGTGGCACAAGGCTTAGAACACTGGCTTGCGACCGCACTTTCGGAATTGGATTTTTCTGCGGAGTGGTATGTGACCGGGAAATTGCCCGACTGCGAAGAGCGGATGTTTCAGCGGGAATTTCTGTAACCGAACGGCGGAATGGGTTTTTGACAGTGAGGAGGAAACAGGATGAAAATCAAAGAGTTTTTTGAAAATTTGCTCATAAAATTTTTTGATCGGGTGTTTGATTGCCTTGGCATTCATGGGTGTGAGGAGTGGGAGGATACCTACTTGATGAATGAGTGCATACGATATCCCTATTATGTGGATGGGGTTCCGCCCGAATATGCTCTGCTTACCTGTTATCCCGATCCGGTTTGGGGCGGCGATTGGGACTTCCCTTTGGTCGTGTGGGAGGTGCTGGAAACCCTCCTTGCAGGAAAGTGCGCGGTTGTGCGGCTTTCTTCCTGGGCGCCCAAGGGAGTAGAGTTTGTGAAAGACGAGCTTTCTCACATAGAATCCGTGTATCTCACAGGTGAGGAAATCTATGTGGTGTCAAACGGGATGAATCCTGCACTTGGGGACGTGATTGCTGCCAGAGCAGGTGAATTTGACCTGATTTGGGAAGTGTTTGGGGGATGCAGTTTCGTTGGAGGAAATTTTGAGGATGCGGAAGAGGCATATACGATCGGTGCGAAAGTCTTTTTGGACTTGAGTTTTGGAGAGCATTGTGGTGCACAGTTTGTGTTTTCTGATCCTGCGGATCGGGAAACGGCAAGGAGCGTGTTGGCTGAAGTATGCCGCAAATACGGAAAGAAGCTGATCGAATCGAATGAGAGATGAGTTTGGAGTGAGGAATTGTGTATACAGAGAGGGATGCAAAAATTTCCCTTGCGCTTTGTATGAAGAGAAAAATGTTACGTCGGATTTATGTTTGGAGGACGGAACGGAAACTCTCAGAGCATACACGGGTGACCTATCAGATTTATGGTGTGGCAGAACTTCATGCCGAGAAACTCCACGCACTTGCCATGAAGTTTTTGCGGGAGTTTGCGGCACCGTTTGATACGGTGATGACCGTCCTGAAACAAACACGATTTGATTCAATGCCGAATGAGCAACTGCAGGCACGATTGAAACTTGAGAGCGCTGTCTTTGCGGAGAAAAATAAGTTTTCTGTTTTTTCCCACGGCGTGCGCAATGACATTCTTGATACCATCGGTCGCAATGTGAAAACATGGGGCGACTACGAACCTGTTTGGGACGGGATGCACTTGGAATTGTTTTCAAACGAGGTTCTGCCGGGCGATCCGACCGAGGCATTGGAGCGTTGGAACAAGAATCGTCCCAAACCTGTGTTTGAAATCATGACTGAGTTTCGCAGGTTTCCGAGAGACGGTTATCCTTATCAGTATTACACATCAAGCATTACAAAGTTTTGCATCAATGCGGGGTTCTGCGAGGGAAGTACGGATGCGGATGAGCAGGCATTTGAGAAGTGGCTTGCGAGTGTGTTTACCGAACTGGACATCAATGCGGAATGGTATGTGACCGGGAGCAAACCCGAAAGTGCCAGTGCGTTCTTCCCTTGGGATGATGCCGAAGCGTGGTGAAAGATGGAGTTTGGAGTGAGGAATTGTGTATCCGAAGTGGCTTACGAAGTTGGATCTTTTGTGGTATGGGCAGAACTATTTGATGCAACCGATTTTTGTTTGGAGAAGTAAAAAACGGCTTTCGCCGCATACAAAGGCGACTTATCGGGTTTTCGGAGTGGCAGAACTTCATGTGGAGGAGTTTCATGCGCTTTCCATGAAGTTTTTGCGGGAGTTTGCGACATCGTTTGATGTGGTGATGACAGTTCGTCACAAGTCGCTTCTTGATACTGTAAAGATGAATCCGTTTTTGAAACGACCGAAACCCGAATGTGCCATGATCGTGGATGAAAAAAACATTGCGGTATTGACTCGTTCTGCGCACCAAGAGGTTTTGAATCGGCTTGGACGAGATGTAAAAGCATGGAAGAAGAATCAATGGGTGTGGGACGGAATGAAGGTGGAATTTTTTTCGCCTGGAGACTTGCCGGATGACCCGAATGAGGCGCTTGCATGGTGGAATGAGCATCGACCGCAACCTGCATTTGAACTGAAAATCGAGTTTCGGGAGTTTTCGTCGCATGGCAAACACTATATCCGAAATGCTACCACTTTTTGTATCTCTGCCGCACTTCCGCAAGGAAGTACGGATGCGGATGAGCAGGCATTTGAGAAGTGGCTTGCGAGTGTGTTTGCCGAACTGGACTTGGATGCGGAATGGTATGTGACCGGAACAGAGCCTGATTGTACGGAGCTGTTCTTTGGTTGGGGGAAAATTGGCTGATTGAGATGAGGTTGGAGTGAGGGAAGTGTGCAAGTGCGTTGACTTTTTTCGGCATTTTTGGTATACTGGATGACGCAAAAAAAGAGAAGGAAGTGCTTTGGAATGAAACGGTTACTGGCTTGTGTGTTGCTCCTGGTGTTTCTTGTTTCCGGCTGTGCTTCGGTGGAGTCGAAGCTGGTTGGAAAATGGGAGCGTGAGGGAGACAAGTTGATTTTAAATGAGGACTATACCGGAGATCTTTCCGGGACTTCGATTACTTGGATGTACACCAACGAGGAATTGCAGATGATTTACGACGACGGCATGAACGTTGCGTTTGATGTGGAATTTGAGGGTCGGGATCGGCTGATTCTCACATCGGCGGGAGAGTATGGCATGACAGCGGAATTTTCCCGTGTGGAGGACTAAATGAAACAGACGAAAACCATTTTGATGACCTTGTTTGGCACCATGATGACAGGGTTTGCCATCGGTGCGTTTCTCACTCCGAATAAAGTGGTTGGTGGCGGTGCTTCCGGTATTTCCACCATTTTGTTCCACACCTTTGGCATTTCTCCGGGTATCAGTTTCTTTGTGATCAACCTGGTCTTTTTGCTTTTGGGGCTGCGTGTTTTGGGCAAGGAATTCATTGTCAAAACCCTGATCGGAATCACGCTGCTGTCGGCCTTTACCGAGGTGTTCAACTTAATCCCGATCTACACCGAGAATTTATTTCTTGCGGTGATTTTCGGGGGCGGGCTTTACGGGCTTGGCATCGGCATGAGTTTTGCAGCCGGCGCATCCACCGGCGGCACCGACATCATTGGCCGCATCATTCAGACCAAGTTCTCGCATGTCCCGATCGGGAAGATGCTGCTGTTTGTGGATGGGGTGATTATTTTGGTGTCCCTCATCGTGTTCCGTAATCTGGAACTCACGTTGTATGGCATCATCACTCTGCTGATCTCGAGCTTCTCGATTGATTTCATCATCGGGAAATTCAACGTGTCCCGCCTGGTGTTTGTCATCACCGATTACGGGACCGAGATTGCGCATCGTTTGGTGTCCACCTCGCCTCGTGGGGTCACGTTGATTCCGGTTCACGGGGTGTATTCGGACAGCGAAAAACAGATGCTGTTTTGTGCACTCAAGGAGAGTGAAGTTGCCGCATTCCAAAAGAAGATTTTGGAGCTGGACCCGGGCGCATTCATCGTGTTTGCCGAAAGCCAGCGCATCAAAGGCAACGGGTTTTATCTGTATCAATAGCAAACCGCCCGTACAGGGCGGTTTTTCCAAAACAGACATACGAACAAATGTTTTAAGGAGAGAGGAAATGAAGTGTTATTTACCGGACATTGTCGGTGGCGGGTACCGTGAGTTTTGGAATTTTCGTGGGAGGTATCGGGTGGTCAAAGGGAGCCGTGCGTCCAAAAAATCCAAGACCGCTGCGTTGTGGTATATCGTACATCTGATGAAATACAGCGATGCGAATCTGCTTGTGGTACGAAAGACCGAACGAAGTCTTCGGGATTCTTGTTTTGCGGATTTGATCTGGGCGATGGAGCGACTCGGGGTACGGGATCAATTCCATTGCACCACCGCACCGCTTTCCATTGTCTACAAGCCAACCGGGCAGCAGGTGCTGTTTCGTGGGGTGATGGAGAGTCTCAGACTCACCTCGATTGCGGTGAGTCGGGGGAGTTTGTGTTGGCTGTGGGTAGAGGAGGCATATGAAATCGGAGACGAAGCCGAGTTTCAGACGCTGGATGAGTCTATCCGTGGCGATGGCGTGTTCAAACAAATCACGCTGACCTTCAACCCATGGAGCGAGACCCATTGGCTGAAATCCCGCTTTTTCGATACATCGGACCCCGAAGTGCTTGCCATGACCGTGAATTACACCCAAAACGAGTGGCTGGATGAGAGTGACCGTGCCATGTTCGAACGGATGCGGGAACGGGATCCTCGCCGTTACCGTGTGGCGGGGCTTGGTGAGTGGGGGATTTGCGACGGGCTGGTGTATACCGATTGGGAGGAGTGCGACTTTGACGTGGATGCACTTCGCAGCAGCACCCGTGCGATTTTTGGGCTGGATTTTGGATACACCACCGACCCTGCCGCTTTGGTTTGTGCCCTGGCTGATGAGGGAGCTCGCACACTGTATATTTTCGATGAGCTTTATGCCAAGGGGCTGACCAACCGTGTGTTGGCGGAGCGAATCACATCACTTGGCTATGCAAAGGAACGTATCGTTGCGGATTCCGCTGAGCCGAAAAGCATTGCAGAGTTGAGAGAGTGGGGGATTACTCGGGTCACCCCGGCACGCAAAGGTGCGGATTCGGTGCGGAATGGGGTGCGTTATCTGCAGGATTGGCACATCTGCATCCACCCCCGTTGTACCGCATTTTTGGGCGAGATCTCACGCTTTGCAGAGACCCCGGACGGGACAAGCGGCGACGATCATCTCATGGACGCCCTGCGATATGCGGCAGAGGATCTCCGCCGAGGGGAGCTGTTTAGTTTTGAATGAGGGCGAAATTCTTGACATTTGTCGAGGTTTGTAGTAAAATGTAGCAGATACATACACAAAAGATGGAAAGGGGAATTCTTATGAAAAAAATCATCTTGATTGCTGTTGCAGCAGTGTTGTTAATTGCATTGCTGGTACCGTATGTGCCGTACTATTTCCATGGTTGCGACAGCTGCGACAAGTTCTTTGTCGGACCGGGCTATGAAGCAAATGTGGTTGTAGACTTGTTCTCTAAGGGCGAACAGTTGGTTTGTCGTGAGTGTGCAGAGTCGCAGCATGTGGTTGGGACTACTTTCGGCAAGGATATTGCTGAATACCGCCGTTCCGCAATCGTTGATCCGATCACCGCATATGGTTTGCTCTTCAAGTAAGTTTTTAGGAGGGTTTTAAAATGAAAAGAACAGTTGCATTTCTTTGCGCAGTTGTAATGCTGGTGACGATGTTTGCCGGCTGCACCACAAAAAAAGGTGAGATTGAAACGTTGTTTACAAACTATCAGGCAGCGTGCAATGCATTGGATTTGAATGCTATGATGGCTTGTGTTACCCCGACTGTCACCAATCCGCTCAAGACAGCGGCAGGTATTGTCGGTAAGTTGACTGCCAATGATACAGATGCAATGTTTGACAAAATTGGCGCTTTGATTATGAACGAAACAAAAGTCAGCCGCAAAGAATATTTCCAAACCCTTAGTTTCAAGGTTGGAACAATTACCATCGAAGAGGATGTAGCTACCGTTGAGGTGATTCGTACTTACACCGGAAATGGCGCAGAGTATACCGAGGAAGATACTTACGAATGCGTGTTTTATGCAGATCAATGGTATTTGAAACACTTTTAAACACAAAGCAAAACACCGGAATCCATCAGAGATTCCGGTGTTTTTTTAGTATGTAATCAGGATTAGTTCATCTTTGGGATGGAGAGTCACAGGTGCTGCAGTGTCCGTTTCAGAAGATAAGAAAGAAATCTCTTGACAGTCTGAGCCTTCCGGCTTAATGCCAACACACATTTTTTTCTTTCCGGAAGCCAGAAAGAAAGATTGGATCAATTCGGACTTAGAAGAGAATGTCATTTCTTGAGCATTGAATTCCAACAAATCTTCGGCACGGATAATATCAAAATCGATACTACCGGCATCACCTATTCCGTTTGTGAGTATGATATCACGGTAGAAACGGCGGGAACCCGGGTGGGTGAGCAGTTGCGCCATAAAGAGAGAGATGATTTTACTTGACACAATAACCGAGGCAACCCCTAGGTTTTGCATGGAAATTAAGTTTTTCGGGTTTACAATTTCAGCATAGATTGGAATGTGTGGATCCAGTTTTCCGCTGATTTTCAATGAGATCAGTGCAATGAAAACATCAGCGTCCTGGTCTGCTTGGTTTCCTCTCTCCGATGACAGAAGCAGAATCTTTTTATTACCGGGAATCGCACGGATATGCTCTGCGAAAATGTCGATATTTTCAGAGTAGGAATGTACTTCAACCGTGATGCTTTTACCGAATAAACGGTTATAGGCATCGAGCTCCTCGGAAACAAAGCGGACTCGGTCGGAGTCAGAAAGAATGATGAGTGTGAAATTTTCTCGGATGATCCTTTCTCTATAGGGAATGGGTTTTGCAAATGAATGGGGTGTTTTTCGCTCTTCAATGGATTCGAAATCGTCTGCAAGGAAATACAGTTGATCTGCTGCGGTTTCGCCGTTTTCGTCGATTTCGCAGTCGTCATCATAATTGATAATCGGAATACAGTTATGG
Organism: Oscillospiraceae bacterium; assembly: GCA_017421025.1. Classification (GTDB taxonomy): domain Bacteria; phylum Bacillota; class Clostridia; order Oscillospirales; family JAAYXM01; genus SIG510. Next base: position 89,896 of record JAFQME010000024.1, read on the forward strand.
TAACGATAGAGCGCTTGCTCCAAATCCATGGTGGGAAGGCTATAGAATTCGCATCCTTTATAGGAAAGGATATGGTGGAACAATTGGGAATAAAGAGGGTTGATGACTGCTCTGCCAAGAATATGACCGATGACTGAGTTGTGCGCAAAGACCGAAACACGATTTAACAAGGACGGATCTGTTTTGTGGAGAAAATGTTCGATTCGTTTTTCTGTGCTTTCATTTTCTACTTCAACTGCAATATTAGCACGGGATCCCATATTGCGAATTGCCATCAATACCTTAAAAGAGGATAAATCGGCATCTGAGATGAGAATTCCGTCATCTTCTGTGACGCTCTCATCGGAAAGAAGAACACCGATATACTTTGCATTATCGATGGAAACATCTTTCAAATGTTTGGATGAATTTGGAGTGCCATATTTGATAAACAATTCCATATTCCGGATACTACGTTGGTTCTCGGTGAAGATGTTTTCAATGGAAGTCATAACTTCGTGGCGGTTCTTCTCGCAGAGAATGACAATTGTCTTTTTCTCCTCCTGAAATGACAGGTCATAAATAATGTTTGGACCAATGGCAGACCAGTTTAAAAAAACATAATGATCTCGTAATTTCAGTTTTCCAACATTTTCAACACGTTTGTTGATCGTAGATTGCAGAATGTCTGTGGTGAAACCGATGAGCGCACCCGAGAAGATTACCATTTGCACCACAGTGAGCACAATTTTGATGACAAAACAGGTGACATCTTCTTGTTGATTCACAAAGTCATAGATGCCGTCTGAACACATGGTATAGGTGAATAGATAGGAAAGCTCCTCGAAAAACGGATTTTTAGAGATGATTGAGAGTAATGCAGTGAAAAACAGGATGACAACGAGATTGATTGCAACCAATAGAAGGGCGATTGCTGCACGAGGATGGGTATACCAAAATAGATAAAGCCCACCTGATTTTCTTTCTTTTTTCATTATATTCTCCCCAAAACATAAAGATATATAAAGTATATCATAAATCCGACAAGTTTAGCAAGGAAAAGAATTTTGGCGAAATTTGTTTTGAGAGAACGGGATGTGAACACGTTCAAACAGAGAAACCCTTTGATTTACAAGGGGTTTCTTGTTTTTTTGTTTGAGGGAAGAGGACATTTACTGTCCTCTATGGGGTGTGGTATCATGGATATGCAAACGAAAGTTCGGGATATGGAGAAAGAGAAGCTGTGGGGATCCACGCAGTTTTTTTTACTTTGGTATTCGAACGGATGTTTGCGAGAAAGGAGGTGAAAGCATGGCTTCGGATCGAAAGTTTTTGGAGTCGGAGCTCATGCGGTTTCGAGGGTCGAAGAAACGTGGAGAGATGCTGCTGGGCGTGCGTTATCACCGTGGCGACCATGACATTCTTTACCGCCGCCGCACGAGCATGGGGAAATCCGGTGAGGTGATGGAGTTAAAACATCTCCCGAATTCCCGGTTGGTTGACAACCAGTATGCCCGTGCAGTGGAGCAGAAAGCAGACTATCTGCTTTCCAAGCCCATCGCATTTGAATGTGACGCCGAGGAGTATCGCACACACTTACGCCGCTTTTTCAACCGAGGATTTTTGCGACTGCTCAAGAGCGTTGCAAAAGACGCACTCAACTGTGGCATTGCATGGCTCCATCCGCACTACACCGAGAGCGGGGAGTTTACCGTGCGAAAATTTTCGGGTCATGAGATCCTGCCGTTTTGGAAAGACCGTGCCCATACCGAGTTGGACTGTGCGCTGCGTTTGTATGAGCGTGAGGAGTTCGACGGGAAAGAGACCTTACGTGTGGAATACGCCGAGCTGTATGACCGCTTCGGCATCACGTTTTTCAAAGTGGAGCGTGAGGGACTGGAATTTTTGCGGTTTGCACCGTACATGGTGCGTGACGGAGAGAGCCTTGCATGGGAGCGGGTGCCGTTGGTGCCGTTTCGTGCAAATGAGGAGGAGATTCCGCTGATTCGTCGGGTCAAGAGTTTGCAGGATGCGCTGAACATCGCATGGTCGGACTGGGCAAACGGAATGCAATCCTCTCCGTACAACGAGATTTTGGTGCTGAAGAATTATGACGGCACCGACCTCTCCGAATTCCGCAAGAACCTTGCTGCATACGGCGCTGTGAAAGTGCGCACGGTGGACGGCACAGACGGCGGACTTGAGCGCATGGAGGTCAAAGTGGATGCGGAAGGGTATCAGACCGTGATTCGGGAACTCAAGCGTGCAATCTTGGAGAATGCGATGGGATACGATGCCAAGGATGTCCGCACCGGCAGCAACCCGAATCAGATGAATCTGCGCTCGATGTACACCGACATGGACTTGGATGCCAACAGCATGGAATGTGAATTCCAGGAATCCCTTGCCATACTTCTTGGCTTTTTCGCCGCACATCTTGCCATCTCGGGTGTGGGAGATTTCACACACGAGCGAGTCAAGCTGGTCTTTAATCGAGATATGCTGGTAAACGAAGGTGAGATTTTGTCCGGGCTGGTGAATGCAGGGGTGACACTTTCCAACCGCACATTGGTCGGACAGGTCCCGTTTGTGGACGATGTGGCGGAAGAACTCATGCGAATCAAGGAGGAAACAACATGACACGAGAAGAACTCATGACCCTCGGAGTCCCCGAGGAGGCGGCGGACAAGATCATCTCACGCCGCAACGTTGAGGAGGCACTCAAGGCGGCCGGCGTCCGCAGTTTGAAACTCGCACTTCCGCTGATTGATGAGGCGGGGGATTTGGATGCACAAATCAAGGCACTTTCCGAGGATGCGGAGACCGCAATTCTGTTTGAAAGCGCACCGGTGCGAGGTGTGAGTCCGGGCGAGAGCGCAGATGAAGCGCTAGGGCTGGACCGTGAGACCTTCGAGGCGAGAAAACACGATCCCAACTGGATCAACCGAAACTGGGCACAGGTAGCAGACGCTCTGGAACATGGGCGTATCACAAATTAAGGAGGAATTTTTATGGCACTCAACAACTTTATTCCGCAGGTGTGGAGCGCACGCCTGCTCGAGAACCTGGAGAAGAATCATGTGTTTGCAGGTGTGGCAAACCGCACCTATGAAGGCGATATCCGTGCTTGCGGCGATCAGGTCAAGATCAATTCCATCGGCCCGATCAGCATTGGCACTTACACCAAGAACACCAACATCGAAGATCCGGAAACCCTGACCGATGCACAGATGGTATTGAACATCGATCAGGCGAAGTACTTCAACTTCCAGATCGATGATGTTGACGCAGCACAGCAGTCGCCCAAGGTAATGGATGCGGCAATGCGTGCCGCAGCATATGCTCTGGCAGATGAAGCAGACCGCTTTATTGCAAATCTTTATTCGCAGGCAGCGGAGAAAAACTGCATCGGCACCAGCGAAACTCCGATGGAGCTCGAAGATGCCACCGAAGCATATCAGTATCTCGTACAGCTTGCGGTCAAGCTGGATGAGGCAAACGTTCCGCAGGCGGGTCGCTGGGTCATTGTTCCGGCATGGTTCCATGCAGCACTGCTCATGGATCCCCGCTTTGTGCAGGCAGGCACCTCTGCTTCCGACCGCATTCTGCGTGTCGGTGAAGTGGGTGAGGCGGCAGGCTTTACCATCCTGACCTCCAACAACGTCGCTTTGGATCAGGGTGCATACAAGATCATGTGCGGTGCAGAGCGTACCATTGCATATGCAGAGCAGATCACCGAAGTCAGTGCATACCGTCCGGAAAAACGCTTCGCAGATGCACTTAAGGGTCTGCATCTCTACGGTGCGAAGGTGGTCGACAGTGACGCACTTGCAGTCCTCTCGGTCAAACGCCCGGAGACCCTGTAAGCCATGGAGCAGGTGATACAGCGCCTGCGTGTGCTGGGCTATGAGATCGGAGAGGCTGAGCGTGACGGAGTGGAGCAGGCAATCGAGTTTGCCCGAGAAGAACTCTTGCGGCTCGCAAACCTGGAAGAACTTCCAACCGAATTGGAGGGGCTTTTGTGTGAGCGTGCTGCCGAGCGGTATCTCCTGATGCGTGGGGTACACCGTGTGAAATTGGGGGATCTCACGCTGGAACTTCGTGACACCCCGCCCGATGTTGCACGGTATCGCAAGGTGGTGTGGTGATGAGAGTTTTGTTTCCGCACACTTGCCGTGTGATTGCATACCGTGACACGATTGACCCCGTAAGCGGAGTGACAAAACAGACGCCGCACACACTGATTGAGTCCTTGCCCTGCATGGTTTCCTTTCGCCGCTCCCCGGAAGGGGAGCGGGAGGATGGGGCTGTGGTGTTTCGACAGGGCATCCGCTTGTATGCCCCGCCGCAGACCGAGCTTCCGCCCGGATGTGCGGTGGAGTTTGGCGGGCGTGTGTACCGACACAGCGGAATGGACGCAAGCTACCCCAGCCACACAGAATTTGACTTGATATTGGAGGGGAAAGCATGATCGAACTGATTACCAAAAAATTGCATGACACCTTGGGGGTAACCGTGTATGCCGAAACCGTACCGCAGGGGCTGAATACGCCGAGTATTTCGGTATTTGCAAAGGAACTCAAAGTCCTGGGAGAATGCGAGGGCTGGATTCTTTGCAAAGCCGAGTTTCGTGCGGTGGTACGAGAACTGCCTGCCGAGTTGGTGGCGGATGCACTCGGATTCGTCACTGACCGGGAGGGACAAGTGTACCGTGGTGAGGAGATTTACGCTACGGCAGACGAGGGACAAACCGAGGTGTATGTGACGTTTCGGTACCGTGCCCGTGTGACGGAAACGATCGAGGCGGCACCCCTCATGGAAGTAATGACACAAAATACGGAGGTTTGAGATGGAAGAAATGAGATATACATTGGAGCAGCTGTTGGAAAGCAGTCGTTTCCGCCGCCGTGCGGATGCACTGAAAACCATCCTGCCCGACGGGGAATATACCCTTGAAGAAGCGGATGCGGCACTTACCGCATTCATGGAAAGGAGTGTGAAGTAAATGGCACTTGGAAACGGTACCTTCAGCGTACAGAACAAGGTTCTGCCGGGAAGTTATGTGAAGTTTATCAGCGCAGTTCGTGCAAACGCTTCTCTTTCTGAGCGTGGTGTGACAGCACTGATGCTCCCAACCCTTTGGAATCCGGGAGTTCTCGTCACATTGCATCCCGAGGATTTGGCGAAAAGCGAAAGCCTCTTTGGCTATGCACCGGAGAGTGCGGAACTGCGTCCGTTGCGTGAAGCATTTTGTTCGTGCGGGACGGTGTTGGTCTACACCGTGGGTGCAGGGACGATCGCATCCTGCGAAATCGGGAACGCGGCAAAAGCCGGGAGTTTCGGCAATCAGATTCGTGTCATTGTCAGCCAAAACCCGGATTGGACTGCCGTAAATATGAAGATGGACGTTGTGACCACATTAAACGGGGTGGAAGTGGACCGCCAGACCGGGGTCAATGCGAGTGTAATCCAGGGCGAAATCAAGTCGAACGACTTTGTCACGTTTGATCAGCTGGCAGTGCTGGATCGCCCCACTACATATGCGATGAGCGGCGGCAGCAGTGAGACTGTGACCGTGGCACACTACCAGGCGGGCTTAGACCGTTTGGAGCGTGAGACCTTCAACACCCTTGCTTACGGCGGAAGTGATTCGGAGATCAAAAGCTTATTTGCCAACTACACCCGCAGAATGCGTGAGGAGTGCGGCGCACTGTTCCAGTGTGTTCTGCACGGACAGGATGCCAATTACCGTGGTGTGGTCAACGCTGCAAATGCGGATGCTGTGGATTGGATTGCAGGTGCGCTGGCAGGCTGCGCACTCAATGCGAGTTTGACCAATCTGGAATACAACGGGGAATGCAGCCTGGAACTCCCGGAAACACGGGAGGATCTGCTTTCCCTGATGGAAGCACGTCAGTTTGCGTTCCACAGTGTGGGTGGCTCGCCCCGTGTCCTCGCTGACATCAACTCGGAGGATGATCCGCTCTTCGGACAGAATCAGGCACTGCGTGTGCTGGATCAGGTGGCGGGAGACATTGCAACCCTGTTTTCCACCAGTTATTTGGGCAAAATCCAGAACAACAGCGCAGGCCGCATGAGTTTTTGGAACGACACCGTGCATCTGTTCAACCAGCTTTCTCAACTGGGTGCGATTGAGGACTTCTCTTCGCAGGATGTCACGGTAGAGGAAGGAAGCGAGAAAAATGCGGTGACTGTTACCGCACAGATTCGTCCGGTATGCAGCATGGAGAAGCTGTATTTTACCGTGACGGTTATTTAAGGAGGTAGAGTATGAGTATTACGATGAGTCCTGCGGATGTAGTCAATGCCGGTATGGCGAAATGCTATGTCAACGTGGGTGGTCGACGCTATCTCATGATGATGGCGCGTGATTTTGAAGCGAAGTTCAAGAAAAAGACGGCGGCAGTTCCGATTTTGGGACGTAGAATGACCGGACACAAATCCACCGGTGCAGAAGGAATTTTTTCCATGACCATTTACAAAGTGACCGATCTCTTTGATGAGATGTGCCAAGCCTATCAGGAAAGCGGCGATGAGATCACCTTTGACATTATGGTCACGGTAAGTGATCCGCAGAGTTCTGCCGGGACCTCCTCCAAGATCTTCCATGACTGCGTGCTTTCGGGCGAGGTCGGTCTTGCGGCACTCAGCGCAGAAAACAAGTGGCTGGAGCAGACTGTGGAAGGTTATTTCGACAACTTTGAAATCTACCAGAAGTTTGCCGACCCGAAGGAGATGTAAATGGGACTGAGCGAATTCTTGCGTGAAAACGTTGGTACGTATCCGGAAAAGACGGTAAAACTTTCCGAGCGTTTGGGTGAGTTTACCGTGCGTGCGCTTTCTGCCGATGAGGATGCCGCTCTGCGTGCTCGCTGTACCGTGCGCATCGCAGACGGTCGTGGCGGGAGTTTTCCGGAAGTTGATCCAAACCGATACCTCCTTGCGGTTGCGGCGGAGAGCGTGGTGTATCCGGATCTCTCAAGTGTCGAGCTTCAGGATTCCTACCACACCATCGGGCGTGAGGATACCCTGGTTGCCATGCTGATGAAGCCTGAGTTTGACCGCTTATGTGAGTTTCTCACAGTGGAGGGGTTTGCGGAATTGGTGGACCGCGCAAAAAAATGATCCGCGGCGGCGGCAGTGACGCACGGCTTGCATGTGACTGTCTCATGCGCTTTGGCTGGCCGCCGTCGCAAACCATGCGTCTGAGTGCGAGAGAGCGGGCATTTGTCTGCGCCGCACTGGAGGAAGGAGGAACATTATGACCATTTGGGCAAATCGACTCTATCCTCGGGAGGGGGCGGCATATTCCGCCCCCTTTGGGGGGACCTCGGAGCCGCCGATCCCCGTGTTGGAACGGGTGAGAACGCCCCGTGCTGCAACGGCGGAACAACCCGTGGCTGTAAATCCGGGGCAGCCTTCGGTTGAGAGTCGCCCGACGGTGTATCGCAGTACATACAACACCGAGAACAATGCAGCAGTGTATCAAAACGCAAACAACACCGAAAACAACTCGGCGGTGTATCAAAACGACTACAATACCGAAAACAACTCGGCGGTGTATCAAAACGCACATAACACCGAAAACAACTCGGCGGTGTACCGAAGCGATTACAACACCGAGAACAACTCGGCGGTGTACCGAAACGATTACAACACCGAGAACAACTCGGCGGTGTACCGAAACGATTACAACACCGAAAACAGTTCGGCGGTGTACCGAAACGACTACAACACCGAAAACAGTTCGGCAGTGTACCAAAACGACTACAACACGCAAACTCATTCTGCGGCGTATCGCAAGGAATACAATACCGAGAAGAATCAAACCGTGTACCACACCGAGGTGCGTGTGGATGTGGTCAACCACAACCAAATCAAAAGCGGAGAGGATATGGAAGCGTTGGCAGAACGCTTTGCCGAGGCGCTGCGTGAGCGTATCTTCTCGGCTGCCGAGGGGGTGTATGCATGAGTTTTCGAGTCAAACTCGGGGAAATCACCTTCCCGGTTGCACCAACGAAAATCACAGTGGTACAAAAAAGCCGAAACCGCACGGTGGATCTCATTGACGGGAGTCAGACCGTGATTGCAAAGAAACCGTCACTCCGTGAGTACCGTATGGAACTCATTTTGCCACGCAGATTGTATCCGTTTGCCTTTTATGAAAGCGAATTTCTTCCGCCCGAGCATTTTTTGGATGCGGTAAATTCCTATGCGTATAGCGGAAAGGCGGTTAGCCTTGTCGTAGAACGGGGAGTTTCTTATGAGTCCTGCCCGGTCTTTGTCGGGGATGCCACTTGTGTGGAAAATGCGGCAGACGGTGAGGATGTTACGCTTAGCTTGACCTTGTTGGCGAGCGATGAGGAGAATGTGTATCCGAAGGTGCCGAAAACCTATTTTGCACGGACAGATGATACCTTGCGTCTGATTGCACGCAAGGTTTGGGGTGATGAAACACGTTGGACTGAGTTGTACCGTGCCAATCGGGATCAAATCGAGCATGCGGCACGCAAGGCGGGATTTGCAGACTCCCGCTTGGGCGAACGTCTGATTCCGAATCTCGAACTTGTGATTCCGCAGGAGGTGGACAGTTATGGCAAGCGGAGCTGATGTGGTACGCACCGCAAAAAGCCAGCTGGGACTTTCTGGTGCCAGCCGCTACGGAGGCAAAGCCGGTGAGGCGTGGTGTTCTTATTTCGTGACTTGGTGTGCAAGAAAAGCCGGGGTAAAGGCAACCATTGTGCCGAAAAAACCGAGATGTGACGATCTGCGTGCGTACTATATCGCAGACGGCTTCTACCACCCTCGCAGTGGCTACACACCCCGTGTGGGCGATATCATTTGCTTCCATTGGGGCGATGCACAAGATGCGTATGCACATGTCCAACACGTTGGCTTGGTAAGCGGAGTGGATCAGACCTATGTCTACACGGTCGAGGGAAATGCGGGGCTGGAGGGCAAGGTGTGTGCCTTCCGCTACCGCAGAAACGCATATTCCATCCTGGGGTATTGCAGCCCGGCTTACGAGGAGAAGAGCGGGAAATCCAAGAAAACGGGCGGCTCTGCATCGAGTAGGAAGCTTCCCATCACCGAAACGAACGTTGCGGTGGTGGAGGAGCATCCGGTCATCACTCGTGTCACCGCCGACGGCAGGGTGGTGCCGACAACGCCGAAAAGCGGGGTCCTCACCATCGCAATCACAGCGGAGGGGAACACGTTTACCCCGAAAGTGTTGGCAGGCGCAAGCCTTTCCCATACACAGTGGGGTGCCGGAGTGCTGAACTTTGAGGTGCTGCCTGGCGGGAATTCGTTCTTTGAAGGCAGCCGTGTGTATGCCGCCTCAGGGGAAACACCGCTCTTTTACGGATATGTCTTTTCCAAAACCCGGGATGAGGATGGGGTCATTCGTGTGACCGCATACGACAGCCTGCGTTACTTCAAAAACAAAGACACCTATATCTATGAAAACAAGACCGCATCCGCACTCTTTTCCGCCATCTGCCGTGACCACGGGATTGCCAAATACCATGCGGAGGAGAGTGGCGTGACACTTCCGTATCGGGTGGAGGACAACAACACCCTGTTGGACATCATGGAATACGCCTTGTGTGAGACCGAAAAGAAAAGCGGAGTGCGGTATGTCCTGCGGGATGAGGCGGGGACGCTCACACTGCGTCGTGCAAAAGCGAGCGGTGTGGTGTTGGATGAACACAACATCACAGGCTTTTCCTACACCTCCTCGATTGACGGAAGTCTCAACCGGGTCAAAACCGTCACCGAAGGGGACGGGGTGCGGAACATCCGCTTGGTGCAGGACTCGGAATCCATTTCACGCTTCGGTCTGCTGCAAACCGTGTTAAAACAGCGTGAGTATGATTTGAACGCCGCCCGTGAATTGCTCAACTCCAAAGCCGGAGTACGCCGCAAACTCAAACTTCAGGTGCGTGGCGACACCCGACTGTTGGCGGGCGACACCGTGGTGGTACGGGGTGTGTGGGGAGATGTCACGCTCAACAACGAGTTTTACATCGCATCCTCCCACCATGTATGGGACGGGACACACCACAGCACCACTGTGACTCTGGAAGGGGGCGATTTTGATGCATGAGTTGGTGGATCTCATCCGACTCGCCGCTTTGCAGGCGGTTGAAAACACCCAACCCGTTGACGTGGTGTGCGGACGGGTGGAAGAGGCAGCGCCGCTGAACATTACGATTGAGGGCGCACCGGTTCGGTTGCTGCTGCGTGCAAATCAGCCCGAACTTGCAAAAGATGATACGGTCTTGCTCCTGCGCTTGCAGGGCGGACAGGCATTTTTGATTTTGGATAAGGCGGTGGAAGTATGATACCGAATGTGAGTGTTTCCGCATATGCCGCATATGACGGAGAGCGTGATTACACCTTAAAAGACGGGCGCATGGGACCCATCTCGCAGGGGCGGGAGACCCTTCCGGGCTGGATTACGGTTGCCCTGACCACAGAGCGGGGAGCGTACCCCATTTTTTCCAAGGAATTCGGGATTCCGCTTTCCGGTGCGGATGACCGAAGTTTGGAACGTGCTGTGCGCAGCGCACTCATGCGGGATGAACGCATCCGCTCGGTCGATGAGGTGAAGATTTTAAGAGAAAGGGGAGAAGTCTCGGTGCGTCTGAACGTGCAGACGGTCTATGGCGTTTGCGAGACCGAAACAAAACTCAATGTTTGAAGGATATACCTATGAAACTGTGTTGGGGCGCATGCTGGACCGCCTGCCCCCGACACTGGATCGGCGTGAGGGCTCGTTTTTATACGCCGCCCTCGCCCCGACTGCGTGGGAACTGAGTGAGGCGTATGCCAACTTGGAACGTGCATTGCAGGACGGTTTTGCCGCCACCGCAACACGGGAATCCCTGATTCTGCTTGGGCGGGAGCGAGGACTTGCACCCGAGCCTGCAACCTTTGCGTTGGTGGAGGTGAAATTCCCCACCGATTCTTTGGAAATCGGGAGTACGTGTACCACAGACGGACAGGCATTTTCGGTGGAAAGCCGAAAGGAAGAGAGCGTGTACCGCTTGCGTGCGAAAGCATCGGGCGAGATTGGAAACCTCGCCTTGGGAAAGACTTTGTTTTATTCCGCACAAGCGGGGAGTCTGCTGTGTGACGTGCTGAGTATCGTGTCGCCCGGGCTTCCCGAGGAGGACACCGAGAGTTTCCGTGCCCGATATTTTGACAGCCTTTCGGCACAGAGCTTTGGCGGAAACCGTGCCGATTATGTGGAGCGTACCCGTGCGATTCCCGAGGTGGGCAGTGTGAAAATCCTGCCTGCCTGGAACGGCGAGGGGACGGTGAAGGTCATCTTCACCGATGAAAACGGTGCTGCCCCGAGTGAGGACCTGGTAAAAACCGTGCAGGAGCAGGTGGAGGGATTTGCCCCCATCGGACACACGGTCACCGTGGCCCCGGCAAGTCCGGTCTTCTTGGACGTCAGCGCAAAGCTGGAGTACGAAGAGGATGTGGATGTGGATGCGGTGCAAACCGCAGTCATGGATGCGTTGGTGGATCGGTTTGATCTGCTGGTGCAGGAATGGCACGATCGGGAACAGAGCATTGTACGTTACGGGAAGATCCATGCGTGTATCTTGGATTGCGCCGGGGTGGCAGGTGTGACCGACCTTGTCATCGCAGGAGGAAGCGAAAGCCTGACCCTGCGACCCGAGGAGATCCCGGAACTCGGCGATCTGGTGATCGAATGAAACTGATTCGTCATCTTCCTCCGGTTTTGGCATCGGTTGCGGAATACCGTGCCCTTTGCGATACCGTGGAGGAGGAACTTGGTGAAATGCGGGCGATGATTGAGGCTGTGCGGAGGGAACTGGTCATTTCCACCGCACGGGAGGTGGGACTCACTGCCTGGGAGGAGATGCTGCTGCTTTCGGGGGACGGGAGTGTTGAAGAGCGCCGTGCCGCAATCCTCTCTTGGGTCACGCTTTCACGCCCGTACAGCATTTCCGCTTTGAATATGCGGCTGACCTTGCTGGTGGGAAAGCACGGCTATACCCTCCGGGTCTCGGACCGCACCGTCAAAGTCACGTTGAGTTTGGAAGCGAAAGGGGCATATGGCACAGTGTGCAAGATGCTGCGTGAGTTCCTGCCGTCAAACATCAGCCTGACTGTGGAAATCAAACTGGCACGTTATGGGGAGTTGGAAGAACTCTCGCATGATACTCTGAGCCAATACACACATGAAATGATACGAAATGAGGTGGCAACCAATGGAGCAAACAACATATTATAAATTAAATTTACCATCGGGTGAGGACTACTACAACATCGAGCACCAAAACGAGAACCTGCGCACACTTGATGCTGCTCTGTTCGGACGCATCGGTGCAGGCAGTTACGTGGGCGACGGCGAGAGTGAGCGATTCATTCCGCTTCCTCGCACACCGAGCTTTGTGTTGGTCATGAGAAGCGGCAGTCAATTCGCTTCGGAGAACAGACGCTACGGCGGCATGGCACTTGAGGAAAGCCCTGCGATTGCAAACGGGGTGGCATATCTCACGGTTGAGGAGGGCGGATTTCGCCTGAAACACGTGGAAGATGTGTTTGACGGCTCGCTTGCTACCATGCATGTGAACTCCACGGGCGAGACCTATCACTATCTGTGGGGGTGAGTGAATGGAACACTGGATCACAAGTCTGCTTGCCTTGATTGGCACCTGTGTTGGCTCACTCTCGGGCGTTTTGGCATCCAACCGACTGGTAAATTGGCGAATTGAGTCGCTGGAAGAGAAGGTTGACCGTCACAATCATCTCATCGAGCGGATGTATCGGGTGGAAGAACGCAGTAAGTCCAACACCCACCGCATCGACGAATTGGAAGGGAGGGTGCACGAATGCGAGAAACCATCGTCCGTACCGCTCTGCTGATTCTGGCGCTCACCAATCAAATTCTTTCTGCCTGCGGCGTGGACACGCTCCCCATCGCCGAGGGGGAGTTGGAGGAAGTTCTCAACACCGTGCTGACCGGATTGGCGGCACTGTGGGCATGGTGGAAGAACAACTCATTTACCAAAGAAGCACGTACCGCAGACGCACTCATGCACAAACTCAAGGAGGAGAAGCAATGATCGTTGATCTCATCCCTAAGGGAGCGAAAAACCGTCCGGGCGGGAAAAACACCATGCAGTATATCACGTTGCATGATACGGGAAATCCCGCCCGAGGTGCCAATGCACTCAACCATGCGAAGTATCTCAAAAACGGACCGTCGGTGAGTTGGCACTACACGGTGGATGATATCCGTGTAGTACAGCATCTGCCTGACAGCGAGAGTGCCTGGCACACCGGCACAAACAAAGGCAATACCACCTCGATCGGCATCGAGGTTTGTATCAATTCTGACGGCAATCTGAAAGCCGCCTACGACCGTGCTGCCGTGCTGTGTGCAACCCTGTGCCGTGCCCACGGCATCCCGGCTGCAAATATCGTGCAGCACAATTTCTGGAACGGCAAGGACTGTCCCAAAACCATGCGTGCAGGAAGCCCCTATTCCTTTGGGACGTTTTTAAGCCGTGTCAAGGAGCATTTGGAGGGAGAAACAATGGATCAAAACACCTCGTCTGATTGGGTGAAAGAGCTTTGGGAACAAGCGAAAGCACTTGGAATCACGGACGGCACACGTCCCCGAGACCCTGCCACCCGAGAAGAAGTGGTCGCCATGCTGATGAGAGCTGTCCGATAAGGACAGCTCTTGCACTTGGTTGGCAAAATATAGTACAATGAGAGGAGAAGGCATGACAAAAGAGATCATCAAGAAGTTGCTGCACAACATCTTGCAGGAGTTGGATCTTCGGGGAAACAGTGTGAAATGGGCAAACTGGATGTCGCAGCTGGTTGGAATCAAAAACGCAATCGTTTGAGTGATGTGCTGCCGGGGAAAGTGATTGGTGGGGATGTGTATAAAAACAAAGATTCTAAGCTTCCCAATGCGCCCGGCAGAGTGTGGTATGAAGCGGATATCAACTATACCGGTGGGGCACGCAACCGTGAACGAGTGGTGTATTCCAACGACGGTTTGGTGTTTGTCACATACGATCACTATCATACGTTTTATGAAGTAACGAGATAAGGAGGGTTTCTATGAATCAAAGAACATACACAGTTGACTTTCGAGACGTCACGAACTTTTTGGAAATGCATGCAGCCATCTTTGAAGGGTTGGAATTCCCCGACTATTACGGATGCAATTGGTCTGCATTTTGGGACTGTATCACCGATATGTTTGGGGAACCGATGTTAATTGAAATTCTCGGGATTGATGTGATTGAGCGATTGTTCGACGATGATGCATCCAAGATGCTGAACATTCTCAAACGACGGAAACATCGTTACCCGATGTTTGATGAGGACATTCGAATTGAAATCGTCCAAGGAGATGAACGCATCGAAATCGACGATTATCCGATCAAAGAGTGAACCGAATCATAACCAAAGGGACGGAGAGATTCTCCGCCCATTTTTGCGTTCCGGCACAAACATTCTGTTTACATAAAACAATTATGGTAAACTTGTGAGATGAGGAGTGGTGTGGTAAAATGAGAAAAAAGGGGATAGCATACGTCACAGCCACAAGACAACAGAGCCCCCCTTTTTCCGTTTGAGTATTTAGATGACGTGCTGCCGGGGAAAATGATTGGCGGAGATGTGTATGATAACAAAGATTCTAATTATGAAGTAACGAGATAAGGAGGGTTTCTATGAATCAAAGAACATATACGGTCGATTTTCGAAACGTCACGCACTTTTTGGAAATGCATGCAGCCATCTTTGAAGGGTTGGAATTCCCTGACTATTACGGATGCAATTGGGACGCCTTTTGGGATTGCTTGAAAGATATGTTCGGGAAGTCAATACAGATCGAGATTCTTGGGATTGATGTGATTGAGCGGCTGTTCGATGATGATGCACGAATCATGCTGTCGACGCTCAAGGAATGGAAGGAATATGAAGCAGATTTTAGGGATGTTCAAGTTGAGATCGTCCGAGGAGACGAGCGCATCGAAATCGACGATTATCCGATCAAAGAGTGAACCGAATCATAACCAAAGGGACGGAGATTTTTCTCCGTCCCTTTCTCCGTTCCGGCGCAAACGTTCTGTTTACATAAAAATATTATGGTAAACTTGCGGAACGCAAAAATGTGTGATAGAATAGACCATCATAAAAAAGGTGGCGTGATCGAAATGATGAAACGAGGAGTCTGTGTTTTTCTGCTGATTTGCATGGTGGTAACAAGTGTTGCGGCGGCGTGGTTTCCCGATGTGCCGACTTCGCACGAGCATTACGATGCAATTACTGCGTTGAGTGAGAAAGGAATCATCAACGGATATTCCGACGGAACGTTCAAGCCGAATGGGAACATCACCCGTGCGGAAGCGGCGACCATTATTGCCCGTGCGGCGGAATTGGGGAAATCGTCCAAAGCAAGTCTTTATTATGATGTCGCAACCGGGAGTTGGGCGTGCGGATATATCATGGCGGCAACCGATGCGGGCATCATCAACGGGTTTGGAGCCGGTAAATTTTCTCCGAACGGAACCGTGACTTACAACCAGATGATTAAAATGATTGTGTGCATGATAGGCTTAGAGGATCAAGCACTCAAAAACGGTGGCTGGCCGTTGGGATATGTAACGACTGCATCTCGACATGGTATCATTGATTCTTCCACATCCACGTCCATCCGATACAAAGGGTTGGGGAATACCCCGATCGCACGTCAGAAAGTAGCGGCATTTCTCTACAATGCATTAGCGTATCGGGAAAAGAACACCTTGTATGTCGGTGGCAAGGCGCTTTGGCTGGGAATGTCTGCCAGCCGTCTTGGCACTCCGGATGCACGGCTTGACTCTGTCGGGAATTTTGTGTGGTATATCTATGGAACCGATACCTATCAGAATTTTTATGCGGTCGGCGTGGATCAAAACAAAATCGTTGCGCTGACAGCTGCGGGACGTGGATTCCGATACATGGGCTATCAAAGCGGCGATGTTGTTCCGCCGAATATCTACCTCAATAGCAATGCCTGCTTATACGCCGATTCCAACGACGGATACATCGCCCACGGTGCGCTGATTTTGGCGGACGGATACCAATATGACCGCCATGTTCCGGCTGCATGGGAATTGGCAGGGGAATGCAAACTGAATTTCCACTGTGTCAATGCTTTCCGTGTTTACCATAATTTGAGACCGCTCAAATGGAGTGAGCAAGCGGCAGTTTCGGCTCGCCTGCACAGCGAAGATATGGCACAAAACAACTATTTCTCGCATACAAGCCTGAGCGGGACATCGGTTGGGGAGAGAATCTATGAGCAAGGCATCGACTGGATGTCTTGCGGCGAGAATATTGCTGCCGGCACCGGGCACTTCCTGGGATTCTATGCCTATAACGGATGGGTCAATTCCGCAGGGCATCGTAAGAACATGTTGAACGACTACAACTACCTCGGCATTGGCATGGCGTATAACCAAAACAGCACCTACCGATTCTATACCACCCAAAACTTTTTCGGTTAATCGCAAACGGGACGGAAGAATTCCGCCCCGTTTTTTCTTGGTGGATTTTGGTGATTTGACAAGGCGGGAGTGAGAGTAGTATAATAAATTGTAATATTTTCTTTGGAAACGTGTGGTGAATGATGAAGTGAAAAAGCTGAATGTGCGCTGGCTTTTGGTCGCATACGACCTTTTGATCCTGTGCGGAGTGGAACTTTTGCTCCTCTTTTTGTATCGCAGTAATGAAATACAGACGCTTTCCAGTAACATTTGGCAAGCACTCATCACCTTCCTCTGTGTCTTTGCCGCACGCTACTTTGGCGGTGTGTACCGTCAGGTGTGGCGATACGGCGGCATCCAGTGCTACATCCGTCTGCTCCTGGTGGACGTGGTGGCATTTGTATTCAATTTCGGCATTGAAAACCTCATGCCCATTCACCATTTGACCTTTGCACGTTTGATTTCGATTTCCAGTATGAACCTGCTCGGTGCGCTTGCCATCCGCATGGTATACCGCTATGCGTATAAATGCAATAACACCGCAACCCCGATGGGCAAACTGCTTGAGTTGCTCCTCCGAGTGTTTGCGGGTCAGCGTGTTGCAAGCGGCAGACGGGACGAGCTGAGCAAGACCAAACTCGCCATCATCGGTGCAGGCCGTGTGGGGGTTACGTTGGCGGAGGACCTGCTTGGCAGATCCGATGCGGCATACCTGCCACGCTGTTTTGTGGACCGTGACCCGGACAAGGCAGGTCGAGAAATCCACGGCATCCCGGTCATCATGGAAAACGAAGCGGTCTATGACCTCTTAAAAGAACTTGAGGTGGAAGAGATCGCACTTGCGGTCCTAGACTCGGAAAGCAGAAAAACGCTGTATGAGCGATATTCCGCCGCAGGCTATAAAATCAAAGTTTATGACGACCCGCTCATGAGTGAGGACGGGCGCCGCCCTGCTCTGCGTGAGGTGGATTTGGAAGAGCTCCTCTTCCGTGCCCCCATCGTGATGCAGGACGAGATTGTTTCCGCATACTACCGTGACAAAGTCATTCTCATCACAGGCGGCGGCGGAAGCATCGGAAGTGAGCTTTGCCGTCAACTGGCAAAAACCGCTCCGAAACAGATCATTGTATTGGATATTTACGAAAACAGCGCTTATGACCTGCAACAGGAACTCAAAATGCAGTACGGTGCTGCGCTGGATTTGCGTGTGGAGATCGCTTCCATCACCAACAAACGTGCGCTCTCCCGTGTTTTTTCCGAGTATGCGCCGCAAATCGTTATCAACGCCGCTGCGCATAAGCACGTCCCCCTCATGGAGACCAACTGCATCGAGGCGGTGGAAAACAATGTATTCGGTACCTTGAACCTGGTGGAGTTGTGTGAAGAATTCGGCACCGAACGCTTCATGATGGTATCCACCGATAAGGCGGTCAACCCCACCAACGTTATGGGTGCTACCAAGCGGATGTGTGAGATGATCGTGCAAGCGATGAGCACCTGTGGCCGTGTGAAATACAGTACCACTCGGTTTGGAAACGTGCTGGGCAGTGCCGGCAGTGTGATTCCGCTGTTCCGCCGTCAGATTGCGCAAGGCGGCCCGGTCACTGTGACCGACAAGCGCATCATCCGCTATTTCATGACCATCCCGGAAGCCTCTCAGTTGGTGCTTCAGTCGGGTGCGATGGCGAAAAACGGGGAACTCTTTGTGCTGGATATGGGCGAACCTGTAAAAATCTTGGACCTGGCGGAAAACCTGATCCGTCTTTCCGGCGCCAAGGGGATTGAGATTGTGGAAACCGGTCTGCGTCAAGGCGAAAAGCTCTATGAAGAGCTTTTGGTCAAGACCGACGATCTGGACAAAACCGAAAACGAACTCATCTTCATTGAGCGGGAGACCCCGCCGAGTTGGGCTGCGGTGGAAGAAAAACTTGCACTCCTGCGCAAAGCTTGTGACACCGACCGGGACGAGGATGTCCGACAAATGCTCAAACGCACGGTGGAGACCTACAAATCCCCGGAAGAAGTCAACGCCGCTTTGGTATAATACAACACCACCGTAATACGGTCGTATTACGGTGGTGATTTTTTTATGCTTCGGAAGCTACTTCATATGCATTGATCGGCTGTGTCTCTGCCACAACCTCATCCAACCGCTCAGGTGCGGTGATGTGATACGTGGATACCGGAGGGAAGACCTCTCCGTCCACCTGCATGGGGCAAGCACGGTCAAACGAAACCGTGATGTCGTTTCCGGTGAGCACGGTGACATATTTTGTGTGTTTTACATGTGTGCCTTTGAAAATGGTGGTGAAAATCGGAAGTACCGCAAGACGGGAGCGGCTGTGTACCACAACGACAGACACCTGCTTGGTATTGGCACGCATCTGATCGGGTGCAATCTTGATTCCGCCGCCATAGTATCGGCCAAACATGGTGGTTGCGATATAGACGTGCTTAAACCAGTGGGTGGTTCCGTCCACCGTCACGGTGGCATCCAGCGGCTTAAATTTGTACAGCAGCCCACGCAGCGCCACGCTCGCATAACTCGGCATTCTCTTTTTCGTACGGCGTGCCTCGTCCATCACCGAGCAACAGTAACCATCCAGCCCGGCGCCCACACCGTTTACAAACAGCAAATACCGATCCGCAAACCGGACCACCGGAAGCTTCTGCAAATACGGGGTGAGCGGGAAGGAATCCGAGTTTTCAAACTCACGCACATCCCGATAAAAATCGTTGCCGGTACCGCCTGCACGGTACTGGATATTCCAACGGCACGGATACATGCCCGGGGAATTGGCAAAACGGTTGAGCGTCCCATCGCCGCCAAGTAAAATCACGGTATCGCCCGGCTCGGTCAACTCTAAAATCTCACGAGGGTCAAACTTGTTGAGTGCACGCAGCTGTGCATTCTCCTCGCCGATTTTATGCATCAATGCAAATGCCTGACGGAAGGCATCTCCGCTGTTTGCGAGGCTTGAGTAGAGAATGTATGTCATGGCAGACACCTCATTTCCCAAAAGTACTCATATTTTATCATAATTCCTCGATTTTTGCAAGAAGTGCGCCCCGCTCGTTGGGGAGTCCTTCATACATCACCGCATGAAGCAGTGCGGAAAGCGTTTTTCCAATCTCGGCACCTTGCAGCCCGGCTTCCAGTAAATCCGAGCCACTGAGCGCAAGCTGCGATATCTGCCAAATCCCGTCCGGCAGAGAAAAGGGAAGTGCATGATAGGCATATAAAAGCTCGGCTTTCTCTTGCCCGAATTCACGCAGTGCCGCCCTCACATCTGTGGGAGCTTTTGCGGAAAGTAAACAGCAAACCGCCTCACGCTCCTTGTTGGAAAAACGAAGCGCATCTGCCGCAGAAACAGTCCCCAAAAGCGCAGCCATACGCAGTGGAAGTTTTGGCGGCAGGGAACTTAAACGCTCAAGCGATGGGGTAAATCCGGGCAGCACCGCCGCCAATACCGAGGAAAACTCACGTACAATCCGTGCAGCAGCCACTCCACAGGCGAGTTTCCGAATCTCCTCGGTGATACGCTCTGATGAAACATAGCGCAGCTTCTCTCTGCAAGCCAGCATCGCCTGCGCCGTGTGTTCCTCAATTGCAAAATCCAAGGTGGCGGCAAAACGAAGCCCACGCAGAATCCGAAGTGCGTCCTCGGAAAACCGAGTGACCGGGTCCCCCACGCAACGAATTACCCGTGCGTCTAAATCCGCTCTCCCGGAAAACGGGTCGATGATGTCACCGTCATGATACGCCATGGCATTCACGGTGAAATCCCGACGTGCAAGGTCCTCGGTGAGTGAGCGGGTGAATTCCACCGCATCCGGATGCCGACTGTCGGTATAGCCGCAGTCGATACGGAACGTGGTGATTTCAAGCGGGGTGTCGAATACCACGGTCACGGTGCCGTGACGGATTCCGGTCTCAATCACAGGGAATTCCGAAAAGACCGCACGGGTCTCCTCAGGCAGTGCACTGGTGGTGATATCAAAGTCCGAACACGGTTTTCCCAGCAAAAAATCACGCACACAGCCGCCCACAGGGTATGCTTCATACCCTGCGGAATGCAGGCGGTTGATTGCAATTTGAACCGATTCGGGAAAGAACATCTCAAGCCCTCAACTTTTTGCTTTCTTTGTGATAGACAACCAGGAAGCACACAACCTCCATTGCGGCGGTGAGCCCCCAGGATACCGGATAGAGTGCGTACAGCATCCCCAATGTGTGATGCAAGGGGAAGATGAAAAGGACCCAAACCACACGGAACAGACCCACACCCAAAAGCATAATCGCAGTCGGGATCAAACTCCGCCCCAAACCACGCACCGCATAGGTGGTACAGTCCATGACCGCCGAGAGCATAAAGGCGAGTGCCATCACACGCAGTCGCTCCATGCCCGCCGCAATGACCGCAGGCTCGGTGTTGAAAATCGAGATGAATGCTTCGCCAAAGACAAAGAACCCCACCCCGAGAATCAGCCCGATGCCGAAGGAATAGCCTTGACAAATCAGATAGGATTGCAAAATGCGTTTGGGCTTCTTCGCCCCGAAATTCTGGCTGATGAAGCTGGACGCTGCGGTGTAAAACGCCATCATCACGTTGTAGGCGATGTTGTCCGCATTTCCGGCTGCGGTAGAGCCTGCAACAGTGACCGCATCAAAGGAATTCAGCCCGGACTGCAGGAAGAGATTCGAGATGTTGAAAATCGTGTTTTGCAGCCCCATCGGGAGTCCGATGGCAAGAATCGACTTGGTTTTTCCCGCATCGAGTTTCATCTCGCTCATGCGCAGATTGAGCAATCCCGGGGTACGGATGAGCACCCGCAAAATCAAAACCGCCGAGAGGTATTGGGAAATCGTGGTCGCAAGCGCAACCCCCGCCACTCCCAAATGAAAGACAATCACGAAAATCAGATTCAAGATGATATTGACCACACCTGAAATTGCCAGATAAAAGAGCGGGGTCTTGGTATCGCCGACAGCGGAGAGGGTGGCGTTACCGAAGTTGTATAACGCAAGCGCAGGAAGCCCTGCTGCACAAATCTTTAAGTAGAGCGCCGCATCCGAAAGAAGCTCGGGACGGGTGTTGAGCAAGCGCAGGAGCGGAGTTGTACCAAATAGCCCCACAAACAACGAAAGCAGCCCCACAATCAGGCAAAGCAAAAACGAGGTGTGTATGGACTTGACGGTGCCGGATGCATCCTTTGCACCCAAATCACGTGCAACGATGACGTTGACCCCATTGGAAACTCCGATGAGGAATCCGGTAAACAACCAAATCGAAGTGGTGGTTGACCCCACTGCACCCAAAGCACTTGCGCCTGCAAACCGACCTGCAACCGCAAGGTCCGCCATATTGAAAAACAGCTGGAGGAAATTGGTTGCAATGAGCGGGAGTGCAAACCGCACAATCTTACCGTGCAGCCGCCCCTCTGTCATATCCCCAACCGAAACACGCATGGGAAGCCATCTCCTTTCTCTCCGAATAATAGCATAAACACGCTTGATTTTCAAGTGAAAATGTGGTATGTTTTTGAGGTGAGGTGAAATCAATGAAACTGGAACTCGGACGTCCGGCGGACTGCTCCGCTCGCCTGCCCAAAGAGCAGCGTGTGTATGAGTTTTTGGACGGCTTGAACATTGAATACGGCAGAGTGGACCATGCTCCTGCCATGACCATGGAGGATTGCGCCGCAATTGATGAGGTGCTCGATGCGGTCACTTGCAAGAATCTGCTGCTTACCAACAAACAGCAGACCGCTTTTTATCTCCTGCTTATGCCGGGGGAGAAACCCTTTAAGACCAAGTACCTCTCCGCCCAAATCGGCTCGGCACGGCTTTCCTTTGCATCCGCTGAGAAGATGGAGGAGCTGTTGGATATCACACCCGGATCACTCAGCGTTTTGGGTCTCATCAACGACTCGGAGAAAGCAGTCACCTTGCTTGCAGACGAGGACGTGCTAAACGGCGACTACATCGGCTTCCATCCGTGTATCAATACCTCAAGCCTGCGTCTTTCCATGAAAGACCTGCTTGAGATCATCATCCCCGCAATGGGGCATCCGCTGCAAACTGTGAATTTACCTTGGGAGGTGGAATAAATGGCGGTCAGACTCAATGAAGACAAGGAAATCGTCGCCCGAATCAAAGAGGGACTCCGTGCAAAGGACGGGTATTGCCCGTGCCGCCTCGCACGCACCCCTGAGAATAAATGTATGTGCAAAGAATTTCGGGACCAAATCGCAGACCCCGAATTCGAAGGCTATTGCCACTGTCTGCTCTATTACAAATCTAAGGAGGATTAACCCATGCTCGCTGTTACCAATGCAAATTTTGAGGAAGTAAAACAGAATGACACCGTCCTGCTCGACTTTTGGGCAACCTGGTGCGGCCCCTGCCGCATGATTGCCCCCACCCTCGAGGAGTTTGCGGAAAAACACCCCGAGATCACGGTCGGGAAAGTGGATGTAGACCAAGCCCCCGACCTTGCACAGCAGTTCGGCATCATGGTCATCCCCACCCTCGTGGTCCTCAAAAACGGGGAAGTGGTAAACAAATCCACCGGCGTCATCTCGCTTTCTGCCATGGAAGATTTGGTAAAGTAAAAACAAAGGACGGCAGATGCCGTCCTTTGTTTTTATTTCACGATCATATTGGCAATGCCAACTTTTGCGGAGAAACTATTTCCGTATCCGATTAATCCGTTATCAA
This sequence comes from Oscillospiraceae bacterium, assembly GCA_017421025.1. GTDB lineage: Bacteria > Bacillota > Clostridia > Oscillospirales > JAAYXM01 > SIG510. Next base: position 113,155 of record JAFQME010000024.1, read on the forward strand.
CCAGTATTTTCATCTGAAGACCATAGTTTAACGGTACTGAAATGGTTTTTGGCATGCATTCCGGTTCGAGCTCCACTGTTTTAACTGTTTTTCCATCAATCACAAATGAAACTGTTTTGCTTTGAGTGTTATAAGCGGTATGTCCGATGACACAATTCAAAGTTGAATACTTGGCATCGAGATTGAATAATGCATATCCATTATGCTCAACGGAAATTCCGTTGCTGTATTTTTTTCCGGCCATTTCAAAACTTTTGCCTTCGGATGAAAGAATCAAGTCAAATCCGTTGGTTTCGTAGGGTTTTATGACATCCAGCAAATAAGTGTCGTTTGCGGTCATTTTATCCCAAAGATAAACGCTACTGGTAGCACCGTCCCAGGTAACATCCATGCCCGCCGCATTTGCGGTGCCTCGGACCGGAAGGTAGGTGGTACCGTTGTAGATAAACGGTTCCACGGTCGTTCCGTTGGCATCCTTTAACTCGCAGAGAACATTGTCTTTGTAAACCTTGATGTTACGGTAGGTCACATTGATGCTTTTTGTCTGGTTGATCGCATAAGCAGCGCTTGACAGCAGAAGCGCTGCGCTCAAAAATCCGAGAAGATATCCTTTGACTGTCTGTTTCATGTTTCATTCCTCCATGATAAAATTTGAGTGTTGCGCACGCTTTCCTTGCAAAAAAACACTCGGCGACCCTCCTCACAATGGATTGCAAATAAAAAAGGTGCGACTCCAATTGGAGAACGCACCCGAAAAATGCGAACTCCTTTTGTTGCCACACAATTCTCAACAAAGTCAGGATCCTCTCCTACATGCCAAGCGGAAGTTGCATTTTTGCCGATTCAAACTTGGCATAAAGACAAACGGGAACAAGACCCCCTATAAAAACAGAGAGTCATCCCGAAAACTTGTTGATTGAATTATGTGGCAATTTCATTGTAGCATAGTTTTGGAGAAATGGCAAGACGAGAAAAAGGACCTCGTGAGAGGTCCTTTTTTCTATATCGTTTCCACTTTAATGGTATTGGTGTTGCCGGATTTGCCGTTGATGACACCGCCGGTGAGTACGATGGAGTCGCCCGCATTGAGTTGCAGGACATCCTTTGCGGCACGCACCGCATGGTAGAACATCACGTCTGTGGTGGGGAATTCCTCACTTAGTACCGGAATGACACCCCAGGAAAGGGAGAGACGGTACCAAACATCTTTGTTTGTTGCAAGCCCGATGATGTCCATCGGTGCACGGAAACGGGATACCATGCGCACGGTCATACCGGAGAGGGAAGAAACCACAATCGCTTTCGCACCGATGTCGATCGCCATGCCGCAGGTTGCGTGCGAAATGGCGTCCACCTGCGAGCGGATTTGGAACCCGCTGTTTTGGAAACGCTTGACGAAATTGATGTTGCGCTCGGTCTCCTCCACGATTTTGGACATGACCTCTACGGTCTCAACCGGGTATTTGCCTGCCGCACTCTCACCCGAGAGCATGACCGCACTGGTGCCGTCATACACAGCGTTTGCCACGTCCGAAATCTCGGCACGGGTGGGGCGGGGGTTGTAAATCATGGATTCCAGCATCTCGGTTGCGGTGATGACACGTTTTCCCAGCATACGGCACTTGGTGATCAGGTATTTCTGAATTCCGGGAAGCTCCGCAAACGGCACCTCCACGCCCAAATCGCCGCGTGCCACCATGACACCGTCGCACACCTCGCAGATTTCGACAATGTTGTCCACCCCTGCTCGGTTTTCGATCTTGGCGATGATTTCAATGTTATCGCCGCCGTTTTCGCTCAAGAATTTTCGGACCGCCCAAATATCCTGCTTGCAGGAAACAAACGACGCGGCAACAAAACTGATTCCGTTTTGGATGCCGAAGAGGAGGTCCTCTTTATCCTGCTCGCTCAGATATGTTTGTTTTAACACTTTATTGGGGAAACTCATGCTCTTGCGGTCCTTGAGTTCACCGCCCACAATCACTTCGCAGAGAATCTCTGTCCCTGAAATCTCTTTGACCTCGAAGATGACCAGACCGTTGTTGACCAGAATCCGATCGCCAACCGAAAGGTCGTCGGGAAGTCCGCTGTAATTTACCGCAACACGGGATTCATTTCCCACAATATCCTCGGTGGTAAAGGTGAACGTGGCACCGTCCGAAACCGTGACCGAGCCGTTTTCAAAGGTTTTGATGCGGTACTCAGGTCCTTTGGTGTCCAGCATGATTGCGATGGGCAGCCCCAGTCTTTCACGCACTTCTTTGATCATATCAATTTTTTTCTTGTGCTGTTCATGGGTACCGTGGGAGAAATTCAAGCGTGCAGTATTCAGGCCCGCTTTGCACATCGCCTCAAACACTTCGGGCGATTCGCTTGCCGGACCAATGGTGGCAATAATCTTTGTCTTTCGCATAGGCTCTTCCTTCCGAATAAAATCTTTTCTTATCATACCACAAAACAGTTCGCTCAACAACAAAAAATTCCCAAAAAGTGCTTGACAAACAAAAACAGATGGAGTATCATAATTACGGTTAGTGAAAACTAACTGATTTTTTGTGAATAACGGTTAGTGTAAACTAACCAAAAAGGAGAAGGCTTCATGAAAACTCTGAAAACCGCCCGTGTGGGTGAGACCGTGACCGTGGTCAAGGTGCACGGTGAGGGCGCCATCAAGCGCCGTATCATGGACATGGGCATCACCAAGGGTGTGGAAATCTATATCCGCAAAGTCGCACCGCTCGGCGACCCGTTTGAACTCAATCTTCGCGGCTATGAACTCTCGCTCCGCAAAGCGGATGCCGAGATGGTTGAGGTTTTGTAGGAGGTGCGAGAATGGAACTGAAAATTGCACTTGCGGGAAACCCGAACTCGGGAAAAACCACACTGTTTAACGCACTCACCGGTTCGAATCAGTACGTGGGCAACTGGCCGGGTGTCACGGTTGAGAAAAAAGAAGGTAAGGTGAAAGGACACAGCAACGTGGTTGTGACCGACCTGCCCGGTATCTACTCGCTCTCTCCGTATACTTTAGAAGAAGTGGTAGCGAGAAACTATCTGGTAAATGAGCGTCCGAATGCGATTTTGAATATCGTGGACGGCACCAACCTTGAGCGCAACTTGTATCTTACCACACAGATGCTGGAGCTCGGCATCCCGGTTGTGGTGGCAATCAATATGATGGACCTGGTCACCCGCCGAGGGGACAGAATCGACTTAAATGCGCTTTCCCGTGAACTGGGCTGCCCGGTTGTGGAAATCTCCGCACTCAAAGGCGACGGCATCGACGAAGCGGCACACACCGCAATTATTGCGGCAACCGAAGGGGAAGCGGAGCCGGGCCACATTTTCTCGGGCCGTGTCGAGCATGCGCTTGCACACATCGAGGAAGTGGTGGTACATAACCTGCCCGAAGAACAGCAGCGCTGGTACGCCATCAAGGTCTTTGAGCGGGACGAAAAAGTTCTGCAGAGTTTGAAACTTTCTCCTGAAACCCTTGCACATGTGGAGGAAGACATCCGCCACGTGGAAAAAGCGCTGGATGACGATGCGGAAAGCATCATCACCAATGAGCGTTACCTCTTCATTGAGAATATGATGAAGCGTGTGTATAAGAAGAAAAACCGCAACCGCCTCTCCACATCCGACAAAATCGACCGGATCGTGACCAACCGTGTTTTGGCACTCCCGATTTTCGTGTTTGCGATGTGGGCGGTGTATACCATCTCCATCGGCACGGTGGGGGATTGGACGGTTGGCTTTATGAACGACACCCTTTTCGGGGAATGGATTGTTCCGGGCGTCACCACCCTCCTGGAGGGCTGGGGCTGCTGGCCGTGGCTGACCAGCCTTGTCGCAGACGGGATTGTAGGCGGCGTGGGCGCAGTCCTTGGCTTTGTCCCGCAGATGCTGATTCTGTTCCTCATGCTCTCTCTCTTGGAAGATTGCGGCTATATGTCCCGTGTCGCATTCATTTTAGACCGCCTCTTCCGCAAATTCGGGCTTTCCGGGAAATCCTTCATCCCCATGCTGGTCGCATCGGGCTGTGGTGTTCCGGGAATCATGGCATCCCGTACCATCGAGCAAAACCGTGACCGTAAAATGACCATCATGACCACAGGCTTTATCCCGTGCGGCGCAAAAATGCCCATCGTCGGTTTGATTTCGGGCGCCCTGTTCGGCGGCTCGGCTTGGGTGGCAACCGCTGCATACTTCATCGGTGTGGGCGCTGTGATCCTGTCGGGAATTATGCTCAAGAAAACCAAGGCATTCGCCGGCGATCCCGCCCCGTTTGTCATGGAACTCCCGCAGTACCATGCACCGCTTGCATCCAATGTCCTGCGCACCACCTGGGAGCGTGGCTGGTCCTTCGTCAAGCGTGCAGGTACCGTCATTCTTGCAGCAAGCGTGATTATCTGGGTCTTAAACTCCCTCTCGTTTGAAGGCGGATTCCACTACATCGGTGACAGCGATGCAAAGAGCATCTTAAACGTCATCGGTGAGTGGATCGCATACCTCTTCGCTCCGCTTGGCTTCGGCAACTGGCAGTCTGCGGTGGCAACCATATTGGGTTTGGTTGCGAAAGAAGAAGTGGTCGGTGTATTTGGAACGCTTTCCGCTATGGGAGACCCCTATTCCGCAGCCGCAGAGGTGTTCGCAGGCAGTGGTCTTGCCGCATTCTCCTTTATGATCTTCAACCTCCTCTGCGCACCGTGTTTTGCGGCAATGGGTGCCATCAAGCGTGAGATGAACAACTGGAAATGGACGGCATTTGCCATCGGCTATATGTGTGTCTTTGCCTATGCAATCTCGCTCATTGTCTATCAGTTGGGAATGCTTTTTGCAGGAAACACATTCACGGTCTGGACAGCGTTTGCAATTCTGACCTTGTTGGTGCTGTGCTACTTTACCTTCCGTAAAAACAAATACGAAGGCAAAGCACAACTTGCCATCGAGGAAGTTTCTATGGTGAAATAAGATGAAATGGATTGTACTTCTGGCGGTTATCGCCATCTTCGTTCTCATTGTGGTACACGAGCTGAAAAAACGCAAATCCGGCGGCGGCTGTTCTTGCGGCTGCTCGGATTGCGGCATGAAAGACATGTGCCACAAAGATTCGCACCGCTAAGAGCCTCCTGCGGTGAGACTCCTTAATTTGTTAGGCAAACCCGAGTGGAAACACTCGGGTTTTGTCTTGCTTTTTTGATGCGTCTGTGATACCATACCTCTTGTTGGAAGGTGAGAGAAATGTTTCGTAAAATGAGCCAAACCGAGCGAGCCAGTGCAATTGTATTCCTTGCACTTTGGGTTTCTTATACCCTCATCCGTATGGGAAAAAACGCATACTCTGCCGCCATGGCAGCCATGTTGCAGGAGGGGTTGCTCACAAAAGCAAACTCCGGGCTGGTAAATGCCGGCTTCTATCTGCTTTACGGGGTTGCTCAGATCGCAGGCATCAAACTGATTGAAAAAGTCTCACCCTTTCGGCTGATTACGTTGACCCTGATTGCCAATGCGGGATTCTCCGCCGCCATGGGCTTTGCGCAGGGGTTTGTCCCGCTTCTCATTTTGTGGAGCTTAAACGGCCTTGCCCAGTTTGCCATGTGGCCGGCGCTTTTGCGTGTCACCACCGAGTATTTGCACCCCGAGCATCAAAAACGTGCCATGACCGCCATCGCATTCTGCTATTGCGGCGGCATGGTGGCAAACTACCTGCTTGCCGCAGTGGTGCTGAAATTTGCCCGTTGGCCGGTCCTCTTTTTTGTCAACGGTATCATCGGCGTGGTTGTGCTCGTATTTTGGCTTGCCGCAGCCAAGCTCAAGCCCGTGCTTGAAACCATCCCCCGTGCAGAACTCCAAACGGAGAACAGCCCGCAGGAAAAACATCGCCTCATGCCACTCCTGGTTACAAGCGGTGCGCTGCTCATCTTCCTTCCGGGTCTCTTGCGCTCTGCACTTGACCTTGGCATCAAAACCTGGATGCCCACCATGCTCATCGAGATTTACGGTGTCTCCCTCTCAACCTCCAACCTGCTTGCCACCCTCTTGGTGTTCATCAACCTGGCAGGTGTTCCGCTCATCGCATGGCTGTATCCGAAGCGGGTGGGGAACACCATCTTGCTGCTGACCTTCTCATTTGTCATCGGCATCCCCGCCACCGCACTCATGCTGCTCAATCAAAGCATCTCGGTCGGGGTCATGATCGCACTTCTCATCATTGTCACCACCATGACCTATGCGGGAAACCAACTCATCCAAATCTATGTCCCGCCCGAGTTTTCGAAATTCCACCGCACCGGCAGTGTGGCAAGTATCTTAAATGCGGGCGCCTCGTTCGGTGTGCTTGCGGGCAACTACATCTTCGGTCTCTTTGCCGAACACTTGGGCTGGAATGGCACCATCTTTTCCTGGGTGGTCATGTTTGCTGTCTCCGCACTCCTTTGTGCAATCGCTACCCCAATTTGGAAAAAGTTTATTGCGAGGTAACTTATGAAACTGCTCTTTATCTGTCACGGCAATATTTGCAGAAGCCCCATGGCGGAATATATCATGCGGGACTTGCTGGCAAAACACAAGGTTCAAGGCGTTGCCGTGGACTCCTGCGCCACCAGCACCGAGGAACTCGGAAACCCGGTCTATCCGCCTGCTAAGCGGAAACTGAAGGAACACGGCATCTCGTGCGACGGTCATGCCGCACGCCAGGTAACAAAAGCGGACTACGCAAATCACGACAAACTCATCTGCATGGATGGGATGAACATTCGCAACCTCATGCGCATCATCGGAAGTGACCCGGAGTGCAAGGTGTGTCTCCTCAAGGACTATACCACAGGCGGCAGTGTCGCCGACCCGTGGTACACCGGAGATTTTGAAACCACTTACCGTGAAATCTTGGACGGCTGCACCGCCATTTTGGAGGAACTCAAATAAAAAAGACCGCAAATTGCGGTCTTGGCTATTTGTGTTTTCGAGCGGGCTTGACATTGAGCGCCGAGTCGATTTCGCCGTCAATCACACCGTGTTCTGCTTCAAATGCCTTGATGTTGTCACGAATCAAAACCAAAATGTGGCTGTTGACCGAGCGCCCCTCGTAGTCTGCCACATACCCGATTTTCTCCAGCATTTCTTCTTCCAGCCGGATGGAAACACTTTTTACAGCCATATTCGCACCTCTCATTTGTTTCTGTCTTTATTCTATTGCGAAAAACGGAGAAAATGTGTATAATAGATATACAGTATATCTAAAAGGAGATGATTTCATGAAAGTAGCCGTCATCGGTTCACGTGGTCTTGCCGTGGACGATTTGGGGAAATACCTACCCGAGGAAACCCGGGAAATCGTGTCCGGCGGTGCAAGGGGGATTGACACTTGCGCCCGTGAGTACGCACTCGCAAACGGACTGAAACTCACCGAATTCCTCCCCGAGTACGACAAATACGGCCGTGGCGCACCCTTAAAGCGCAACCTGCAAATCATCGAGTATGCCGACCTGGTCCTTGCGTTTTGGGACGGGACCTCCCGTGGCACCAAATACGTCATTGACAACTGTAAAAAACAGGGGAAACCCGTAAGAATCTTCATCACAAACGGCTAACCGATTCGGCGGAGATATTTGCTGCCTTGCAGTTTTGAAACAGACAAAGAAAAAACACCGATCATCCTGATGGATATCGGTGTTTTTTTGATGCAGTATTTGCGAAAAAGTGCGACTCAAAACCGATTTTTCCCTAAGCAAAGACGCCTTGCGTTCAGCCGTTTGTCATTTCTTCCTCTTCTTTGATATTTTCCAATGCAACACGCACCGCTTCAATTACAAAAGCGGTAAAAGTACAGTTTTTTCCAACGATAGCTGCTTCCACCTCATCAATGATATCGTTCGGAAAACGAACACATTTGTTGGTTGTGGGTGGAACGGATGGGATTTTGAATTTTTTCATAGAATCACCCCTGCAATACAATTATATATAATTTCATATAAAAGATTGCATAACAAATGTATTGCAATTTTGAAACGGCGGTGTTATAATGATGTCACAATCATTTTTATTGGAGGTATGTCCCATGAACAAACGATTTCAAGGCTTACTTGCAGGGATTCTGGTCGGCATTTTGCTGACAAGCGGAGTCGCATTTGCAAAGGAAGCAACCGAGACCCTCAAGGTGGTTTACAACAACATCAAGATCATCATTGACGGCAAAGAATACCATCCCACCGATGTCAACGGCAAGACCGTGGAACCCTTTATCTACCAAGGCACCACCTATCTGCCTGTCCGTGCAGTTGCCAATGCGTTTGACAAAGACGTAGCGTGGGATGCGCAAACCTGCACCGTTCTTCTCGGCAAGAAGAATTACGATTGGTTGGACCAAATGGGCTATGCTGATTACGAAACCACCGGAGCAAAAAACACCTTTTCCGCACTGCCGGCAGGAAGCGAAATGACAGACGGAATCAAATACGACCGTGGCATTTATTTTTATCTCGAGAATTATTATGGGAGAGAAGGAACACGTGAAAACAACGATGGAAGCTTGGAAAACTTCCAGTCGGTTTCCTATCTCTTAAACGGGAAGTATGAAAGCTTTGTCGGCACTCTTGCAACATTGTATGATTATTATTCTCAAAGTGGCCGTGCTCAAATCAAATTCTACGGGGACGGAAAGCTTCTCTATTCCTCGCCAATCATTTCAGAGGGCACAAAATCCACCCCGTTTGATGTTTCGGTTTCCGGAATTAAACTGCTCGAAATCTCGGTCGAGTATGTAAATCCGGACAAAGGTTCTTCGGGGGTGATTCGCCCCGTCATTGCAGACGCAAGATTCTCGAAGTAATCAATATTTGACAAGAAAAGACCCGGCATATGCCGGGTCTTTTTCGTCTTACTTCGTTCTTGCTTCAGCGCCGAGGTTTTTGGTAAGCTTCTTGGTCACGATATTGACCACAGCCTCGATTTCCTCGGTGGTGAGTGTCTTGTCGTCAGCGCCGATCTGAATGCGCAGGGTGACGGACTTTTTGTCCTCCGGCACGTGCTTGCCCTTGTATTCTTCCACAAAGAGCACATCACGGAGAGCCTTGGTCTGACCCTTGCAGCCGAGTGCAGTCGCACGAATCTTTTCCCACGGTGTGTTGCGGTCAAAGAGCAGGGAGATGTCGTAATCGGTGATCGGGAATTCGGCGAGATGCTCAAAGGAATTGGTGCGGGAGGTAAACGGCACAAGCTCATCGAGGTCCAACTCAAAGAGCATGACATAGCCTGTCTTGATTCCGCAGCTCAGTGCCGCCTTTTTGGCGAGGAGTGCGAGGTTTCCGACCTGCACATCCCCAACAAAGACGTTCAGCCAAACCACATCGTCTGCCCAAACCGGCTTGGTTTCCTGCTTCAGGGTGAAGCCTTCCATGTGGGTGTATCTCGGCATGAGTTCCACCGCACCCTTTGCACGGCGGAAGAGGGAGGTGACATCGTCGCCACCGCATACCCAAGCCGCAGCAAGCCCACGCTTCTGACTCGGGAGGAGTTCGTTTTCATAATACGGAGCGGAATAGCCCTCGTCACGAATGACCATTGCGGTCTCAAAAATCGCAAATTCATCGAAATAACGCTGGTTGTGCGCCACTGCCTTTGCCAGATTCGGCAATAAGGAGGAGCGGATGTAACGCTCGGTGGGCGAGGGCGGAGTGGAGAGCTGGAAGATGCCGGTGGTATCCTGCAGGATTGCATCCACACACTCATCACTCATCCACGGATAGGTGAAAATCTCCTGCATTCCGCAGCGGATAGCGAGATATTCCTTCGCCTTGCGCTCGATATCCACATCGAGCTGATTGATTGCACCCTCAAACGAGGTGGTAATCGGAGTTGCTTCGAAGTTCTCATAGCCATACATTCTCGCAACTTCTTCCATGATGTCCGCCTTGATGGAGACATCGCCGGTGGAGCGCCAGGAGGGGACGGTGATGTGCATCATATCTCCCTCAAATGCAACGGTATAACCCATCGCACCCATCTTCTTTGCAATGGTCTCATTCGGGATGCGCTTGCCAAGACGGCTTTCCAACCAGGAGAGGGAAACCTCAATGTTTGCACACTCAAGTTTTTTGGGATAAGTATCCGAGAATGCGGTCACTTCCACTTCCGGATAAAGCTCCCCGAAGAGCTCCATGGAAAGGGAAAGCGCCAAGTCGCAACGCTCAGGGTCAATGCCCTTTTCGTAGCGGGAGACCGCCTCGGTGCGGTTGTCGTAACGCAGAGCGGTACGGCGTACACCCGGTGCCGCAAAGTTTGCAATCTCCAAAATTACGGTCTTGGTGGTGGGGAGGACCGAGTCCTTCGCACCGCCCATGACACCTGCAAGACCCACGGGACTCTGTGTATCCGCAATGACCAAATCGTCCTCACAGAGAGCAAGCTCCTTGCCGTTTAAGAGCAAGAGTTCTTCCTCGTTCTTTGCACGGCGTACCACGATATGGTCTTTGATGTTATCTTTATCAAATGCATGGGTGGGCTGACCCACTGCCATCATGACATAGTTTGTAATGTCAACCAGCGCATTGATGGGGCGCTGACCCACACGCCAAAGCATGGTCTGCATCGCAAACGGGGATGCCTTGACACTCAGATTCGAGAGCTCCACACCGATGTAGCGGGGGCAACGCTCAAGATCCGCCACCTCGATGGTGAGCGGTGCGACAGCCGGCACTTCATACGGCTTGATCTCTTTTAAGGGCAAGTCATAGAGCGCTGCAAGCTCTCGTGCAATGCCGTAGTGACCCCACAGGTCCGGACGGTTGGTGAGGGACTTGTTGTCGATCTCCAAAATCATATCCGAAAGACCGAGTGCTTCCGCAATCGGGGTGCCGGCAGGTGCATCAAACGCCGAGAGGTCCACAATGGTGGCTTCTTCCTCAAACGGGAACAGGTCAAACAGCCCGATCTCGGAGGAGGCACAAATCATGCCGTAACTCTCCACACCACGCAATTTTGCAAGCCCGATTTTGACCGGCTCGCCTTCGCCGTGCCAACGCACCATTGCGCCCGGGCAAGCGACTGCGACTTTCATGCCGGCTTCCAGATTCGAGCCGCCGCATACGATGTCTTTGATTTCGGTGCCGATATCCACCTTACAGATGCGGAGCTTTTCCGCATTCGGATGCGGGAGCACTTCGGTGATTTGACCCACAATGATGTTCTGGAATTCGTCTGCCAGGTTGGTAACACCCTCCACCTCGACGGTTGCCATGGTCAGGTCATACGCAAGGCGGGAGAGGTCCATATCCTCGGGCAAAGCAACATATTCTTTGATCCAATTCAGTGAAACTTTCATATCAGAAACCCTCCATTAACGGAACTGGGACAGGAAACGCAAATCGGTGCTGTGGAACAGACGAACGTCATCCACACCGTAGCGCATCATGACCAAACGGTCGAGACCGATGTTGACATAGAAGCCGGTGTATTCATCCGGGTCCAGCCCTGCCGCACGCAGAACATTCGGGTGCGGAGTGCCGCCCGGCATGATCTCGATCCAACCCACGTGCTTACATACGCTGCAGCCCTTTCCGCCGCAGACCAAGCAGCCCATGTCGATTTCAAAGCCCGGCTCAACAAACGGGAAGAAGCCCGCACGCATACGGACCGGGACATCCTGCCCGAATACTTTGGAGAGAATGCTCTTGATCATGACCTTACCTGCGGTGAAGGTGAGGTTCTTATCCACGATGAGTGCTTCATACTGGAAGAATGCACGCTCATGGCGAGCATCGGTGGTTTCGTTGCGGTACACACGACCCGGGTACACAAAACGGTACGGGGGCTTGTGAGTACGCATATAGCGCACGCTCTCACCGGTCAGGTGCGGACGCAGGCAGAGCTTTTTGTCTGCATCGCCGGTATCATGCCCCTCCAGCCAATAGGTATCCATGCTTTCACGAGCGGGATGGGCAGGGGGGAAGTTTAAGGTGTCAAACGCAGAATACTCACTGGTGATATCCGAGCCTGCGAAAATCTCAAATCCCATGGAACGGAATGCATCGTTTAAGTCGTAGCACATCTGGGTGATAGGATGAAGCGCACCGCCGGAGGGCAGTGTGCCCGGAACCGTGACGTCAAAATCCGCCGGGATTGCCGCACTCTTAAGCTTTAATTCCTCACGCTGGGATTCCACCAGGTCGGAAAGCTCGTTCTTTGCGGCGTTGACCGCCTGACCGAATTCACGACGCTCCTCGGGTGCAAGACCCGGAAGTCCCTTCATCAGCTCGGTAATTGAGCCCTTTTTCCCAAGGTATGCCGCCTTGATTTCCTGAAGTTCAACTTCATTCTTTGCAGCGAGGATTTTTTCCTTGCCTTCTGCTGCGAGAAGTTGCAATTTCTCTTTCATATCCATTGCCTCCGTTTTCTACGGTAGTAAGTGTCTTAACCAAATAATTATAGTATAATCGCCATAAATTGTCAATTCCTCGTGCACAGGTTCTCTTTCTGCATCAAGTAGAGTTCTTCGGTTGCAAAAGCGAGCTTGGTCACCACGTTTTGCTTTGTGGGATAGCAGTAAAACGAGTCGTTTTCGGTGGAGATATCAAAGCAGTCCTCGGGCCGCAGATAGCAGTAGTCGTATTCAATGTGGAGGGAATTGATTTCCCGAGGGGTACGGGTGATTTCATACTCCTCACCACGGTACACCCCACGCAGGGTAAACCCGTTTGCATCATGGGTCACTGTCGCATTCCCCAACTTCTCAAACTTCCAGCAGCGTGGCATGGAGTAGACCTCCACCTCATCGGAGAACGAATACCTGCCCTCACGCACCTCACGTCTGACATTCTCACGCTCCCAGAAAAACCAGTCGGGGACATGGGAAAACTCGGTGTTTCCGTCGTTTGCGGAAAGACTTCCGTCCTCACCCAAGGTCCAACGCTTTCCGCAAGCGCCGCAAATCAGCTCACAGCCGTTGGAGTCCATCCGGTGCTCGGTCATACAGTGCGGACACTGATAGAGGATTTTGTGCATCCCCTCAGCTCGGAACGGCTCGGTGACACGAATGTTCTGCTCGCTCTGATAGCGGTAGTCGTTGTAAGAAAACGCAGCACGGATGCGGGCGTTGATTTCCTCCACCGAAAGGGTGGCTGCCTCTTCGGCGGTGAGTACCTGTGTGTAAACGCTGTGCAAAGGTGCCTTGCGTTTCTTGCGGAAGTTCCAAAACGGGGAGTGCAGGTAGTTTCCGTGATGGATGCACACCACCACCGGTACCTGATTCATCCGAATCAGTTTCCCCAGACTCTCGGGCAAAAACGAAGTCACACCGCACGGGGAATAGCGTGCTTCCGGATACATCCCAAGAATGTCGCCACGGGAAAGCACCTTGCGGATGGATTTCACCAAGTGCAAATCGGCGGTGAACTTTCGGGTGCAAATCGCACCGATGAGCTCCATCAGCCATGGCCTGCGATAATACCCGTCAATACTCACCACGTTGTTCACACGATGCGGAAACGTGGCAAGTGCCGTGAGTTCAAAATCAATGAAATACATATGATTGGAGAGAAGCATGTACGGAGGCTTGAGTCCCTCCATGTTTACTTTGGTAATTTTGTATTTTTTTCCCATTAACACAAACTTGGAAAGCAACCAAATCAGCCACACAATGATGAGCGGCTGACGAATCGGATATTTTGCGGTTTGATAGCGTTTTTTGTTTTTATAATTCACTTCTTTCATCTCATTCACCCCATATGAGTGTAACCGATTTCCATGTAAAAAGCAAGGTTGAATCTTTGCCAAAACAGTGGTACAATTTCCATGGAGGAGATTGTATGATTACCATAACACTCATCATCAGTTTTGTGTGTTTTTATCTTGCGTTTTACGCACCCAAAAACAAGAAAAAAGGGCTCCACCTCTTTGATTACGGAATGCTTGAGCCGTACCGAGATACCCTCTCTGCATGGAGCGCCGAGGCGGAATCACTTCCGCACACCGATGTGAAAATCAAGTCGTTTGACGGACTCACCCTTTGTGGAAAGTTCTACGAATACGCTCCGGACGCCACCGTAGAGCTTTTGATGCACGGCTACCGTGGTACCGCTGAGCGGGACCTGTGCGGTGCGGTCCAGCGCTGCTTCGCCTTGGGGCACAGCGCCTTGATTGTGGACCAACGTGCCTGCGGAAACAGTGAAGGGCGTGTCATCACCTTTGGGGTGAAAGAATATCGGGACTGTCTCTCGTGGGTGGAATTTCTGAGCCCCCGCCGCATCCTCTTGGGCGGCATCTCCATGGGTGCCTCCACCGTGCTGATTGCAGCGGGAAAACCCCTCCCGGAAAACGTGGTCGGCGTGCTTGCCGATTGCGGATACTCCTCGGCACGTGAAATCATCTGTACCGTCATCCGTGGGATGCATCTTCCGCCACGTCTTGCCTATCCGTTTGTCCGCCTTGGCGCAAGACTCTTTGGCGGATTTGACCCGGATTCCGAGAGCCCGCTCAAATCCCTGGAAACCTGCACCCTCCCTGTGGTATTCCTCCACGGCGAGGCAGACGACTTCGTCCCGTGTGACATGAGCCGCAGGATGTATGAAGCCTGCCCCTCCAAGAAGAAATTCATTTCCTTCCCCAAAGCGGGCCACGGCATGAGTTATCTGGTGGACGGAGACCGCTATCTCCAAGAACTCAAAGACTTTTGGGCATAAAAAAACTCCCTTGACTCGGTCAAGGGAGTTTTTCTTGTTACAGAGAATTGATGAGGGCGAGGGTCTCACGCACGATTTGTTCTGCAGTGCCCTCGGCAAAGTCGGTACTGACCACCTCGTAGCCACCCTCGTCAAAGGCGGATTGGGTGGGGAAGTATGCCTCATCTCCGTTACTGCAGCATGTGGTGATGGTAAAGTCAAACTTTGAGCCTGCCTTAATCTGCACACCCACATCGGTAAACGGCTCGCCCGGGACGGTGGAGAATACCGCACCGCCTGCCGAAATCGCAACGAGCGGGAGGGAAACTTCGTCCGGGAAATCTTTGACACGCACAATGCGCTCGGCTTCGGAGACCACCTCGATTTTGCGCATTCCCTCATACTCGGGAGTTGCGGCATCTAACCCCTGCTCCTGATAAATCTTGGAGCGGCGGATGGCATCTTCCAACTGGTCGGGCGTCCCCTTGTTGTAACGTGCCATCAGGGGAACTTCTTTGAAATTCACCTTACCGTCACGCACCGGCTTTGCAAGCTCGTAGTTGGAAATGACCGAGCAGGCAATTTTCTTGCCCATGTACTTGGCACGCTCATAGCCGTAAACCAAATCGGTTTCTGCATCGAGCGACACGTCGATGTGGTTGGTGTCGCCCTGCGCACCGTTTAAGTACACACAGTAGGAATTCGGAATGAGGGTTTCGTAAGTATCACGCACAAACTTGATATAGTCCGCACTCACCTTGCAGCCGCCGATGACATCCGGATGCACCTGGAAGGTGACAATGCCGATTTCCGGCTTGTTTTCACGCTTTAAGATGAGAAGCTGACTCTCTTCGTCGGTATTGCCGAGGACATGGTCAATGTTTGGGTTGCGAAGTCCCGGGTTGGTCTGGACCGAGCCGTCCTTCATGCGGAAGCGGCGGACAAATGCGACGTCCTCGACTCTGCCGCGGCACACCAGCATCTCGGTGGGGACCACGTCTTCGAGTGCCATCACAGCCGCATCGCACAGACGCTTTTGGAACCAAAGGTTGTATTCCTCGTTTTCCAAAGAGCCGTCCGAATTACGGGAGGATTCGGGACCTAAATGTGTGTGCGAACAGGTGAGGGAAATCGCCTCATACGGCAGCCCGGTCGCATCTGCAATCGCTTTGCGTACCTCGGTCGCAAAACTGAGACGGATTCCCAAATGATCGAGTGCAAACAGCACCGCTTTTTTCTCCCCATCGTCAAATGCGATTGCGGAAGCATACAGCGGATCGAGCACCCCGTCCATCGGGCGCACTTCAAAATATCCCGCCACCTTTGTCCCAAAGGTAGGGGTAATGTCAACTCTTGCAAAACCCGTTTTTAACATAATGCATTCTCCTTTACTTGAGAGATTGAATGAGGGAAAGGGACGCTTCTATGAGTTGTTCTGCAGTCCCCGGAACATAACGTGCGGTCAGTGCCTCGTAGCCGCCTTCGTCGAATGCGTTTTGGGTCGGGTAATACCCCTCGTATCCGTTGGTGCAGCAGGTGGGCAGGGTAAGGGCAAAGTCGGAGTTGCGCTTCACGCTCTGTCCCACCGCACAAAACGGCTCGCCCGGGAATCCTGCAAAAACCATGTCTCCAACCGCAATTGCGGAAAGGAGGAGCTCTTTTTCGTCGGGCAGAGAGGAAAGGCGCACAATGCGCTCTGCCTTTGCGGTGACTTCGATTTTCTGCATCCCCTCATACTCGGGCGTTGCGGCATCCAGCCCCTCTTCGTGATAAATCTGACTGATTCTTTTTGCCCATTCCAATTCCTCGGGTGTGCCCTTATTGTGACGCACGAAAATCGACTTCTGACCAAAACGGATCGCTTCACCTTGGATGGGGCGAGCAAGCTCGTAATTGGAAACCACCGAGAGTGCAATCTTCTTGCCCATGTACTTGGCACGCTCATAGCCGTGTGTCAAATCACAGCCGAGTTTGAGGCTTGTATCAATATGGTTTAAGTCCCCCTGCGCTCCGTTTAAGAACATACAGAGAGAATTCGGAACAATCGTTTCATAAGTATCACGGACAAACTTCGGGAAGTCCGCAGTTAAGGTGCATCCGCCGATGACATCGGGGTGTACCCCAAAATTCACAATGCCGATTTCACGCTTGCCCTCACGCTTTACAATGAGAAGCGAGCTCTCCTCGTCGGGCGTGCCGAGAGGATGGTCAATGTTTGGATTCTGAAAGCCCGGATTGGTTTGCACCGAGCCGTCTTTCATGCGAAAACGGCGGATGAAGGCGACATCCTCGGCCCTTCCACGGGTGCAAAGCAAGGTGGCGGGCGCCAAGTCTGCAACCGCCAAAACCGCAAGGTCGGAAAGGCGGGACGGAAGAAGCGCTACATAGTCGGGGTTTTCCACGTCCCCTTTCGCATTCACGGTGCAGGGGCCGACGTGTGTATGCGTGCAAGCGAGATAGACCGCTTCCGGGACAGTCTTTGCCGCCCCGGCGATTTTCAGCCGTAACTGCGCCATGAAACTCTGCGGAATGCCGATGAGGTCCAAACTCATCACAAGAGCACGGTGTGTCCCGTCGTCAAATACCACTGCGGTGGCAAGGATCGGGTCTAATACCCCATCCGCCAAACGCTCTTCGAAATATCCGGAAATTTTTGACCCCAGCGGTGGGGTAATGTCCATCCGTGCAAAACCGACTTGCAACATGAACTTCACTCCTTAGAGCAATTCTTTCCTGAGCGCTGCGCCGTCTTTCATCGAGAGGAGAGCGGGCGGAAGATCGAAAATCGTCCGTGCACCCACTTCGCCTCGTTTTCCCAAACGGTATACCGCACGTGCGCAAGCCACCAAAACCGATGCGGTAAACTCAGGATTCGACCCGAGTTTTAACGAGTATTCGATCATCTGACGGGTGCCGTCTCCGGTCACACCGGATCTCAGGACAAACCCACCGTGCGGGATGCCTGCATGGTCACGCAAAAGCTCCTCTTTGGTGATGAAATTCACTGTGGTATCATAGTCCGCAAAATATGCGGGCATGGTCTTGATTTCCTGCTCGATGCGGGCAAGATCCGCCCCTTCTTTTGCAACCACGAAGCATTCTCTGGTGTGCTTCTCACGGGTGGAGAGCACCGGGTCCTCGCCGGCACGGACACGGGCAAGCGCATCCTCTACCGGGACCGTGTACTGCTTTGCATCCAGGACTCCTTCAATGCGGCGAATCGCATCCGAATGTCCTTGACTGACCCCTTTTCCCCAGAACGTATAGTCCTTACCCTGCGGCAAAATGCAGTTGCCGAGTAAGCGCTGGAGGGAGAACATCCCCGGGTCCCAGCCGCCCGAGATGAATGCGATTTTGCCGCCGCTCTTTGCCGCTGCATCGCACGCATCAAAATGCTCGGGAATCTTGCTGTGGTTATCAAAACTGTCTACAATATGGAAATTCTTCGCATATTCCGGACTCTGCTTGGGCAGGTCGGTTGCACTGCCGCCACACAGGATGAGAACATCAATCTCATCTTTCATCGCAAGCAGCGCATCCACCCCATAAACCGGGATGCTCGGAGACAGGGTGTTCACCGAACTCGGATCACGTCGGGTGAAAAAAGCTACCTGCTCCATATCCGGATTCTGACGCAAGGCAAGCTCCACCCCACGTCCCAGATTTCCATAGCCTAAAATGCCGATTCTGATTTTCTCGTTCATGAGAATTCCTCCAAACTTTCAACTACTGATAGTGTATCACAATCACCCGTGATTCACAACAAGATTCTTGCAATTTCTTGCAATTTTTGCTATCATGGTCGGGAGGTGAAAATTATGTTTAAATTCGGTGTTTCCAAACGTGAGATTACTCCCGAGACATCCCTTGTGATTCCCGGGTATTTTGAAAAGCGCTTTGTGACAGGGGCGCTCGATCCGCTTTATGTGAAGGCGGTGGTGTTCGAGGGGGAAACCACTGCGGTTTCGGTTGTGGCAGACACCATCAACCTGCGCCGGGACGATGTTCTCCGCATCCGCTGCGGCATCTCGGAAAAACTTGGCATCCCGGAAGGGCATATTTCGGTTTCCGCCACCCATACCCACACGGGCGGCCCCTCTTGGGAGTGGTTTGAAGCAGGCGAGCACGACCCGTATTATATGACGATTCTCATTGACTCCGCAATCGCGGCGGCAGAGGAAGCCTATGAGACCCGTGTCCCTGCAAAAATTGGCTTTGCCGCCGCACAGGTGGAGGGGTACTCTTTCATTCGCCGTTTCCGCATGAAAAACGGGACTTTCCGTACCAACCCGGGTTTCAATAACCCCGAAATCGACCATCCTCTCGGCACGCCCGACAATACCTACATCGTGGGGAAAGTGACCGATACAAACGGGAAGCCGCTTGCCTTCCTTTCAAGCTACGGCGTTCATCTCGACATGATTAGCGGCAACAAGGTCTCTGCAGACTATCCGGGCGTTTTGGCACGCCTTGTGGAAGAAAAATTCGGGGTGGAAAGCGTATTTTTCACCGCCCCGTGCGGTAATACCAACCATCTCAATTTCCGGGAACTCCCTGTGGACGAGCCGCATCCCGACCTTCCTGCACATGAGCGGACCGGCCATGCACTGTTCCGTGCATTATGTGCGATCGAGGGTGAGATTTCCTGCACCGAGGAAGCAGTTTCGGTCAAGCGTGAGTTTCTCGCCGCTCGTTTGCGCAAGCCGGACCCGGAAACCGTGGACACCGCATACCGCTTCCTGAGTGGGGAAGACCTGCGCTTTTCTCATGGCATGGGCCATGTCAGTCACCATGTCACCCGCCATCTTGCACAGGCAACCGTGGCGGCGCATCAAAACCCCGTCCGCATGATTGATGTGGAGCTTCAACTCTTCGATTTCGGCTCGTTTGCAATGGTATTTTGGCCTGCCGAGGTATTTGTGGAATACGGCAAGGCGGTGCGAGAAGCATTCCCTGATAAGAAGATTCTCATCGCCGAGCTCTCCAACGCCTCATTCCAGTGCTATCTGCCCACCGAAGAAGCAATCGAACAGGGCGGCTATGAGCCCACCATCACAGGGGCTGTTACCCCCGAGCCGAAAATCGGAAGTGACCTTGTCCGTGAGAGTATCCGCCTTTTGGGAGGAGCGGTATGAAATCATTCAAAGGTGTTTTCAAAGAAGGATCGCAATTCAAACTCTTCCTTCTCACCGTCATCATCACAGGCATTTCTTACGGTCTGTATAAAGGAATCCTGGATAACTTCCTTGCGGAAGTGGTCAAAATGGGAGAGATGGACCGTGGTGTGACCGAGTTTTTCCGAGAACTTCCGGGTGTTGCGCTGGTCCTCATCCTTGCCATGTTCTATCTGTTCTCGGCAGAGAAATTCTATAAAGCAGGTGCGGTCATCATGCTCATCGGCATGGGGATGCACGCAATCCTGCCGCCCACCAAAGTGCTTGCCACCCTTGCCATCTGTATGTACTCGCTCGGCGAACACATTCAGATTGGTATGAAAAGTACCCTTTCACTCCAATATGCGGCAGAGGGACGTGGCGGCGCAGCCCTTGGTGTTCAAAACTCCACCCAGCAAATCGGAACGCTGTTCGGCTATCTTGCGGTCATTGCCGTGTTCTCATTTTTCGCCGATGTATACAACCTGTTTTTCTGGATTTCCACAGGGTTGCTTTTGGTGGGGTTGATCTTCACCGCACGCATCACAGGTGACAGCAAAACCGATGATTCCCGCCGCAGATTCTACTTCCATAAAAAGTATATCAAATACTATATGCTTGAAATGTTCTACGGTGCGAGAAAGCAGGTGTTTCTCACCTTTGGCCCGTATGTGCTCATCCTGCATTACGGCGCTTCCGCCGCAACCGTGAGCCTGCTCTTTGCAGTGAGTGCAATTGCGTGCTTTATCGCATCTCCGTTGGTGGGTAAAATCATCGACCGTTTGGGCTACAAAACCGTCATGGTGGCAGACACCCTGATTCTGGTGGTGGTCTGCTTCTTCTACGGCTTTGCTCACCGCATTTTCCCCATCAATGTCGCATTCCTCGTCTGCTGTGTCAACTATGTCTTGGATGCGGTCATCTCCCTTGCCTCCATGGCATCCAATGTCTACGTGCAGGATTTGGCAGATGACCAAAACGAGGTAAAAGCCACCATCTCAACCGGTGTTTCCATCAACCATGTCATCACCGTGTTCATTGCACTCTTCGGCGGCTGGATTTGGCAGACGCTGGGAATTGAAACCCTGTTTCTCTGCTCGGCGGTCCTCGGGCTTTGTAACTCCGCCTATGCCGCCACCATCAAAACCAAACAAGCATGAAAAAATGCTCTGTTCCAAGCGGAACAGAGCATTTTGTTGTTACAAACCCAATTTCGGAATCCAGTATGCCGGAGTGCAGGACCATGCGTGGCATGCAGAATTTACTTCGGGCGCACCGTAGGGGGATTCGAAATCGTCGTTCGGGTTGAATGCTTCCGGACAGCAGTCAAAGCCTGCGTCCAGCATCAGTCCCCAGTAAGTACGGATTTTATCGGCTGCGACCGTCTCCATGCCGGCACCCACCAATGCCTCCAAATAATAATGGATCATATACGGTGTTCGCATGGTGAATTTCGTGTCAAGGGTGGGGAGTTTTGCGAGAATTGCCGCACACTCTGTTTGCGAGAGAACACCGGAAAGGCATGCCCATACCTGCGAATGTTCGGAGACCTGTCCGCTCTTGGTGACAAACAGACCTACGTTTGCATCATAATACGATAAAATGAATTCTTTCATGCGGACAAGTTCCGAGTCGATCCATGCAGTGTCACGCCCCAATTGTTCCGCAAGACCCTTGAGGTGGGCGAGGGTGTAGCGATACACGCAAGGGAATGCAACCTCGTTTTCCAAGCCCGGGCACCAGTCAATAAAGGATTTCACAGTGAAATCACGACCCACCCACTCGGCTTGCTTGAGACACAAATCATACAGTTCTTCGGCAAGGGTGACATCCCCGGTGTGTTCGGTGTAGTCCCACACACAGGAGGAGAGATAGAGCGAGTAGTCTGCAAAAGTCCAGTCATCCACATACGGGAAGGAATCCGGGAATACGCACGGTGCCACCTTGTCCTCCTCGGTCAGGCAGGCAGCGTGCAGATAAATACAGCGACGGATGAGGTCGAGATTTCGGAATACACGGTAATCGGTGAGCGCTTGCAGGCGCAAATCCCCAATCCAAAGTCTGCGGTCACGCTTGGGTCCGTCCTCGTAAACATCCTGTTCACACTCTTTGAGGGTGTTCACCGAGAAATCGTAGATGCGTTGCATCCGGGCGTCTTTTGCGTGATACTCCGCTGCATCGGAAAGCGAAACGGCACTCTGCGCTGTGGCAAACAGCTCGGTGAAATCCACCGTGAGTGCGGAGGAGTCCATGCGCTCAATGAGCAGATAACGGAACGAGTACCTGCGCTCCAATGTGGTGCGATACGGGGCAAAGACCACGGATTTGTCCTCATACTGCAGCCAGCCGCTACCCAGCCAGCCACGGTATTCCTCTTTGGGTTTTGCAATCTCAAGCGGGAATTCTCCAAACGAGAAACGGAGTTTTACCGGTGAGTCCACAATCAGCCCACGCTGAACGAGCGAGAAGGTGAGATAGCCCACCAAATGCTCGCCGAAATCGAGCAGCACCGATTCTTTGGGTGCAAGGGTGAGCGGGAGGGTAAGATCAGAACACTTTTTTACCGCAAGACCCTGAAATGCTTTGGAGTCCGCTTTGATTTCACACACCGAAATCGGGGCGACCTCACGCTGGATCAGCGGTTTTTTGTGAGCATTTGCCTTGGCTAACAAGGCTTCGTTGATATGAGCCATAAAACTTTCTCCTTTACAGCAGTGCAAATACGATTGGAATGGTGATCACCGCTAAAATTGCGGACATAAAGCAAACCCGTGCGCCGCTTTCCGCATCTCCGCCGTATGCTTCGGGGAAAATGACCGAGTTGAGCCCAAGCGGCATGGCAAGAATCCCCACACACGGCAGAATCCAATTGGGCGGGACATGGAGCAACTTCAAAATCCCAAGCATCAGGAGCGGAATACCGAGCAAACGAATCCCGCTTGCGAGATAAGATTTCGGACTTACAAACATGGATTTTACATCAATACGTGCAAACACGGTGCCGGTCAAAATCATTGCACACGGTGAAACACAAGCGTCTGCGGTGTCTAAAATCCCGCTTACCACACCCGGCAACTCCACACGGCACAGCCCCAAAACCATACCAACCAGCATTGCAACGATTGCGGGATTCGTGAGAAGCCCCAAAACCGACTTACTGCGTTGTTTGGTGAGCACCGCCATGCCGATGGTGTAGATATATATGTTGTACGGCAGACAGTAGACCATGGCATCCAGCAGAGCACTCTGCCCGAAAATCGCACCGATGAGAGGATAGCCCATATACCCGAGATTCGGGATGGTGAAGCTATACATGTAAATGCCCTGTGTGTCGTGATTCTTCGAAAAGAGCCGTGCAAGAAATACCGAACCGATTGCAGTGACAAACAGCACCACACAGGAGAGAAGAATGATCATGAGCTTGTCGTGAAACACGTCAGGGGTGAAGTTTTTTGCAAAGGAGCGCACCACCATCGCAGGCATAAAGACGTTGACAATCAGGCGGGAGAGGGCACTGCCTGCATGAATGTCGAGGATGCCTTTCTTGCGGAAAACATACCCAATCGACATGAAGAAAAACATATTTACAAGTTGCGTCAGAGTGACGGATACAATCTGCATACTTATTCCCCGATTTCTGTTTTTTGTCAACACAATCATACGGCATTCCGTGACCCGTGTCAAGCGGTGAAAGAAACTGTGGAAAAATTTCAAAAAAGATGTATAATGAGAATTGGAAACAAAAAAATGGGGAGGATGCTCCGTGTCCGAATTACTAAAACGAGCACAATGGCTCCGTGCTGCGTGGGATGACGAAATCCCGCCCGTATTCCGAAAAGAATTTATCCTTGACGGTGCGGTGAAAAGAGCCGAACTCACCGTAACCGCAATGGGGATTTACGAGGCGGAACTCAATCGTGTCCGTGTTGGAGACGAGAGATTCGCACCGGGTTGGACCATGTACCAAAAACGCCTGCAGTATCAGAAATACGATGTAACCGAACTCTTAAACCGGGGGACAAACCTCCTCGACATCACGGTTGCAAACGGATGGTGTGTGGGAAAGGTTGGCTATGAAGGGCGCAGCCGTGTCTGGGCACATCAGCCCGAACTCCTCGCATGCCTTGAAGTGGAGCTGGAAAACGGCACCACCTTCACCGTCTGCACCGATTCGGATTGGACGGTGGGAAAAGGACCTGTGCGTGCCTCGGAATTTTTCGATGGCGAGATCTATGATGCCCGTATCGAAAACGGAGAATTTACCACACCGATCCTCACCGCACGCGGATACGAGAACCTGATTCCGCAGGAGGGAGAGGTGGTACGTGTCACCGATGTGCACCCGGTAAAAGAGGTGATTTTCACCCCGAAGGGCGAAATTGTTTTGGATTTCGGTCAGAATATGAGCGGCATCGTGGAATTTGAACTCACCGCAAAAAGCGGGGACCGTGTTGAGATGAGCCCGGCAGAGATTTTAGACAGCGAGGGCAATTTTTTTAACGAAAACTACCGAAGTGCGGCAGGCCGCATTGTATACACCTGCAAAGACGGTATGCAGAAATACGCACCGCACTTCATGTTCCAAGGCTTCCGCTATCTCCGTTTGGATGCGTGGCCGTTTGAAATTCGCAGCATCGAGGATGTGCGCTCCGTCCGTGCGCTGACGTTGCATTCGGATTTGCAGAGAACGGGAACTTTCTCGTGCTCGGATGAGTTGGTCAATCAACTGTTCAGCAATATTATTTGGGGACAAAAGAGCAACTTCCTCGAAATCCCAACCGATTGCCCTCAGCGAAACGAACGCTGTGGTTGGACCGGGGATGCGCAGGTGTTCATCCGTACCGCAACGTATAACTACAATGTGGAAAAATTCTTCCGCAAATGGTTGAATGATTTGAAAGCGTGTCAGTTTCCAAATGGCGGTGTCCCGCTGGTAATCCCGGACGTGGTTTACGACAAAGAGCCCGCCGCCGCTTGGTCGGATGCTGCGGTCATCTGTCCGTGGCAGTTGTATCTCACCTATGGAAATCTCAACATCCTGGAGGACCAGTTTGAAAGTATGCGTGCATGGGTGGAATTCATTCGTGCCCAAGGCACAAACGAATATCTTTGGGAGCACGGCAGACAATACGCTGACTGGTGCGCACCGGATGCCCCGTGTCCGTGGCCGGAGCTTTCCAAAGAAGCCGCCATGTCAGGTGCGACCTATCCGTATTTGGTGTCAAGTGCGTATTACGCCTATTCAACCAAACTCCTCGTCAAGGCGGGCCGTGCACTCGGTAAGGATATGTCCGAGTACGAGCGGCTTTATGATATGATCAGACGCACATACCAAAACCGATATTTCCCAAACGGTAACATCATTTCGAATACACAAACCGCCTGGGTTTTGAGTCTGTATTTTGATTTGGTGGATGATAAGGCGAATGCCGCAGCTCAGCTTGCAAAGCTGGTGGAACAAGCGGGCGGCGCACTGACAACAGGCTTCATCGGTACCCCGTATCTCCTCCACGCACTCAGCGACAACGGCTATGTGGATTTGGCGTACTCACTTCTTTTGCGTCGGGAATCCCCCTCGTGGCTGTACGCAGTCGAACATGGCGCAACCACGATTTGGGAGCGTTGGGATGGCAGTACGAAAGATGCGGCAAACTGTTCTTTCAACCACTATGCCTACGGAGCGGTGGGCGATTGGCTCTATCAGACTGCGGCAGGAATTGCACCCGATGAAACTGCACCGGGCTTTCAAAATATCATCTTCGCACCCAAACCGGACTCCCGTCTTACCTGGTGCAAAGCGAGTATCGACACAAAATACGGTACGGTTGCAGGCGGCTGGCTTCGCCGGGATGATGCGACGGTGTATGAGCTGACCGTACCTGACGGCTGTACTGCAACGCTTTTCCTTAACTCCACCGCAGAACACGTCTCCTCCGGCACCCACAGAAGAGTGGTGAAATAAAAAAAGACACCCTAAAGGCGTCATCCCTTAGGGAGGAATCGGTTTTGACCCGCCCTTTTCCGCAAATACTGCATCAAAAAGCACCGATATCCGACAGGATAATCGGTGCTTTTCTTCTTTGTCTTTGCAAAAAAGTTCAGCTTCAAAACTGCAAAGCATCGAAAAGAGAGAATTTCG
>JAFQME010000025.1 GCA_017421025.1 Oscillospiraceae bacterium
AGAGCACCGGCTGCGAGGGAACCGTGTACAGTACCTGCAGCACCTGCTTCGGACTGCATCTCAACAACCTTGACACGGTCGCCGAAGATGTTCTTGCGACCCTGAGCAGACCACTGGTCAACATAGTCGGCCATGGGGCTGGACGGGGTGATCGGGTAGATGCCAGCAACTTCGGTAAACGCATAGCTGACATGAGCGGCGGCAGTATTGCCGTCCATGGTTTTCATTTTTCTTGCCATGGGATTTTGCCTCCTTTATTTTTTGCCTTGAAAGCATTTTTTTCGCAACTTACATTGTAACATGATATTTCTCATCTGTAAACCACTATTTTTTACAAAAATCATCTATTTTCCGCATACAGTCATTCCAAAATGTCATGTACTTGTGTTTTTTTCGGAATCGGAGTATGATATTGGTAAGAAAAAAGGAAATGGGGTGGCGAGTTGCTGTCACAAGTTGGTAGTATGGGTGTGCTCGGAATCGAGGGGTTTCCTGTGGAAGTGCAGACCGATGTCTCAAGCGGACTTCCCATGTTTGAAGTGGTCGGGCTTCCCGATAATGCGGTCAAAGAATCCCGAGAGCGTGTGCGTGCTGCAATCAAGAATTGCGAGCTGGAATTTCCCACGCGCAGAATCACGGTCAACCTCGCACCGGCAGACCGCAAAAAAGAAGGTGCGCTTTATGACCTTCCCATCCTGCTCGGAATCCTGTCGGCAAGCGGTCAACTTGGCAAACTTCCCAACGATGCAATCTTCCTTGGCGAAGTATCGCTGGACGGAAGTCTGCGCCGTGTTTCCGGAGTGCTCCCCATGGCATTGGAAGCACGCAAACAGGGGTATCAGACGGTCTTTCTGCCCCGTGAGAATGCGAGAGAAGCGACTCTTGCGGAAGGGCTTACCGTCTACGGCATCAGCCATGTCAAAGAACTGCTTGCCCATTTTGCGGGAGAGACCGTTTTGACGCCCGAATCCCCGTGGGTGCCCACCGCACAGGTGGCGGATGTCCCGGATTTCGGAGATGTGTGCGGGCAGGAGAATATCAAACGTGCGGTGGAGATTGCCGCAGTCGGTGGTCACAACATTCTGCTGGTCGGGCCGCCGGGCGGAGGTAAGAGTATGATTGCACGCCGCATCCCCGGTATTTTGCCGAATCTGAGCCACGAAGAAGCGCTTGAAAGCACCGCCATTCATTCGGTGCGTGGGCTGGTACGGGAAGATGCACCGCTGCTGTGCGAACGTCCCTTCCGCAGTCCGCATCCCAAAATGTCCGCCATGGGAATGACCGGCGGCGGCCGTGTGCCACAGCCGGGCGAAATCTCGCTTGCTCATAACGGAGTGCTGTTTTTAGACGAATTCCCCGAGTTTGCACCCTCGGTTTTGGAGAGTTTGCGCCAGCCGCTTGAGGATGGAGAAATCACCATCTCCCGTGTCGCCGGGACCCTCACATACCCCGCCGAATTCATGCTGGTGTGTGCGATGAACCCTTGTAAATGCGGATGGTATGGCTATTCGGAAAAATGCCATTGTACTCCACGCATGGTGGAGCAATACCGCAAACGTATTTCGGGTCCGCTGATGGACCGTATTGATATGCACGTCCAAGTCCCCATGGTGCAGTATGAGGATATGATTCGCCCGGGAAGCGGGGAAAGTTCTGCCACCATTCGGGCACGCATCAATTCTGTGCGTGAGAGAATCGCACCTCGCTTTGAGGGAACCGGGGTTTCCTGCAACGCCCGCATGACCCCGAAACTCTTGCAGGAACATTGTGTGTTGGATGAAAAAGCAAGTGCGTTGATGAAAAAAGCCTATGAGAGAATGGGACTTACCGCACGGTCGTATACCAAAATTCTGCGTGTGGCGAGAACCATTGCGGATATGGCAGGCAGTAAAAACATCGAAATGCCCCACCTCGCCGAAGCAATTCAATACCGAACCATGGAATAAAAGAAAGGCGTCATCCCTTAGGGAGAAATCGGTTTTGAACCGCCCTTTTCCGCAAATACTGCATCAAAAAGCACCGATATCCGACAGGATAATCGGTGCTTTCTTTTATTCTTTCATTTGTTTTTCCCACGGCTTTGCAATGGCAAAACAGATGGCGGTGCCGACGAGTGCGACAACAAACCAAGTGAACATGGTTACACTCCAGCCAAAGAGTTCGGAAATCAGAGCAACACCGTAAGTGGACAGAGCACTTCCCACATAAACGCTGGAATTGATGACGCCCGAAACCGTGGAGATATTCCCTCGATTCTGGAAAAACGGGGGGAGCATGGTGGTAATCATCATGTTGGTACCGTGCATCGCCCCGGTCATAAATGCTGAGAAGAGAACGGACAAAAATGCGTTCTTCCCGGTAAAGAGAAACAGTCCGAATGCGGAAATCGTGCCGAAGAGGAAAATGATGCTTGTGCAGGTGATCGGGTTTTTGAGGCGAGTGGTATATAGTCTGAGGGTAATATGATAACAAAGCAGACTAAACAGCGGCAGAATGACCCCGGTCAAAATTGCAGCGGCATTTCCGATGCGGTACGTGTCTGCAATATAGGTGGGCATCCATGTGGTTGCCCCGTCACGCAAAAGTCCTTGCAGCATTGCAGCAAGCAGCACCGCAAACAGAAGCGGGGTGAGAAGCCGTGATTTCGGTACAACTTGTTCGGTCTTAACGGCAGGGGTCGGCTCAACTCGCTCCACGTCGGGGCAGGTTTTCAGCCAAACAAGGAGCATGAGAATTCCGCAGCCTGCGGAGAAGAGGAACATCGCCTTCCAATGAAACAGCGTGATGAGAATCGGTGCAATCAGATAGACTGCAATCGTGCCAAAGGAAACGCCCCAAGATACTTTGGTCACCGAGCGCTTGTAATCCTCGGGCGTGAGGTGATAGGTGAGCAGGCGTACCAGCGGCGGCCACATCAGTGCCTGCGCAAAGCCGTTTACGCACCAAACCGCCAGCATCTGATACGGGCTTGTGCAAATCGGGATGAGCAGGTTCATGGAAATCGTGAGCAAAAACCCGAGCGCAATCAGTTTTTTCGGGGAGAAACGGTCTCCCAAAATTCCGCTGATGATCTGCCCGGAACCGTAAGTGATGAAGCTTCCGGTGAGTGCCATAGAGAGCAGGGTGCGGGGAAAACCGGTTTCGGTTTCCATTTCCGCAATCACCGCACCGTAATTGATGCGGGTGATATAACTCACCATATACGTCATCATAAAGAGAAACGTCAACTTCGTGATTTGTTTTTTGTCTTGTAATTTCATAAAAACCCGACTCCTTTAACCAGGAAAATAATAGCCTCTTTGCGAAAATTTGTCAATGACTTCCGGGAAAAGTATTGACAGGAACTGTATGGCATGGTATATTAACTGTACTAATACGACTAATACAGTTTGGGAGGTGATACGATGATCCATCCGGATTATAAAAGCGGAAAGACCTTGCATGAGCAAATCGAAGACGAGATCAAGCGACTCATTGTGAGCGGAGCATGGCAGGCGGATGAACAGCTTCCGTCAGTGCGTGAACTTTCGGTGCAGCTCACGGTAAACCCGAATACGGTCCAACGAGCTTACAAGCAGTTGGAGCAGGATGGGTTCATTTACAGTATCAAAGGAAAAGGAAATTTTGTTGCTGCAGTTTCGCATGAGGACGGCAAAAAACGTCGGATTGAGCTTCAAACTGCTGTGCGGGAAGCGGTAAAAGAGCTCTGTTTCCTCGGAGAAGAGGAGCAGGTGCTCTTTGATTTGATCCATTCGATCTATGAAGAAAAGGAGGGGACAAAATGATCCGGGTAGAAGGTGTTACCAAATACTTTGAGGATTTTAAGGTGCTTGACGGTGTCTGCATGAATGTCCGCCGTGGCACGATTTATGGATTGGTCGGTCCCAATGGCGCCGGCAAGACAACACTCATCAACCATATTTGCGGTGTGCTCACCCCCAAAAACGGAACAATCACCGTGGGCGGGGAATCGGTCTATGAGAATGAGAACATCAAAAAACGAGTGCTGAGTATTTCGGACGATTGGTTTTATTACGGGACTTTCACCATCCGTGAAATGGCGAAGTTCTACCGCTCGGTGTATCCGAATTTCAGCATGGAACGCTACAACGCCATCAAAGACGTGTTCAAAATCGATGAAAAACGTCAGATTCGAAAACTCTCCAAAGGAATGAAAAAGCAAGTCGCATTTTGGCTGTCCCTTTCCGCCATGCCCGAGGTGCTGATTTTAGACGAGCCGCTTGACGGACTCGACCCGGTGATGCGAAAACAAGTGCTTTCCCTTGTGATTGCGGATGTGGCAGACCGAGGCATGACCGTTTTGGTCTCTTCGCACAACCTGCGTGAACTGGAGGACATCTGCGATTGGGTGGGCATCATCCATGAAGGACGTATGATTTTGGAACGTCCGCTCGATGACCTCAAGGGCAACGTCCATAAATACCAGGTCATGCTCACCGCAGAGTCTGCCGAGGAATTAAAGCAAAGCGAGTCCGTGCTGCATCTCTCTCATACCGGTTCGGTTTACAACGTGATTTTGCGTGGAGATGCGGAGAAACATGACCTCCGGATGCAGGAACTCTCGCCGAATCTGTGTGAGCGGGTGAGTCTGACGCTTGAAGAAGTTTTCATTTATGAGTTGGGAGGTTTGGGCTATGACATCCAGAACATCTTGGTTTAACAAAGGAATCTACCGCTCCAACCTGCGTCGCTTTGCGTGGGGCAGCGTGCTTTATACCATTCTGTTGTTTCTGATCACCGTCCTGCCCGTGCTCTTTATCGTGAGACCCGAATCCCATTGGATTTTAAATGATGAACGTCATCACAGTTTACTTTTGGTGGATTCGTATCTCTATCTCCCGATTCTGGCAGCACTGGTTGTCCCAACGGTTGTGGCACTCCTCTCGTTTCGTTTTGTCCATTCCAAAAAGACATCGGTGTTTCTCCATAGCTTGCCGATTTCACGCAAAGGCATTTTCGTTTCCACGCTTCTTGCCGATTTCACACTGATGGCAGTCCCCGTGGTGGTAAACGGAATCCTGCTCGCCATCCTCTCACTTTGTGGCTATGGAATGCTCTTTGGCTTGGGTTCTTGCCTGGTTTGGGCTGCACTCAATCTGCTTGCGCAAGTACTCATGTTCTCGGTTGCCGCCTTTGCTTGTATGCTCACCGGCAATACTTTTGCGGCTGTGGTGTTAAACGCACTCGTCCATCTTCTTATGCTCGTGACCGCAGCAAGCTTCTCCTCCCTCTCGCAGGCGTTCCTCTACGGTTTCTATAACCAAAACGAATTTTTGAATGCCACCGTAGAATGGAACTTTGTGGCGTATCTCATCGGGATGTGCGAGAACTTCCCCTATGAGAATTTTGCATGGGGAAAACTTCTTCTCATGCTGGTCTGTGCAGGTGTGCTGTATTTCCTCTCCTGGCTTCTGTACCGTGCAAGACGGCTTGAAACCGCCGAAGATGTGGCAGGTTATCGGTGCTTAAACCCCATCTTCAAATACCTGGTCACATTCCTTGCTGCTCTCGGCACCTTTGCCATCTCTTGCTACGGAATCGGCGAAACCCCCACGTTTTGCATCCTCATCGTGGGCATCATCAGCGTGGTGGTCTACTTCGCAAGCGAGATGATTCTCAAAAAGAGCATGAAAGTATGGCGGTCCTACAAAGGGTATCTGGTATTTGCAGCAGCATTCACCGCCATGTCCTGCATCTTCGCCTTTACCTCCTTCTTCGGCTATGAAACCCGTGTTCCGAGTTTGGAGGATGTGGAATCGGTTGCGGTCTATCAGTTCCAAAAACCAGAGGACACACCGTATGTGACCGACCCCGGGGTTTTGGAAGCGGCGATAAAAGCGCATGCCGAAATCGTAAAAAAAGACAACATCTACCGTGTCAAACGTTACGACATCGAGCGTCAATTTGACCTGCAGCTGCGCTACCGACTCAAAAACGGAAGAGAACTTACCCGTGCCTATATCGTGAGTGAAACGTTCTTCTTTGAGGTCATGCAGAAACTGTATGCCTCTCAGGAATACAAGCAGAAAAACATCGACTTGTTCACTGCGGATATCGGGCGCATTTATGGGGTGGAACTCGCAAACGGAGTACGTTTGAAAGCGGAAGAAATGGAAGAGTTCTTAACCTGTCTGCGCACGGATTTATCTGAAGTGAACTATGCGGCGGTCCATTCCCACGAACAGTGGAACTGTGGGGTTTATGTGGAATATATCCCAACCAAAGACATTGGAAGAGTTACCGAAGGACACGAAATCTACACGGTCCACCAGCGCATCAACGCAAGTTTTACCAAAACCATCTCTTGGCTTCGTGAACACGGATATCTCCGGTCGCTCATTTCAAACTGGAATTATGAACTCGCACTGCTCACCGCAGAACAGTGGGAGGAGTATAACCGCCTCCCTGAAACGGCAACCGATGCAAAATCGGTAGCTGTTAAAGAGATGAAAAAAATCTCGGAACTGACCGGGGTCAAACAGGTGAAAGAGGAAAATACCAAATTGAGTGTCTATACACTGATGGTGACCGCACCAATGCCGTTTGAACCAAACCGTGAGTATGCATACTATCTGTGCCGTATTGATGAACAAGGCTATGTGTTCAAACTCGCCGCATTCTACGACACCCCGGAAGTAGTCGCTCTCTACAACAGTCTTCCATAAGAAAAAGCCTGCAACCAACGTTGCAGGCTTTAAATCTTTATCGAATCGGGCTTCCGGGTGCGATATCGGAGTCTAAGAACAGGACTTTTGCCGCATCGCCGTGGTCTGCCGCCAAAATCATGCCCTGGCTTTCCACACCGCAGAGTTTTGCGGGTTTTAAGTTTGCCACAAAGGTGACAGTCTTGCCGATCAGGTCGTCGGGCTTGTACCACTGCGCAATTCCCGAAACCACCTGACGGGTTTCACGGCCGAGGTCCACCTGCATCTTGAGCAGTTTCTTGGACTTCGGAACCGGTTCGCAGGACAGGATTTTTGCTGCACGGAGGTCCATGGAGCAGAAGGTGTCAAAATCGATCTCGTCCATGATTTCCGGGACATTCTTTGCAGCTTCTGCCTGTGCGGCAGCCGCCGCTTTTTCTGCAGCTTCCGCTTCAATGCGTGCCAATTCTGCCGGGATATCGATACGGGGGAAGAGGACATCGCCTTTCTTCACGCTGTAGCTTTCTTCCTTACCCCAAACGAGTGCGTCCCACGGCTGATGGGTGAGCCCCAACTGCTCGAGCATCTTTCCGGTGGTATCCGGCATTGCGGGCTCGATGAGGAGCGCCACCATACGGAGCGCTTCACACAGGTTGTAAAGGACTGCAGCGAGACGGGGCTTATTTGCCTCGTCCTTTGCCAGTGCCCACGGCATGGTCTCGTCGATGTACTTATTTGCACGGGAGATGAGTTGCCAAACCTGGCTGAGTGCATTCGGGAAGAGCATTTCGTCCATATCGGATTCATACTGCTTGACCACAGCCTCTGCCAAAACCTTGAGTTCGTCATCAAGCGGTGCAGCTTCTCTCTCGGTCGGGAGTACGCCGTTAAAGTATTTCTCGGTCATGGCAACCGTGCGGGAGAGCAGGTTGCCGAGATCGTTTGCAAGGTCGGAGTTGATGCGGTTGAAGAGTGCTTCGTTGTTGAAAATACCGTCGGAACCAAACGGGACTTCACGGAGCAGGTAATAACGGATGGCATCTACGCCGTAACGGTCACACAGCACCACCGGGTCAACCACGTTGCCCTTGGATTTGCTCATCTTGCCGCCATCCAGTAAGAGCCAACCGTGACCGAATACCTTCTTCGGGAGCGGGAGCCCCAAAGCCATGAGCATGATGGGCCAAATGATGGTGTGGAAACGCACGATTTCCTTACCCACCAAATGTACATCAGCCGGCCAGTATTTTGCAAAATCGGATTCATCGTCCGAACCGTAGCCCATAGCGGTGATATAGTTGGAGAGCGCATCGATCCAAACATAAACCACATGTCCCTCATCAAAGGTGACCGGGACACCCCAGGAGAAGGTGGTACGGGACACGCACAAGTCTTCCAAACCCGGCTTGATGAAGTTGTTCATCATTTCATTCAGACGGGACTGCGGACTGCAAAATTCCGGATGCGCTTCCAGATGCGCAACCAGCTGGTCCTGATACTTGGAAAGGCGGAAGAAATAGCTTTCTTCCTTTGCAAGTTCTACCGGTCTGCCGCAATCCGGGCATTTGCCGTCCACCAACTGATGTTCCCCCCAGAAGGATTCGCACGGGGTGCAGTAATGCCCTTCGTATACATTTTTATAAATATCGCCCTGGTCGTAGAGCTGCTTGAAGATCTTCTGTACCGCACGGACGTGCTGTTCGTCGGTGGTGCGGATGAAGCGGTCGTTGGAGATGTTGAGCTTCTTCCAAAGTTCTTTGATCCCTGCAACGATTTCATCGACATACTCCTGCGGAGTGACCCCCTTCTTCTCGGCAAGACGAGCAATTTTCTGACCGTGCTCGTCGGTACCGGTCAGGAACATGACATCGTATCCACGCAGGCGTTTGTATCTGGCTTCCGCATCTGCGGAAACGGTGGAATACGAATGCCCGATATGGAGTTTGTCCGACGGATAGTAGATCGGAGTGGTAATATAAAACGGTTTCATTGGCAATTACTCCTTTGTATGGCAAAAAATTACCTTGATTTCTATAATGAAATAGTATATCATAACTCATACAGTTTCTGCAAGCGTAACAATTGAGAAAAAATAGTAATCAAACTGTAATTGCTTTTTCTTGATAAAAGAGTTATACTTTGGATAGAATCGCAATTTTTGGGGAGAAAATGACTATGAGCAAGTTTTTTGGATTTTTGAAAGCAAAAAAATGGCTGGCAGTAATTCTTGCCTGCGTAGGTGTAGGTATCATCGGAGTTGCCGGGTTTGCCATTTATACCGCAACCCATGCGGATATCATGCCGAATGTCCGGGTTGAGAACCTCGCACTTGGCGGAATGACCCGTGAGGAAGCAATTGAAGCGATGGGTGCAATCGACGAGGAGTACGGTGCGTCAACCTTCAATATCACAGCGGCAGATACCATCACTCCGGTGGTGGGAAAAGAACTCAATGTCCGTTTGGATAAAGAAGCGGTTGCTGACGAAGCCATCAAAGTCGGACACGAGGGAAATCTGTGGCAGCGGATGCTTGCCACCGCAAAGACTTTGACCTCGGGTCATGAAATTGCTCCGGTGGTTGTCTTGGATGAAGATTTACTGGGTGTGATTATCGAGCGTGTTTCCGCAGCCAATGTGGAACCGCAGGATGCTACCTTCCGTGTGGAAAAGGATCAATTGATCCTCACTCCGCCGGTAGACGGTAAGCATTTTGATATCGAAGCCTTAAAAACCCGTATTCGTGAGAAGTTTCAAGAAAAAGATTACGGCGATATGGTGCTCACCATGGAGCCGTGGGAAGCAAAACCCATCAACCTTGATGAAGTGTATGCGGAAGTGCATACCGAGGCAAAAGATGCGGTTATTGAAACCAAAGACGGGAAAAAGGTGCTCACCCCTCATGTCGTGGGTGTAGATTTCGATCTTGCGGCGGCAAAAGAGAAGCTTGCCCAAACCCCGGATGAAGAAATTAGAATCACCCTTACACTGACTCAGCCGAAGGTGACCACAGCGTCCCTGCAGTCCTCCAACGAACTCTTCGGACATACACTTTCGAAAGTCACCACTCGTTACAGCGCCAAAAAACCAACCGTGTCAGCAATGTCAAACTTGCAGCGAAACTGATCAACGGTACCGTCCTGAATCCGGGCGAGGTATTCTCCTATAATAAGGTGGTCGGTCCCCGTACCACCGCCCGTGGCTTCAAAGCGGCGGCAATCTTTGCGGCAGGCGAAGTGGTAGACGGTATTGGCGGCGGTATTTGTCAGGTGTCCAGTACGTTGTACATGGCATCCATCTATGCGGATTTGGAAACTGTCAAGC
This sequence comes from Oscillospiraceae bacterium, assembly GCA_017421025.1. Classification (GTDB taxonomy): domain Bacteria; phylum Bacillota; class Clostridia; order Oscillospirales; family JAAYXM01; genus SIG510. The sequence continues at coordinate 9,987 of JAFQME010000025.1, forward strand.
GTACCAACCATTCGTTCTATGTTGACTATGCACCCAAAGGTCACGACGCAACCGTGGTTTACGGCTCCATTGACTTCCAGTTTAAAAATAACACCGACGCACCGATTAAGATTTTTGCATCTGCAAACAACACCTCGGTGACCGTTACCATTAAGGGCACCGCAAGCACGAAAAAAACGGTCAAACTGCAAACCAAGACCATCAGCACCACTCCGTTTACCGAAAAGACGGTGGTTGACCCAGCCCTCAAGCCGGGTGAACGTGTGGTCAGACAGGCAGGTCAAAACGGCATGCGTCTTGAGGTCTATCGTGTGGTATACGATGAAAACGGGAAAGTACTTCGAAATGAACATGAAAACACTACCCGCTATAAACCCATGCCGCAGATTGTGAGTGTGGGTCCGGAAGCCCCGGCGGTTGCGCCGCAGCAGCAGCCGGCACAACAACAGCCGACTCAACAGCAGCCGACTCAGCAGCAGCCGACACAGCAACAGCCGACTCAGCAGCAGCCGACGCAGCAACAGCCGACTCAGCAACAACCGACTCAACAGCAGCCGGCACAACAGCAGCCGACTCAGCAGCAGCCGACTCAACAGCAGCCGACTCAGCAACAGCCGACTCAACAACAGCCGACTCAGCAGCAGCCGGCCCAACAGCAGCCGACTCAGCAGCAGTCGACGCAACAACAGCCGACTCAGCAACAGCCGACGCAACAACAGCCGACTCAGCAACAGCCGACTCAGCAGCAGCCGGCACAGCAACAGCCGACTCAGCAGCAGCCAGCACAACAGCAGCCGACTCAGCAACAGCCGGCACAACAACAGCCGACTGAAACTCCGGCGCAATAACGAAGCAAAAAAGCCAAGTGCCTTGCACTTGGCTTTTTTGATCAGATTATTTTTTGCAATAGATTTTAATTGCTTTGCTGATAAACTCTGCAGTTCCGGTAGCATGCCGGTCGATGTTTGTTTGAAACCGTTTATCGAGAACATACATCTGACCGAGACCTGCCAAAATTTCGTCAGTACATTGGTAGTAGTGCTCGGTGAGATGTTCCTGAAGCTGTTTTACAAGGGTCTGCACCTCAGGAGAATCACTTGTCTTGCCTTGGTTCATGCGGTTGGCAAACTCAGCAAGAATCCTGTTCATTTCTGTGGTGAGGGCATCCCATGTTTCTTTTGAATATTGCTTTGTTTTTTCTGCGTACTGCTTGTATGCGTGAGTTTTGCCCCAACGTGTTTGTACTTCAGTGTTGTATCCGTCCAGCTTCATCACCCCACAAGAATTGTAAAATCAAAACAGGCACAGCGTTCTGCTGTGCCTGTTGGTAAGCTTTTAGAGGACGCTCTTTGCGAGATCGACCACGTTCTGAACCGTGAAGCCGAACTTCTCAAACAGAGTGCCTGCCGGAGCGGATGCGCCGAAGGAGTCGATGGTAAGGGTCTTGCCGTCGAGACCAACGTACTTATCCCAACCGAAGGAGGAGCCTGCTTCTACCGCAACACGGGCACGGACTGCGCACGGCAGGACGGATTCCTTGTATGCAGCATCCTGCATCTCGAAGAGCGTCATGGACGGCATGCTGACCACACGAGCGTCAACACCCTGTGCTGCAAGTTCTGCGTGAGCTTTGTAGACCAGCTCGACTTCGGAGCCGGAAGCAATCAGGATGACATCCGGAGTTTCCTTCTTGGAGTCGAGGAGGACATATGCACCACGCAGTGCTTCACGACCGGTTTCTGCATACTGCGGGAGATTCTGGCGGGTGAGTGCCAAACCGACCGGATGAGAACCGTTGGTGACCGCATAGAGCCAGCCTGCTGCAGTTTCCTTGCCGTCTGCCGGGCGGAAATCCACAAAGCCCGGAATTGCACGCATTGCGGAAAGCTGTTCAATCGGCTGATGGGTCGGACCGTCTTCGCCAACACCGATGCTGTCGTGGGTGAAGATGTAAGTGGTCGGAAGCCCCATGAGTGCCGCAAGACGCATGGAGGGCTTGACATAATCCGAGAATACAAAGAAGGTTGCGCCGTAGGGGATGAGGCCACCGTGTGCTGCGACTGCGTTCATGATTGCGCCCATTGCATGCTCACGGACACCGAAGTGCAGATTCTGACCTGCACGGTCGTCCTTGGAGAAGTCGCCCTTGCCCTTCATGTCACTCTTATTGGACGGAGCAAGGTCAGCCGAACCGCCGAAGAGGTTCGGAACGATTTCTGCCAAACGGTTGAGAACAGTACCTGAGGTTGCACGGGTTGCTGCCGGCTTGTCTTCAAACTGCCAGAAGTCCGGAGTATCGATCTTGGAAGCGTCAGCCGAGCCCTTCATCCATTCGGTCCACTCAGCAGCGAGCTCCGGATATGCGCTCTGGTATGCTGCGAATGCCGCATCCCAGTTGTCAGCATTCTTGTTGAGGTTTGCAATGAGATCATCCATGTATGCCTTGACGTCGTCAGCGACAAAGAATGCATCTTCCGGCATACCGAGGTTTTCTTTCAGAATCTTGATATTTTCATCGCCGAGCGGCTCGCCGTGCGAGGATGCACTGCCTGCCTTCGGAGAACCGTAGCCGATTACGGTGGTGATCTTAATCAAACTCGGCTTGTCAGAAACAGCTTTTGCTGCATTGATTGCGTTTTCGATTGCATCAATATCGTTTCCGTCTTCGATCGACTGGGTGTGCCAGCCGTAAGAATCAAAGCGTGCAACCACATCTTCGGTAAATGCGATGTCGGTGTTGCCTTCAATGGTGATGGAGTTGGAGTCGTAAAGCAAAATCAGCTTGCCAAGACCCAAAGTTCCTGCCAGCGATGCAGCTTCCGCAGCAACGCCTTCCATCAAACAACCGTCGCCGCACAGGACGTATGTATAATGATCCACGATTTCATGGCCCGGGCGATTGAACTTTGCAGCAAGGTGTGCTTCTGCCATTGCCATACCAACACCGTTTGCGATTCCCTGACCGAGCGGACCGGTGGTGATTTCAACACCGGTGGTGTGACCGTATTCCGGATGTCCCGGAGTGAGGCTTCCTGCCTGACGGAAGCTCTTGAGATCGTCCATGGTCAGACCGTAGCCAAACAGATGGAACATGGTATAGAGCATTGCGGAGCCGTGACCCGCAGACAGAATGAAACGGTCACGGTCGACAAAGTTCGGGTTCTTCGGGCTGTGCTTCATAGCCTTTGCCCAAATGGTATATGCGATGGGAGCAGCACCGAGCGGGAGACCCGGATGCCCGGATTTTGCCTTCTGAACGGTTTCAGCAGACAAAACACGCAGTGTATTGATTGCTTTTTGATCCAGTTGATTCATATCATTCACCTCTGTTAAGTTTACAAGTATTTTCATTATACACCATATTTCCTCGCTTGTGTACCTTTTTTTTACTGAAATGAAAAATAAGAGAAAAGAAAATTTGCATAGACATTGAAAAATCTTTGTGTTATACTGGAATATATTATATATAATAAGGAGATTTTACCATGAATGTTTTGGCGATCGGCTGCCATCCGGACGATCTTGAGATCGCTTGTTACGGTACCTTGGCACGCTTGGTAAAAGAAGGTCATAACGTGTACCTCGCCCATGTCGCAAACGGCAATATGGGTCATGCCATCATCATGCCGAAGGAACTCGGTGAAATGCGTGAGCAGGAAGCCATCCGTGCAGGCGAGATGATCGGTGCAAAGAAGGTCTACAATGTGGACATCGGGGACTGTGTGGTTGGCCGTGATTATTGGGAAACATACCGCCGTGTGGTCGGGATCATCCGTGAAGTCCAGCCGGATTTCATCATCACCCACAATCCGGAAGACTATATGCAGGACCATGTCGAGGTCAGCAAAATCGTGTTTGAAGCGAGCTTTACTGCAAGTGTTCCGCATATGTTCCCGGAATTTGAAAACCCTGCAGCAGTTGTCCCAATTTACTATATGGACACCCTGGGCGGTCACGGCTTCGTGCCCGAGCAGTATGTCGATATCACCGAAGAAATTGAGTTAAAACTCCGTGCTCTTGAGTGCCACGAGAGCCAGATCAAGTGGATGCTGGAGCATGATAAGATCGACTTTGTCGAGTGGGTCCGAGCCAGTTCACGCTACCGTGGCCTGCAGTCGGGTGTCCAGTATGCCGAGGGCTTTATCATGTGCAAAGCCCATTCCAGAGCTTGTTGCAAACGGCACTTGCCGTAAAATAAAAAATAAGAGGAGATGTTACCGTGAATTTTCTGAGTACTGTTAAAGGTTCTTTGCTGGAAGGCTTCTATCCGGCAGGTTGGGATTTTGAAAAGATCGATGCTTGCTGCTCCAACCCGGCAGAAGAAATCACCAAGCGCCAGGATTTCTGGCATCCGGACTTTGAACCCATCCCGTGTGCAAACGTGGCTGAGTTCGATATGATGATGGGTCACGAAATCGCAAACGAAATCAAGCGTGCCCGTGATGATGGCAAGAAGCTCATCATGATCCTGCCGGCAGGCCCGATGGGTATGTACCGCTGGGCTACCTACTTCTTAAACGAGTGGGATATCGATTGCTCTCATGTCTATGGCTTTAACATGGACGAGTGGGCAGATGGCGACGGCAACACCTTGGATCCGTCCAACCCGGGTTCCTTCACCTATGCAATGACCAACGCATTCTACGGCAAACTCAATAAGGGTGTGCCGGTTTCCCAGCGTAACTTCGCAACCAAAGAAAACCTTCCGACCTATCCGGAAAAGATTGCAGCCCTCAAAGCAGAAGGCGCTCGCATGATTACCACGTTCGGGATCGGTCGTATGTGCCACATCGCATTCTGGGAACCCCAGTTTGCAGCAGAATTTGCATCCGATGCAGAGTGGAAGCAGCAGATGTACCGCATCGGTGCAAAGCTCCATCCGCTCACCATTGAGCAGAACGCACTCACCAGCTTCAAGAGCCGTACCACTTTGGTTCCGTGCCGTGCAAACACCATCGGCCCGGGCATCTTCCTCCAGTCCGATAAGATCATCGGCGGTTGTGACGGCGCACTCTCCCGCGGTATGCAGTGGCAGGGTATGTCCTTGTGGATGACTTTGCGTTACGGTCCGTCCATGTGGGTCACTTCTTCCTATATGCCGACCATCGCAGGTCGCCTGTTCTTCCTGGAAGAGCTGGCAGGTCCGCTGGTTGCTGAGTGTAACTAATTTTTGGAGGTAGTTTATCATGAAAAAAGTCAAATGGGGCGTTATCGGCGCCGGCGGTATTGCTGACCGTCGCACCCTGCCGGGCATGATGCTGGCAGACAATGCAGAACTCATTGCTGTTATGGAAATCAACATGGAGCTTGCTGAAAAGCTTCGTGCAAAGTACAATGCAAAGCGTGCATACGACAACTATCAGGATCTCCTCGCAGATCCGGAAATCGAAGCAGTTTATATTGCTTCCCCGGTCAACTGCCACAAGGAGCAGGTCATCGCTGCTGCAAAGGCAAAGAAGCAGATCCTGGTCGAAAAGCCCATCTGCGGCACCATCGAAGAGGGTGAAGAAGTTCTGCGCATCTGTGCGGAAGAAGGCGTTAAGGTCGCAACCGGCCTGATGATGCGTTATCACACCTACCATCAGACCATGAAGCAGCTCATCGCAGACGGTAAGCTTGGCCAGATCGTTTCTGCACGTGCTCAGCTGACTTGCTGGTATCCGGACATCCCGGGTGCATGGCGTCAGGTCAAGGCACTCGCAGGCGGCGGCTCGCTGACCGACATGGGCGTGCATTGTATCGACCTTCTCCAGTACATCATCGGCTCTAAGGCAAAGAAGGTTGTCAGCTTCTGCTCCACCAACAGCTTCAGCTATGATGTTGAGGACCAGTCCTCTACCATGATCGAGCTGGAAAACGGCGCATTTGCATACGTTGATGCAAACTTCAACATTCCGGACGCAGCAGCAAAGTGCCGCATGGAAATCTATGGTACTCGTGGCAGCATCCTTGCTGAGGGCACCATCAGCCAGATCGAAGCGGGTACCATCTCGGTCGTCATCTCGGAAGAGGGCGGCTACGATGCACAGCAGAGCCGCAACGATGTCGCTCCGCTCGAAATCGAAGCAGAGTTCGGCAACATGTACACCAAGGAAATCGAATCCTTCGGCCGCTCCATCACCGACGGTGCGAAGATTGAAGTTCCGGCAGAAGATGCAATCCAGGTTCAGAAGGTCATTGAGGCTGCGTACGAATCTGTTGAGACCGGCAAGGTCATCTCCCTGTAAGATTTTTTATTCGGATGCCGAGGAACCCCTCGGCATCCGAAACAGAGCAGAGCAGACAGCGTGCGGTGTCTGTTGTGCTCTGTTTGAGATTTTAGAGAAAGGTTGATTTTTTATGTACGATATCGCTTGTATCGGCATTTTGGTAGCCGATGTCATCTGCAAAACTGTGGACCAGATTCCCGAGTCCGGAAAGCTTGGTCTGATTGACAGCCTGCGTTTGTATAACGGCGGCTGTGCCATGAGTGCGGCGGCAGACCTCTCCATTCTGGGCGCAAACACCGCAATTCTCGGTAAAATCGGCAACGACGGCTTCGGTATGCACCTGAAGGGTGTATTGGATGACTATCGTGTCAATACCGACGGTTTGGTAGTCGACCCGAATGTGGACACTTCTGCATCCGTTGTGTTGGTTGAATCCAGCGGCGAACGCACGTTCCTGCATTGTAAGAGTTCCAATGCGGCATTCACCGATAAAGATGTCAATTTCGATGTCATCGGTGATTCCAAGATCGTCTTTGTTGCAGGCTCCATGCTCATGGACGGATTTGACGGTGAACCGTGTGCACGAGTGCTGAAAAAAGCAAAAGAAATGGGCAAGATCACCGCATTGGATACCGCATGGGACGATAGCGGACGTTGGATGAAATTGCTCGGCCCGGCGCTGCAGTATGTGGATTATTTCCTCCCGTCAATCGAGGAAGCTTGTGAACTTTCGGGCGAGACCGATCCGGACAAAATCGCAGATGTATTCTTTGATTATGGGGTCAAGCACGTTGCGATTAAAATGGGCTCTAAGGGCTCTTACTACCGTGAAAGCCGTGAAGCAGAGGGCAAGTATGTCCCCCGCTTTACCGTGGATGCGGTGGATACAACAGGCGCAGGTGATTCTTTCTGTGCAGGCTTTTTGTATGGTCTTTCCATCGGACTTCCGATGAAAGATTGCTGTGTGGTCGGTAATGCGGTCGGCGCACATTGCGTGCAAGCGGTCGGCGCAACCACCGGCATTCGTCCATATTCTGAAATCAAGCGCTTTATTGAAGAACGCACCAAATAAAATCAGAACGAAAGAGAAGGGAAAAAGTGTGAAAAAACAGAGGACAGCGAATCTGCAACTTGTAAAAGCGGCAAACCTATCCTTGGTATTCCATTTAATCAATCAGTATGGGCAAACTTCTCGTGCCGAAATTGCCCACATTACAGGCCTCAGCCCCACCACGGTCTCCAGCTTGGTTGACGAGCTGATTGCAAATGAGATGGTGGTCGAATGTGGGGCGGGCGAATCTACCACCAGCGGCAGAAAACCCGTGCTCATTGAGGTTAACCCGTCGGGCGGTTATGTTGCGGCGATTGAACTCAATGAAGAAGGCTTCCTGCTGGAACTTTTCGACTTGTGCGGACTCTGTGTTGAGTCCCGTCAGAGAGAAGTCACAGACTGGGACAGTTTGGGAAACAGTTTGGTCATAGCGATTGAAAAGGCGTTTTCCAAGATCAAATGCCCAATCGAAAAATTGCAGGGCATCTGCGTGGGTGTCCCGGCACTTCTTGACAAAGATGCACGCAGAGTCGTCACCTCCTCGGTCATCCCGATTGATGAGAACAACGACTTCTTCAAAGTCCTGCAAAGCAGATTCCGTCACATTCCGGTCAAAATGGGTGTGGATTCCTGCTTCTGTGCATACAGCGAAAAAGCGGAACTCCGCAGCGATTTGCACAGCTTGGTCTATATCAACATCAATAAGGGCATCGGCTGCGGCATCATTTTAGGCGATAAACTCTACACCGGCGCATTCGGTTATGCGGGAGAATTCGGCCAGCTGACCGTGATTCCGAACGACCCGACCAAGTTGGAAGAACTTGCCAGCGTGCCTGTGATCAAAAGACGATTCTCTGAGGAGATTGCAAACGGCGCAGAAACCCTGGTCAAACCAAGAAAAGACGGCTCCATTCCGTTTGCGAGTATCGCAAAGGCACTGGAAAAGCAGGACAAGCTTGCTTGCCGTATCATCGAAGAGAGTTGTGCATACCTTGCCCAAGGCATCGGTAATGTCATCAATCTCTTGAATCCGGAAGCGATTGTCATCGGCGGCCGCATCACAGAGCTTGGTCCGCTGTTCCTTGAGATTTTGAACAATCAAGTCAAAAAAGTGACCAACCGTCAGACCTTTACCCGTACCATGCTGGCATATTCCTGCTCGCAGAACAACTCGGTCACCAACGGTTGCGCTCAGTACCTGCTCACCAAAATCTTCGACGTCAATAACTTCCTGGTGCAGTAAAAAGAAAATTCCCATCACGTTCAACCTAAGTGATGGGAATTTTTGTTTATTCTTTTCGTAACAGTTTGTCTTCTGCCAGTCTGGTGAGTGCGGCGACGCCGTAGGAAATCGCACGCTCATCCGGGTTGTTCTTCGGGTCATGGAGTTTACATGGGGATGCGCCCAACCACAAGAAGAGTGAGGGGGCGACTTGTGAATAGCTTGAAAAATCTTCGCCAATCATGCTCGGAGTCGGCTCGACCAACTTGAACTCTCCGTCTAAGGTTTTCCTTGCCCACTCAGCAAGGACCGGGTGATTGTATACCGTACCGTGGTAGTGCTTGGTGGTGAATTCGGTGTGGCATCCAAAGGCGGATGCAATGCGTTCTGCATTCGTTGCGAGAAGTGAGAGCGCCTGCGGCATCAACTCATCGTCAAAGGTTCGAATGGTCCCACGCAACGTGGCGGTGTCCGGAATGACGTTGGACGCATTTCCTGCATTCAGCGAACACACCGAGATTACAAGTGGCTTTGTGGGGTGGGTCAAGGAATTGGCAAGGGTGTCAAACGAACTAACAATCTGAGACGCCACCGAGATTGGGTTTTTGCACTTAAACGGCTCAGCGCCGTGTCCGCCAACCCCTGTAACCGTTAGCTCGAAAAATGCAGGTGCAGCCATGAGCGGACCCGCTTTGAGCCCAATCGTACCGAGCGGCAAATCCCAAACGTGAAGCCCGATGATTGCATCCGGCTTCGGATCCGAGAGCGCACCCGACTCAATCACATCACGGCTTCCGCAAAGCGCCTCCTCTGCCGGCTGAAAGAAAAAGACCACTTTCCCGCAGAGATTCTCTTTTTGTTGGGTGAGGGTATCGGCAAGCCCCAGGAGACACGCCATGTGGAAATCGTGTCCGCAAGCATGCATCTTGCCCGGATGAGTGGAAGCGTAATCCACCTTGTTTTGCTCTTCTACTGCAAGTCCGTCCATATCCGCACGGAATGCGAGGGTGGGCCCGGGACGGCGGGTGTCAAGCACCGCTTTCACGCCGGTTTTTGCAATCGGTTCAGGCAGCAAGCCGAATTCATGCAGTTTTCGCATCAGATAGCGCTGGGTTTCATATTCTTCAAAGCCAAGCTCGGGGATTTTGTGCAAATCACGCCGAAACTGAATCCATGCATCATGTGACATGCAGTTTCCCTCCCTTAACGCTTTGCCGGGATAATCTCAATCCAATACCCGTCCGGATCGGAAATGAAATAAATTCCCATTGCGTGGTTCTCGTAACAAATGCAACCCATTTCCTTATGGTGTGCATATGCTGCGTCGAAATCCTCTGCAATAAGTGCTAAATGAAATTCATTGTCGCCTAAGTTATACGCACGGTCCCAATCACGGAGCCAGGTCAGCTCCAGCTGATGCCCGCTTTTTGCCGGGTCCGCCAAAAATACAATGATAAAACTCCCGTCGTCCGCTTCTTTTCTGCGCACCTCAGAAAGAGAGAGCGCCTCACTGTAAAACTTGAGAGAAGCGTCCAAATCACGGACGTTGAAATTGTTATGTGCAAACGTAAACATCGTATCACTCCTTTTGTGATTTAGTATACCACAAACCACACAATATTTCAACGAAAGAAAGACCTGATTTGTCGCAAGGCAAATCAGGTCTTTCTTAAATTAACTTGTTCTTTTCAGCCCAGAGTTTCAGCGAGCTTGCACTGTATGTAATATTGTCAAGTACATCTACGATTTTAGCAAAACGGTTCTTTTCATCCTGGGTTATTTTACTATCGGCTAAGATGCGATGAATTTCGTCGTTTGCAGCATCAAGAAAATGAAGTGCAGACATCAAACTTGCGGAGATTTTACCTAAATCATCATAAAGAAGAGGTTCATCTCCTTGCATTTGCCCGACAGGACACTGTGTCGTACAATAATAGTTACATAGTTCGGGTGCGTTGTATGCTTTTGCCATGGAAACCACATCGTCTGGGTTGGGGGTAATCATGTTTTTTTGAGGGTCAGTTTGCTCAATTGCCAAAAGACGGGCGCGAGGAATGCTTACCGATTGATACGCATGTTCAACGCTTTTTAGCATGGAATCATTTTTTGCGGCATTAAGTCTTGCTTTCTTGTAAATGTTTTCACTCATATAACCGTCTCCTTTAACTGTTGGAATTCCAGTATTCTGTGTATCTTCCGTTGGCGTTTATCAACTTTTCGTGTGTTCCGGATTCGACGATTTCGCCATTTTCCATTACGAGGATCAAATCACAGTTTTTAATCGTGCTAAGACGATGTGCGATAATGAATGTTGTCAGCCCCTCGGTTGCATGGAAAATCATATTCTTGATGCTCTGTTCGGTAACTGTGTCGAGATTGCTTGTTGCTTCATCAAGAATCATAATGTCAGGATTTCGAAGCAACGCTCTTGCAATCGAAAGCCTCTGGCGCTGACCGCCGGAAAGGTTCGATGCGTTTTCAGAAAGAACGGTATCATATCCCAATGGCAAATCCTCAATGAATTCATGAGCCATCGCCTTTTTGCAGGCAGTTTCGAGTTCAACATCTGTGATGGCATTGTTCCCCATTACAAGGTTTTCTCGCACTGTATCGGAAAAGAAAAATACGTTTTGTGATACATATGCGATTCGCTCTCTGATTTCTTTGGGGGAATAGTCATTCAGTTTTTTTGCCCCAACAGAGATTTCTCCGCTTTCAGGAGAATAGAATGCCATCAAAAGCTTCATCAATGTGGTCTTTCCACTGCCGCTTTCTCCGACGATTGCGACTTTGGTTCCTGACGGGATTTGAACTGATAGGTTGTTGATTACAGGCTTTCGGTAGCCATATCGGAATGTAACGTGATCAAAGGAAATATCACCGCTTAAATCAGTAGACGGTTCGTATTTTGTTTCCTCTTCTTTCGTTACTTCCAATACATCACAGAGACGTTCTGCTGCAACAATTGCTGTTTGAATCGTTGGCTGCACTTCGATTAGGTTGGTGATTGGGCTAATGAAGTAGTTTAGGATCACATAGAACGTTACCATAGAGCCGAGTGCAATTGTTCCGCTTTCGCACAATCCGTTTCCAACCCAAAGCAAAACAACAACTCCAATAGAAGCAACGGCGGCGACCAGTGCGTCTTTGATTGAGTAAGTGACAGAGCCTTTAACAAAAACATCAATCATTTTCTCGTAGAGCCGTTTTGTTTTACGATAGACGGTTGATTCGTTCCCGAAAGACTTGATTGTTTCAATGCCGTCGATCGATTCTTTGAGATACGAGGTCATTTGTGCATCACTTTCCATTGATACCTGATTGATGCGCTTAATCGGTTTTCGGAACGCAAAAACGATAATCGCATAGCAAAGCATGATAATCATGGTGATGAAGAATAGTGCTGGGCTGATGAAGCAGAGATATGTTCCGAAAAACACCGCCATAAAGGAATCGATGATCAAGGTGAGAATTGTTCCGGAAATTGCTTCTCTAATGCTTGATGTGTCGGAAAAGCGGGACATGATTTCGCCACTTTTTCGTGTTCCGAAAAAGTTGATTGGGAGATGGATCAGGTGTTCATAAAATCCCATCGAAAGAGGGATATCAATTCTTTTTGACATGGACGCAAGAAGATATCCCCGAAGTACTTGAACCGCGCCTTGGAACAGGTATAGCACAATTACCGCAATACAAAGCCCTTGGATGTTTGAAAACAATGCACTTAAAATATTTGTTGCAGTAGAAGTGTTTTGTCCCGCATATACAAGATTGTTGACGATATATTCAAATACCATCGAACCGATAAGACTTACAAAAGAAATAAACAGCGAAACGGCAACTACGCATGCAATCAGTTTCTTTTGAGCCAAAATCAGCGGAAAGAATCTGGAAAGCATTCCCTTGCGTTTATTTCCTTTTTTAAACTCATCGCTTTTTTCGAAACTTACGATATGCCCCGTCCAAACACCTTCGAAGAGCTCAACCGGATAGACGGATTTTCCTTTCGCGGGATCGCCGATTGTTACACCCTTGTTCGTAATGCGATACACAACGACATAATGCTCAAACATTTCTGCGGTGATGATTCTTGCAACAAAAGGGAATTTGATGTTTCCGGAGGATAATTCATCGAGCAATTCACAATAGGTCCCCTCCAGTGCGTCGCCTTTGAGTCCAATTGTTTCGCCGCCTTTGATCAGACCATACATGCTGGTTCCGTCGTTATCTACTTTGACAGCACTCCTGCAAGTAACCAACGGCAATTTTAGCCCGTGGTATTCTGCTATCATTGCAAGACAAGCGGCGCCGCAGTCTTTTTCGTCGTGTTGGAGAACAATGGGTGTTTTCATTGAAATCATGCCTTTCTCTGATCAGTCGGTACACACGACTGGTTCCGCCCTAGTTTAACACAATTATACAATATGAGCGAGAAAAGGTAAATAGCCGTGTGTGAAAAAGAGAGGACAGCGGAAACTGCCCTCTCAAGTTCTTTGCGAATGGGGTTACACTTCTAAATTAAAGCCAGATGCCGAAGGCGAGACCCATAATAGACTCCCAAGGCAGACAACGGGATGCATGGCCGAGACAGTGCTTGTACTTGCTCCACCAGTTACCGTTAACATTCTTGTTGCAGATTCTACATCTCGTCCAACCTCCGTTGAGGGACATCGCTTCGTTGATATTGAGTTTTCTCATAATCATTCTCCTTAAAATAAATGTAATAGACTTGGTTGCTTGCGGGGGGGAGACTTTCGCCGACATAGAAGCATGACGGCGAAAGTCAGTTTAGTTACACTTAGATGATGGAGCTAACACCAAAGCATGCTTTTGCAATTTTCCACAAGGGCAGGGCGAGCTTGCTGGCATGTTTCACACAGTGCCAATACTGACCCCAATAGTTTGAGGTTACCCTTTGCTTGCAAATGCAGCATTTGACGGTAACGGTCTTTCCTCCGTTGAGGGACATTGCTTGGGTGGTGTTGAGTTTTTTCATGGTTGATTTCTCCTTTTCTTAAGTTGGTGAAACCATTATAATACGCACCTGAGCACTGTGGAGTACTTGGATTTGTACTTTATGAAAGAAATCGTCATTCGTTTGAGACGATTCGTCCTTCTACGGTGCTAAAAACAAAAAAACACCGATATCGCTTTTGCGATATCGGTGTTTTGGCACGCCCGACAGGATTCGAACCTGTGACCCCTTGATTCGTAGTCAAGTACTCTATCCAGCTGAGCTACGAGCGCACATCTCAATGAATGCTCATCTATGATAACACAGCTTTTTTCAAAAATCAAGTATAAATTTGAGAAATTTTCAAAATTCACAAAAAAGTCATTGAGTTTGGTGTGCTCGGTCTGCTATACTATATGTAATGTCGGAAGTGATTCCGACATTGAGGATGAAACCATCAGTCTAAAATGGATTGCACATTGTCGATGAAGCCGCCCATTGCTTTGAGTGCTTTTTCTGCATTGTGCTTCATGGAGCGGGTTGTCTTTTTGCTTTTCGGCATCATGGTGGCGACCGCCATCCCTGCCACACTGCTGAGCAGGACGCCGGTGGTCATCCCTTTCATGAATGAATTCATACACGCATCCTCCTTCAAATTTTGACGTTACAGAGTTATTGTCCCCCAAAAATAACGCTTTTAGTTGCGGAAAGGATTGGTTTTTCTTGAAGAAATTTTCTTTGATTTTGATTGCATCTTTGATGATTCTGATGTGTGCTTCGTGCATGCCGTTCCCGGAATCCACCGAGGAAATCCCGCAGGTGGACCCGAATGCCATTCCACCTGAGACTGTGGAGGAGCTCTATTCCTACTATCATCAAATCGATCGCACCATGACCCGGGAGCAAGTAGAAGCTCTGTTTGGTGCAGGGGTCGAGCGCAAAGACGAGTCGGGCGAGCCGATGTATACCGCCTACGTCAACGAGAAAAAGAGTTGCGGTGTCAATGTGATTTACAACTTTGAGGGAAAAGTTCGGGCAAAAACCCTTTACTATAATAAGTCCGAGGACCTCATCCCGTTTGCAAATCCCTATATTGAGGAGAAAATCTCTGACATCGGGGAAGGGGATAAATTCGCAAAGGCCGAGGAGGTATTCGGTGCACCGGGCCTTGAAATCGTGTGCGAATACAGTCAGAATAATGTGAAAGATGAGGCGACCATCCATTCTTGGTACAATGAGGACGGCAGCTCGGTGCAAGTTCATTCGCAAGGCGGCCGTATTACACAGGTGGTCTGGATTGTTGCGGAGGATCAAAAATGAGAGTTTGGATTCAAAACGGCTGGGTGATCGACCCTGCAAGCGGTATCAACAGCATTGCCGATATCGTGATTGAAAACGGCAAAATCGCAGACATTAAATACCCGGGCAAAGAGCCGGACGGCGAAGTCCTGGTGGATGCACGTGGATTGATCGTTGCGCCCGGACTTGTGGATATGCACTGCCATCTGCGGGAACCGGGGCAAACCCATAAAGAGGATATCGCAAGCGGCACCAAAAGTGCGGCAAAAGGTGGCTTTACCAGTATCGCCTGTATGCCGAACACCACGCCGCCGCTCGATACTCCCGAGTTGATTGCGCAGGTGAAAAATGCCCCTGCATCCGTGCATGTGCATCCGTTTGGCACCATTACACGTGGCATGAAAGGTGACGAGATGTCAAATCTTGCCGCTTTGAAAGAAGCGGGAGCGGTTGGCGTCAGCGATGACGGGCTTCCGGTTGCAAGTGCAAAAATGATGCATGACACCCTGCTCGAAGCAAAAAAACACGGTTTGACTGTCACCTCGCACTGTGAAGAGCCCACCATGAAACACGGGGTCATCCACGACGGAATCGCCGCCAAGCGGTTGGGCGTACAGGGGATCAGTCCTGCGGCAGAAGAGTGCATGGTGGCACGTGAAATCGTGCTTGCATCGGTGACCGACTCACCGGTCCATATCGCACATATCAGTACCCGTGGCAGCGTGGAACTCATCCGTGACGCAAAAGCACGTGGGCTGAACGTGACCGCAGAAACCTGCCCGCACTATTTCTCCCTCACAGACGAGGTTTGCATGTCACGCAATGCAAATACCAAGATGAATCCGCCACTGCGCACAGCAGATGACGTGCGTGCAATCATAGAAGGACTCAAGGACGGCACAATCGATGCGATTGCGACCGACCATGCCCCGCATCATGCGGACGAAAAGGGCAAAGGTTTTTCTGCTGCGCCAAACGGGATCATCGGATTTGAAACCGCCCTTGCGGTCGCCATTACCTATCTGGTAAAACCCGGCCATCTCTCCATGCTTGAGATGCTCAGAAAATTTACCCAAAATCCGGGCGAAATTCTCGGAATCCCGGCGGGAAAGATGGTAGAAGGCGCACCTGCGGATTTTGTGTTGTTTGATCCGATGGAAGCATGGGAAGTAAAAGCAGAGGAAATTGTCAGCAAGAGCAAAAACACACCGTACCTGGGCTACCGCCTGTACGGAAAAGTGCGTTATACCGTTGTAGACGGCAAAATCGTGGAATAAAGGAGAAGTAGCCATGTCAATGGATCGTTTGATTGAGAAAATTATTGTAAAGGGAAACCCGACTGTGGTCGGCTTGGACCCCAATTTGAAAAACCTGCCCCCGTATCTGGTGGAAAAACACGTGAAAGAGCACGGAGAAACCCTGCGTGCGGTAGCGGAAGCCATTTATGAATTCAATGTCGGACTCATTGATGCGCTGTGCGGCATCGTTCCGGCGGTCAAACCCCAGTCGGCATACTATGAAATGTACGGCGTTGAGGGTTTGGAAGTGTTAAAACGCACCATCGACTATGCAAAGAGCAAAGGCATGTATGTGATTTTGGATGTCAAACGCGGTGATATCGGCACCACCGCATCCGCTTATGCAGATGCCTACCTCGGCTCAGTCAAGGTGGGGGACACCGTGATCGAGCCGTTTGCAGCAGACTGTATCACAGTCAACGGCTACCTCGGGTCAGACGGTGTTTTGCCGTTTGTCGAGCGTTGTAAGGAAAATGGTAAATCCATCTTCGTTTTGGTCAAGACCTCCAATCCGTCCTCCAATGAATTGCAGGATTTGGTGGCAGGAACCCGTACCATCTATCAGGTCATGGCGGATAAAACCAATCTGTGGGGCGAAGACTTGATTGGCAAAAACGGTTACTCGGATGTCGGCTTCGTGGTCGGTGCAACCCATCCCACCCAGCTCATCGAGCTCCGTCGTGCGCATCCGCATCAGTTTTTCCTGGTCCCGGGCTATGGTGCACAGGGCGCCACCGCAGCAGACCTTGCAGGTGCATTCGACCGTAGAGGACTTGGCGCAATCGTCAATTCCTCCCGCGGCATCATCTTTGCATGGCAGAAAACCGACTGTGCGACCGGTGAAAACTTCGCCGAAGCGGCATACAATGCAGCAATTGCGATGCGTGATGACCTGAAACTTTATTGCTAACAAAAAAGGCTCTCTTAGACCGAGTGTTCGAAAGGACACTCGGTAGTTTTTTATTTGATTTCCTGTTCCAGATTTCCGAATTCTTCGGTTGAGAAAAACTCGATGAGGGTGATGCCAAATCCGTCGCATAACATTTTGAGTGTTACAATTCCCGGGTTTTGGCTTTTTCCGTACAAAATATTTTTAATCGTTGACGGTGCAACCCCGGATTCGGTTGCCAGCTTGTTGATTGTCATTCTCTTTTCTTCGCATAACGATAAGATCCTGTTTTTTACACTGTTGTACGTATCCATTTTCCCACCCCGTCTCATTTTGATAGGCTAATTATAGACTTTTAGTGTTGACAAAGTAGGCTATATATGATACTATATGGACTATAAATAGCCTTTCTGCTGTAAAGAGTGCGGAATTGAGCGAAATAGAGAAAGAGGAGTGCTGTAATATGGGATTGTTTGATAAGGCGAAAAATGCCGCAAAAAACTATACGAGTAGCTTGAAGGAAAATGAAGCAAAGAACAAAGAAATGGCAAACGCACCGATGGAAGAAAGAATCAAAATGAGACCGGAAGGCGTCAAATACTGTATTGTCAACAACTTGGGGAAAATCCTGGATGTGTACGAGAATAAGGTCGTATTTACCTCTACCAAATCGACTTCTACTCTTGTCACGGGGCTTGTGTTTGGAAACTCGGTTACACAAGGTGAAAAAACGATTTATTATAAAGATGCAACCGGGGTCCAATACAAGCCGTCAACGGTTCTTGACGGATATATTCAGGTTGAAACTGCATCAGGGAATATGACATCTTCTTCGAGCCAATACAGCGGGGAAAACTCCATTCAATTCAGCGGGAAAAAGCTGAATGAGGAAGCAGAGATCGTTGTTGCATATATTAAGGATAGGATTGAAGAAATCAAAAATGCTCCTGTCGGAGGTGCAATCCAGCAGTTGTCCCCTGCAGATGAATTGAAAAAGCATAAGGAACTGCTTGATTTGGGGATTATCACACAAGAAGAGTTTGATGCAAAGAAAAAACAATTATTAGGCTTGTAATCAAAAAGAGTGGGCATTGCCCACTCTTTTTTCTTGAAGTTGTGTTGGGTTTCCTGTATAATAGAAATAAGTATACGCCTTTTTAGGCAGAAATGGATGAAGAATTATGGCAGAAACCAATTTGTGCGCGGTACTCTCTTGCCGTGCTTTGACCAAAACACATTTTGAGTTGTGCCTGGACGCACCTGCAATTGCAAATGCGGCGGTGCCCGGGCAGTTTGTGCATATTGCATGCGGACACTCCCATCTCCTGCGCCGTCCGATCAGTATTTGTGAAACCAAGGATGGCTTTTTGCGCTTGGTATTTGAGATCCGTGGCGAGGGGACTGAATGGTTGTCCCGCCGCAAAGCAGGGGATGTTTTGGACGTCTTAGGACCGCTCGGCAAGGGCGTATTCCCGCTCTTCCCGGAGGATCCTCGCCCGGTTCTTTTGGTGGGCGGCGGTGTCGGTGTCCCTCCGCTCCTCTCGGTTGCACGTGCCCGTCCCGCCCATGTGGTGCTGGGCTATCGCAACGAGGCGGCAATGATCTTGTACCGTGACTTTTTGGCATCCTCGGATACCGTGATGATCGCAACCGATGACGGTTCGGTCGGCACGCACGGAACCGTTGCAGATCCGGTTTCCCGCCTGCTTGAGCAAAACGACTACTGTGCGGTTTTGGCATGCGGCCCCAAGCCCATGCTCCGTGCGGTGGCAGATCTTGCAAAGGGGAAGAATATCCCGTGCTTCGTATCCATGGAAGAACGTATGGGCTGCGGCGTGGGCGCTTGCCTTGTTTGCGTGTGCAAAACCAAACACGGCGACCATGAGCACAATTCCCGTGTCTGTATGGACGGTCCGGTCTTTTCGGCAGATCAAGTGGTTTGGGAATAGGAGGAGCTTATGCTGAGTGTAAATCTTGCAGGGGTGACCCTGAAAAATCCGGTTATGACCGCATCCGGCACATACGGATTCGGCAGAGAATACAATGAATTCTATGACCTCGGCGAATTGGGTGCGATCAATGTCAAGGGTCTCACCTTACAGCCCCGCCTCGGAAATGTCCCGCCCCGAATCGCTGAAACCCCGCTCGGGATTCTCAATTCGGTCGGTCTGCAGAATCCGGGTGTGGACAAATTCATTGAGGAAGAAATCCCGTTTTTAAGACAGTTTGATACCAAAATCATCGCCAATATCTCGGGGAGTACGATGGAGGACTACCTCGCCATCACACAGAAGATGGATTCTGCGGATGTGGACCTTTTGGAACTGAACATCTCCTGCCCGAATGTCAAAGCGGGCGGCATGGCGTTCGGTACCTGCCCGGCAACCGTGGAGAGTTTGGTTTCGGCGGTCCGCAAAGAGACCAAGAAACCGCTCATTGTCAAACTCTCTCCGAATGTCACCGATATCACCGAAATCGCCCGTGCGGCAGAAGCCGGCGGCGCAGATATCTTGAGCCTCATCAACACCCTTTTGGGAATGCGGATCGACATCCGTACCCGCCGTCCCATTCTGCACAACAACATGGGCGGAATGTCGGGACCAGCTGTGTTCCCGATTGCAGTGCGTATGGTATATCAGGTGTCCCGTGCGGTAAATCTTCCCATTATCGGTATGGGCGGCATCTCCACCTGGCGTGATGCGGTGGAAATGATGATGGCAGGTGCAAATGCAATCGCAGTCGGCACCGCCCTTTTCCGTGATCCCATGGCGCCGATTCAGGTGCGTGACGGAATCGAGGAGTTCTGCCGGGAGCAAGGCGTCTCCAATGTGAGCGAGATCGTCGGGACCGTGCGCCCGTATTAGGAGGAACACCATGACAACGCTTTATGTTGTTCGCCATGCTGAGGCGGAGGGGAATATCTACCGCCGTGTGCATGGAACATATGACGGATATATCACAAAAAACGGGGAAGCCCAGATCGAGCGTTTGAAAAAACGTTTTGAGACGGTTTCGGTGGATGCGGTGTACACCAGCGACCTTTCCCGTACCCGCCAAACCGCCACTGCAATTTACGAGGGAAAAGACATCCCGGTGTATTTCTGTCCGGAATTGCGGGAATTCCATTTCGGAATTTGGGAAGATCTCACCTGGGGCGAACTTGTGCAGGACTTTCCTGAGCAGTACCACAACTGGAGCTTTGATCCCATGAACTTCCGGGTGGAGGGGAGTGAGACATATCATTCCATGTACTGTCGGGTCAAAGCCAAACTCGACGAGATCGTCGCAGAACATCCAAACGGTACGGTTGCAGTGGTTACACACGGCACCGTCATCCGTGCGCTTTTATGTGCATTTTTATACGACGAGGACTTCTCCCGAATTCTGGAGGTACAGTGGTGTGACAACACTGCAGTTGCTTGTCTGGAACATGAAAACGGCAAATACGCTGTGACTTATTGCAACGACAATGAACATCTCCAAGAGGTTTCCACCCTTGACCGTCAGCAGTGGTGGCGTGAGGTAGATGACCCCGCTTATTTCAATTTGCATTTCCGCCTTGCGGAATTTCCGAAAGATCTGGAGCTTTTGGATGGCTATTACCATGCTGCGTGGCTCAAGATTTTCGGACGGGACGATTATGATTCTGCCCAAACCAAAGCCCGTATGAAACGGCTTCTTGCCGCAGACCCACGTGCCATCGCGGTGGCACAGCGCAGAGAAGAGGATGTGGGTGCAATCTTATTGGATACCCGTGCCAAAGTCCTACCCGATGCAGGGCATATTGCACTCCTCTATCTCACCGAGGAAAACCGAGGGAAATACATGGGTGCAATCCTGATCGGCTATGCGGCGAGTCTGTATCGCAGTATGGGAAAGAAATATCTCTCGGTGCGTGTGGCGCAAACCAACACACCCGCCCGTAAATTCTATGAGAAAATGGGATTTGAAGAGATGCACATGGAACAAGATAACGGCATCATCCAAATCATTTTGAGAAAACAGATTTTAGACAAATTCTAAAAAGAAGGTGCAACAGTGTCTGAAAAGAAAACCGAAGGGTTCATAAAAGGCGCCATGGTATTGATGGTTGCCAACATTTTGGTCAAAGTCATCGGTGCGGTGTTCCGTGTCCCGTTGACCCGTGTGGTCGGGGATTACGGTATGGGTCTTTACAGTGCAGCATACCGCTATTACAGTTTACTTCTCACAATCGCTACCGCAGGATTCCCGCTTGCGATTTCCAAAATGATTTCGGAAGCACGTACCCTTGGTCGTGTGCAGGAGTCCAAACGTATTTTCCGAATTGCGTTCGGGTTCTGTGCCGTGTTGGGTAGTGTGGGGACCATTCTCCTGATTGTCGGGTCGGGATTCTTGGCGGACCTCGCAAACAATCCGGAAGTTTCCACCAGTGTCATTGCGCTGTCTCCTGCAGTGCTCCTGCTCTCGCTTGCAGCAGGGCTTCGTGGCTTCTTCCAAGGCAGAAACAACATGGTCCCGACCGGGCTTTCTCAGGTTTTGGAAGCGCTCAGCCGTCTGTTCGTCGGCCTCTTCTTTGCGCTTCTGTTTATCCGCATCGGACTTGCGGATAAGTTTGTCGCAGCCGGTGCAATCACAGGTGTTACCGTGGGTGCAGGGCTTTCGGCGCTGCTTCTTGCTGTGTTGTACGCTGTATCCAAAAAGAAACATGCCGCAGCAGATGCAGAGCTTTTGGAAGTTTCCGATTGCCGCACCAACGGCAAAATCTTAAAAGACCTGCTTGCCCTCGCAATCCCGGTTATGGTGGGTGCGCTTGTCATGAATTTGACCAACACCATCGACCTTGTCCTGGTTACCAACCGCCTCGCTGCGGTGGGATATGATTCATATCAAACCACCGAACTGTTCGGTATTTACGATAACTATGCAATTCCGCTTTTCAATCTGGTGCCCTCGGTCATCATTTCGCTCAATGTGAGCATCACTCCGGTAGCGGCTGCGGCATATGCACGCCGTGATATGAAGGAACTCCATGGCACCATTGCTTCCTCCAGCCGATTGGTGGTTATGCTTTCGCTTCCGTGTGCAGTCGGAATTGCAGTCCTGGCAAACCCGATTATCAGCCTGCTTTTCGGCGCAGGTGAGAGTGCCAATATTGCGACTCCGGTCCTTGCAATTCTGTCGATTGCATCGGTATTCCTTTGCATTTCTTCGCTCACATCCACTCTCTTGCAGGCAATCGGCAAGCCCATCATCCCGGTTATCACCATGCTCGCAGGTGCTGTGGTCAAAGTGGCGGCAAACTATTTCCTCATCGCAATCCCGGGCGTTGAACTTTGCGGTGCTGCAATCGGTACGGTTTTGTGCTATGTGGTTATCACCGTGCTCAACCTGATCTTCCTCAAGAAAGTGACCGGCTTCTCGGTCAATCTCATCTCCAACTACGGCAGAGTCATCCTTTCCAGTTTTGTGATGGGAATTCTGTGTTTTGGGGTATACTTACTCTTGAATGCATTTGTCGGCAACACCATTGCAATGTTTGCATCGGTTGCAGTGGGCGGCGTTGCGTATGTCGCATTGTTGTTTGTTACAGGCGGTATCACCAAAGAGGATATTTTAATGCTCCCCAAGGGAGAAACCCTTGCCCGTATCCTGCCGCTTAAAAAATAAGGAGGATTTCTATGTTCGATTATTCGAAGGCACAAGAGCCGAGTCGTGGTGTGAAAAACCGCTTTTTGCAAATTCTCATCAACCTTGCGGTCACCGCACTGGTGGGTTTTGTATATTTCTATTTAGAACTTCCGGCGCTCAGCTTCTTCGCAGAAGAATTCTATATCTTTATCGGGCTTCTGTGTCTCGTATACATTGTTTGTTCGGTGATTACATCCGGCGGTCGTCTGCGTGTCGGTGTGAAAGAATACGTTCACCATGTCAAAAAGCAGTGCCTGATTCCGGGTGGTTTGCTGGTGCTTTTGGTTGCGGTCTTTTTGATCGGAAGTGTGTTGTCCTGGCCGATTCTGCGTGCAGGCAGTTATCAAAAACTCATCCAGGTCGAATCCGGTGATTTTACCGCCGATGTTGCCGAAATCTCGTTTGATAAGATTCCGCTGCTCGATGCGGAGAGCGCCATGCGCCTCGGCGATCGCAAACTCGGCGAACTTGCGGACATGGTCAGTCAGTTTGAGGTGGCTGACGATTATACCCAGATCAATTTCCAAAACCGTCCGGTGCGTGTCACACCTCTCATCTACGGGGATCTCATCAAGTGGTTCAATAACCGCAGTGAGGGGCTTCCTGCATATCTCATCATTGATATGGTAACTCAAAACGTCGAAGTGGTGCGTTTGTCGGAGGGGATGAAGTATTCACCGGCCGAGCATTTCGGACGGTATCTCTACCGCCACTTGCGCTTCCGCTATCCCACCTACCTCTTTGCAACTCCCACCTTTGAAATTGATGAGGACATGAATCCGTATTGGATCTGCCCGCGTGTGGTAAAGCGTGTGGGTCTGTTTGGCGGAGAGGATGTTAAAGGTGCGGTCCTCATCAACGCAATCACAGGGGAAAGCGAGTACCTGGAAGAAGTTCCGTCGTGGGTGGACCGTGTTTATCCTGCCGAACTGATCACCAAGCAGTATGACTATTACGGCTATTACCGTAACGGCTTCTTCAACTCGATTTTGGGACAAAAGGACGTCACCGTCACCACATCGGGTTATAACTATATTGCGTTAAACGACGATGTCTATATGTATACCGGCATCACCTCGGTGGGTGGGGACCAGTCCAACATCGGCTTCATTCTGTCCAATCAGCGCACCAAAGAAACCAAGTTCTACCCGTGTGCAGGTGCAACCGAGTATTCCGCCATGTCCTCGGCAGAGGGTGTGGTGCAGCACCTGGGCTATGATGCCACTTTCCCGTTGTTACTCAACATTTCCGATGAACCCACCTATTTTGTGGCACTGAAAGACAACGCACGTCTGGTCAAAACCTATGCGATGGTCAATGTGCAGCAGTATCAGGTGGTTGCGACCGGTGCAACCCCGGCGGAATGTGAGCGTGAGTATGTCAAACTCCTCAGCCAACAGGGGATTACCGTTCCGGCCGAGATCGAAGAAACCCAGGTAAGCGGTGTGATTGTGGACATCCGGTCTGCGGTCATCGGCGGAAATACCGTCTATTACTTGCGCTTGGAAAACGATCCGACTTATTATGCAGTCAGCGCAGCGGAGCATGAGACTGCGGTGATTTTGAATGTGGGGCAAACCGTCACACTTGAGATTGATACCGCAAGCACAGGTACAATCAAATCCGTGCTGAACTTAAAGTAGAATGATTTGCGGAGGTAATTTCTGCCTCCGCAAAAATTTTTTATTTTAGGTGTTGACGAATTGAAAAAACTGTGTTAAAATATCATCTGCAATAGAGATGCGGGAGTGACTCAGTGGTAGAGTGTCACCTTGCCAAGGTGAAAGTCGCGAGTTCGAATCTCGTCTGCCGCACCAAAGAAAAAACGACAGGTTTAGAGGCGTACTCTAAAGGACAGTTGTTAAGCGTAAAGCGGTGTAACTATTAAGGTTGCACCGCTTTTGCCTTGTTTACGCACTTTTTAGCGGATTTGCCATTATTTCTTCTATGAGTTCCAACAGTTCTTTTTCGTCAGGTAAGCTTATTAAGCCAACCGCCGTGAAGTGAATATCAATAGGAACTCTTTTAACTCCGTCAACTACGATGCTGTTATGTACCTCAATTCTTTTTATCAAGGTATTTACAATAGCAGGGGTTAGTTCTTTTAAATCGGTACACTCGCGGATTGTTTCAAGAAATCTTTTCATATCCACTTTTTCTGTTTCTGCATCAACGATTGATTGTTCGAGATTAGATAAGCTTTCACGCAGTTCCTTTTGTTCAGCTTCAAAATTGGAGGACATTATGGCAAAGCGTTCATCGGATATTTTACCCATAACATTATCGGTGTAAATTCTCTCAATCAATTTATCAAGCTCTGCAATTCGCTTTTTGGATTGCTCGGCTTTTATTTTCATAGCACGGATGTTTTTCTCTCTGCCTTCAGCATTTTTCTTTGCAAACAGATAAACAAATACGGGTTCAAAGCCTTGCACAAATTCTGCAACCTTTTGAATTGTTTCCAAAACAAGCTGACGAAGTACAATATCACGGATATAATGTATAGAACAAGTTCCCGTGTTTTCCTTGTAAGCGGCACATCTGTAAAATTCCTGCTTTTCGGTTATACTCTTTGAAGCACAGAAATATAACTTTGAACCACAATCGGCACAATATACCAATCCGGAAAAAATACTTTCTCTGCCCGTTGCAGTATTTCGCCGTCTGTTTTTGCGAAGCTCCTGCACACGTTCCCAAGTAGTTTCATCAATGATGGCTTCCTGCGTATTAGGGATGATTTGCCACTCACTTTCATCATTAGGGAGTCTTTTGTGAATTTTATAGCTTATCATAGAACTCTTAAAATTTATTGTGCATCCTGTGTATTGTCTGTTATCAATAATTCTTTTGGTTGTATCCCCACACCATCTGTAGGGATCGGAAGGTGTTTTGTTTGCGGTAGCTTTACCAACTGATTCAAAATATGCTGTTGGACATAATATTTTTTCAGCACGCAATCTTTTTGCAATCTGTGTCGGCCCCAATCCTTCAAGGCACAGCTTATAGATATACCGTACTACTTCAGCGGCAGGCTCGTCTATAATCCATTGTTTAGGATTATCAGGCGATTTTTTGTATCCATAGGGAATGGAGGCAGAAACTCTTTCTCCGTTATCAGCTTTTGCTTTTTGAACTGCTCGGATTTTCTTGCTTGTCTGTGCAGCATACCATTCGTTGAATATGTTGTTGAACGGCATCATTTCTGTACCGGTGTTGTTCATTGTGTCAACATTTTCCTGAATGGCTATAAACCTTATTCCAAGAGTTGGATATGCGATTTCAAGGTATTTGCCGACTTCGAGATAGTTTCTTCCGAAACGGCTTAAGTCCTTTACAATAATGGTAGCAATTTCTCCGTTTTCTGCCATTTTTTGCATACGCTGAAAGTCAGGTCGCATAAAAGTAGTTCCAGAAACACCGTCATCTATAAAGAATTCAGGATGTAAAAATCCATGCTGTTTTGCATATTGCATTAAGATTTCTTTTTGGTTTGATATACTGTTGCTTTCGCCTTCTCTTCCATCATCTTGCGATAATCTGCAGTACAAAGCGGTGAGCTTTTCTTTTTTCTCGGCTTGTTTTGCCATTTTGATTCTCCTTTCCAAACTTGCCGAGCATTGCATAAGGTGTACACATTATACAATGCCCGACACAGTTCTACAATTTTATGAAAGTATCAAATTCTTGAATTGTTCTAATAAGGTCTGCTTACCTGATATATCAAAACTTGTTGACACAATATATTCCGTCTTGCCGATTTTAGTTGTAAAATTAAGCTCGTCAAGCGGATATTTTATTTTATGGCGTTGTCTTTTGTTTGTGTCGAGATAGTATTTGAGATTTTCAAAGCTCTCGTTTTCATCAAGTCTTGGTTTGTCAATTACAATAATCGGGATAGGAATAATTGTATTTTTCTTAACCATAAGCTGCACCTTACCTTTCATGGCCTTGTTTCTTTCTGTATTGAGCTTCGCACATCTTGACGATTGCATCTTCAATCTGAGAGTTACTGAAGCTCTTGGGAAAGTATTTCCTTACACGCTCAGTAGGAATCTTTATTCGTTCTTTTTGATTTGCTTTTTCTTCTGCCATAATCTCGTTGATTTTGTCATCATCAAGCAATCCCTGCTGACTTAACTTCTTCATACGAACTGCCTGAGATAATGAGGGAGTGCAATCGTTAAGCTCCATTGCCTGAAGTAAGTCCCGTTGTTCAATATCATTGAGATATGAAAGCTCAACCGCAGGAGTGAAAGAAATCTGCCCATCGTCAACATATTTCAATAGTTCGGGTAAAAGATTGGTCAAACGTATATACCTATGTATCTGATTACGGCTTTCACCACTTTCTTCTGCTATAACCTCATAGGTATTTAACCTTTTCCCAACTTGGGAAGAAGTTAAATCTGTACGCTCACCTTGTCTGTTCATAGCCTCAACCTTCATTTTGTAAGCAAAGGCTTTTTCACTTGGGAGAAGATGCTCACGATGCAGGTTGCTATCAACCAAAGCAATGGTCGCTTTATCTCTGTCCATCTCATAAACAAAGGCAGGAACTTCTGTAAGCCCTGCCCGTTTGCTTGCGAATAATCTACGGTGTCCTGAGATTATTTCATATTCGCTGTTTTCGATAGGTCTTACAATAAGCGGCGATAATATTCCATTTTCTTTTATGCTTTGGGTTAACATTTCCATTTCCTCATTCTCCTCAACTTTGTATGGGTGGTTTTCAAAAGTTCTTAATTTATCTACTTGTATCATTTCGGGAGTTTTCATTATCTTTCGACCTCCTTACTTCGTTTCTTTGCTTCAATTTCCTTACGGATTTCTTCAGGAACCTTTGCATAAAGCTTTTGCAAAGATTCAACCTGTTTTCGTAACACAACAAGTTCCATCAAACGACTATCAGCTTTGTCATATTCCTCTTTATATGCTTCTCGCAATGCCTTGTTATCCTTTTGTTCTGCTTCTAAGGCATTGTAGAGCATATTCACCCTTGTTCTGAAGGTTTCAACCATAGGAACCCAATCCTCAATCATCTTGATTGCTTTTTCAGAATTTTTTGAAGCATTAGTGAAATTAGTGTTTTTCAATACTTCCTCAATTTCTGTCTGCATTTTTTCAAGCTTTACAGCAGACTTGAATATGTAGGTTGGGATATGCTTTCTCTGGGTGAGTGTTGCCGATGTGCCTCGTTCTATATAGGGATAGAACTTTACCATAAATTCGTGGAACTCATCCTGCCATTTGGAAAGCTTCGCACGGTTACCGAGTATTTCTTTTGCAGTAAGTCTGTTATCCTCCGTTAATGGAACAAAGCACAGATGTAAGTGCGGTGTCTTTTCATCAAGATGAACTACCGCCGAGAAAATCATATCCGGTCTGATTTTGCTTTTAATAAAATCTACTGCCCGCTGGAAATATTCAACCATTTTCTCGTGTGTCATATCCCAAAAGAACTCAGGACTTGCAGTTATTAAAGTGTCTACGAACCTTGTACTGTCTTTGCGAAC
>JAFQME010000026.1 GCA_017421025.1 Oscillospiraceae bacterium
AGTTCCCGCACCGCATATATCCAAAACGCACGTGGAGACGTGGTGGGTCATGTCAACACCCTCACCACAGCCATTGACTTTGTGGACTACGACGCATATGGTAATTTCGAATCCTCTGCACCAAGTGACCCACTCGGCTATTGCGGTGAGTACCGTGATGCCGAAACCGGATTCATCTACCTCCGTGCCCGTTACTACGACCCAAACCTCGGCCGCTTCACCACCGAAGACCCCGCAAGAGACGGACTCAACTGGTATGTGTATTGTAATAACAATCCGGTCAACTTTGTTGATCCGACAGGTTACATTACGCAAGAAGAAATAGATATGTATGAGAACGGAGAACTCGGCGAAGATGTATATAAACTTTTGCTTGATTTGACCTCACGTTGGAATAGCGCAACAACAGAGGAAGGAAAAAGAGAAATTCACAATTTGGCAGAAACCTTTCGCCGAAACAATTATCGCTATCAAGACTGGACTTTAACCGCATATAATCAGCTTCTTGACAATGCACAAACAATCATAGATACTGTTTTTCACAATAGTCACGCTGGTTATCTAATAGCTGGATTGGACTGGTACTCTCTGGTAAAGAACTATGGGGAATGGGACTACAAGAAAAACCCCGCTTCATGGATGCCGATAGAAGACGGATATTTTGTAATGTTCGGTCAAGTGATTTCTTTTGCAGATTTCGGCAATATAAATTATGGGTTTACAGGAACGGTACTCGGTTTGAACTCCGTCACACTGTATGAAGGGGCCGGATATGTACAGAGCGGTGATGCCGGTGTTGTCAATCACGATCCAATGCAATTTTACGGCGACTCGGAGGTTGATTTTTGGAATGTCACGAGAGGGATACAATATGCGAAATCTAAAGGTTATGTCGGATTTCTCAAACTTCCTGTAGAAATCATTTTTCGATAAAGGAGAGTGTTTGATGTGATGCGATTTGTTTTGAAATTCGCCGGAGTCATCCTCACTATATTACTCGCGTTTCTTATTGGGACCACGATTTTATTCCGGTACAACAAAAATCGAGATTATCAAAAAGAAATGCTTGCAACTTTTGAGAATAACAAAGATCTTTTTTCTGCCGTTGCAAATGAGTTGGCACCTTTTTCTTCGTTCGGTTGGATTATTCAGCGAGGCGGCGTCCCGAACTCATCCGGTCACGATAAGACGTTTTTTTCAAACGGATTGAGTGTTGTCATTCAACTTCATCAGTTTCAACTCAGTTACAAAGATCCGGAAAAGGCAAGCGCACTAAAAGACATTGCTGCTACAAGTACAAACATTGAGAAAATGATCAAAAAGCTCAGATTTAGACAAATCCAATCGCCTTTTATCGATCCCGGAGATATTGTATTTATAAAGGATACCACTGTTGGACGTATCAACGGCGTAATCTTTGCGCCAAATGATCCACCACAATCAAAATTCTATTCGAACCTCACAGAACTCGAGCCCGGTTGGTATTATTACGAGGGTTAGCAGCCCCTCGCGGTTAAGGATGGTAGCCCCTCTCGTGGACGTACATTTTGGGGTAGCAGTTTTATAGCATAAAGGGACGGTTCTGTCGTCTTGACAGAGCCGCCCGCTCTCCGACACCTTCACCTACGACGGCTTTGGGCAGATACGAAAATGATACGCCCGCCAATCCACTCGGCTATTGCGGTGAGTACCGTGATGCCGAAACCGGATTCATCTACCTCCGTGCCCGTTACTACGACCCAAACCTCGGCCGCTTCACCACCGAAGACCCGGCAAGAGACGGTCTGAATTGGTATGTTTATTGTAACAATAATCCGATCAACTACGTGGATCCATGGGGGTTGGCTCCAGGTGATTGGTTTACCACTGAAGAAGATGCAGCAAAAGATTTCGCAAAAATCTATAATCCAATATCCATTAAAGAAAACGCAGAATATGGTGCGTATATCTATTGTTTTTATGCATTCACAGAAGAGAAAGGGAAAGTCATTGTAAAGCTTCGGTATAGTTATGCGGAACCTGTGAAAGGTCAGGAAAAGAGTATTAACACCGCTAATTTTACTCCCGTCGATACAGAGAAACATAAAATTGTCGCAATTATACATACTCATGGTGCATCCGATCCGAATCTTTCAACAGAGAATTTTTCCGGTGATGATATTATGGCAACAAAACAACTTGGACTAAACCGGGTATATCTCGCTACACCTAACGGCTATTTAAAGGTTTATGATTTGAACAAAACATCAAACAATGCTCGTGTAATTGGGAAGATTTCATCGAAAAATGAGAATTCCAAAATTCCTTGGTGGAAAAAACTATTTAAAAAGATTAAGGAGGCTTCAAAATGAAAAAGAAGTTGTTTTTTGCAGCTTTATTTATCGTTTTTGGGTTTCTCTTGGGTTATCTGCCAACACATGCAAGACCGACAACAAATATCGAAACAGTCATTCTTCCCGATGAAACTGTAGCAATTGAAGTCGGAAGTACAATCTTGCAGTCGCTTTATCCAAAAGAAGCGTATCCCGATTTGTATTGCAAAGAATTTACATGGGAGTGTCTCTACAATAACGACAACAACACATGGATAGTATTTCAATTTGACGAAACAATGGGGTACAGTCTTGAAATTCATTTGAAAAAAAGTACTGCTGAAGTAGTCTTTGTTGGTATTATGGCTTAACCGTTTTGAGCAAGTAGTGACCCACTCGGCTATTGCGGTGAGTACCGTGATGCGGAGACCGGATTCATCTACCTCCGTGCCCGTTACTACGACCCAAACCTCGGCCGCTTCACCACCGAAGACCCCGCAAGAGATGGCCTGAATTGGTATGTGTATTGTAACAATACTCCGGATGCGGTTATTCACACCCATGTTTTCCTGGAAACAACAAACAGCAATAGAAGTTTTTCTAAACCAAATAAAACCATAAGCCCCTCCGATTATTCCGACTATACCTTTGTATCCGGAAACGGGATTCCGCTTGCGGTCGTTGCACCAACAGGTGAAGTGAGATTGTTAAATACCGATTTGACAATAACTGAAGTTGGCAGGATTGATATGAACCCCAAATATTCCTCGTATTTTGATTTATCAAGCCGCTTAATATGGAATTTTATCGAACATCGTTTTTCTGATGAGACCGATAGAATGAGAATCGTTGAGGTTTGGGGCGAGTATAGTGCTAATGGTACAAAAGAGCTAACAAAAGAGGAGGAAATTGCCTTTTTGAAAGAAATCGGCATGATGGAGTAATAGATGGAGGTAGTAAAAATGAAAAAACGGTTCATTTCGCTTGTTTGTATATGCTTGGTTTTTACAACAGTATTTATGGCGGCGGCTTCTGGCATAGATTGGCTTCCGGACGAAGAAAACCATGTTCCGTGGATTGAAAAAGGGAGGCACAACTCAATTTTCATTTTCGGTGCAGGCGGAGAATGTGAATTTGAAAACGAGATTCTGTACATCGACGGAAAAACCTATGCTCCACTCCGTGAGTTGATGGAGTTTATGAGAATTCCTGTGGAGTGGTGGGAAATCAACGGTTTGGCGGTCATCAATCCGTGCATGAAAGAAATCTATTTAGACGGTGAGCCGCCGGTTGTTGACGGAATCATCCCGGATGAAGAAACGGCACTCAAATTCGGGAAAATGATTTTAGAACAGCAGACCGGAACAAAAATGGAGTATCAGACACTTCACGCTCGCTTTTATTTGAGAGTCAGCTATATGGAAGGAATCAATGCATGGGATGTATGGCAGGATGCTGAGTGGTTTGGTGAATCCCCCGGAAACGGTCATGGTCCTTTTAAACCATGCGTTCGCATCAATAAAGCAACAGGAGAAGTGATTTATCTCTGTACGAACTGTGAATTTTGGACCAATCCCCCGCTCAAATAGTGGAGACCCCATCGCAGACATACATTCTTTGGCAGCAGTTTTACCCCCACCCAAAATGGAAGATCCAGCAAAAACTCGGTCATACTGGCGTATGACCGAGTTTTTTGATGCCGTATTTGCGAAAAAAGGTTCAAAACCGATTTTCCTCATAGGGATTCCCTATTTTATGATAACACGCTGATGAGCGGCATCCCATTCCACATAGTATCCGAGAGCTTCCGCCACAGCACGTGCCGGAACGAGCGTTTTGCTGTTTACGATTTGAGGCATGGTATCCAAAGTAACCGCTTTTTCGCCCAAAACATACGTACGACTCTCATCAAATGCATCATGGTAACGCAAATTGTTGTCCTTTACCGTCATTTTCTTTTGACCGATTTGCATTTTGACCGTTCTCGATCCACGGACCGAGGTAATGGATTTTGTTGCCGGTTCCCACTGTACGGTTGCACCAAGTGCTTCGAAGATCGCACGCATCGGAACCATCGTTCTGCCGTTGATGATTTTTGCAGGAACTTCAAGCTGGACGGTTTTATTTCCTACAACCATTTGATTGGAATTGATATTGAGTGTGGTCGTCTGAACACGTCCCGGAAGAACTCGTTCAACAAACCCAAAGAAATCTTTTTCAGTTTTAATTGGATCCCGTCCGATTGTTTTCCCGGTTTTTCCGTCATGTACGGTAACCGAAACAAGCTCAATTGTTGTTGTGGTGCTGCCGTTTGCACTGACACGCTTAGGTGTTTCACTGTGTTCGATATAATAATCCGTGAGGAACGGGCGGTATCCTGCACTGTTGAACGCATAGACATGGAGATTCTTTGTTTGTGCAAAATTGTAAATCAACGGAAGCATTTTTTCACTGATTCCGCACCCATTCTTGAATTCGACAATGATATAGTCGTTATTCTTGTTCTGTTCCAGAATCTTTTCAAACGCATCACGACTAAAATAAGAGACACCGATGGTTGTCCAGTACGATGTTTCCTGCAAATTTGACACCGCATCAAACAAATTATATTGATTGTAAGGTCTCTGCTGATCTCCCGCAAAACAGGTTGTAGCAAAGAAACAGATCAAGACAAATGCTACCACCATACGCACTCCTGTTTTCTTCATCGTATAAAACCCCTTTCGTAATGTTTCACTGCATCTATCATACCTCTGTAAACGGGTAAGAGTCAACTACTTTTCGTTTTCTGCAGGATGTTTCACTCTTTGCAAGCGTTGCGGAGCATGTTCCAATTCCGCAACGCAATCTGCGTGTCGGAATGGTCTTCTCCCAACACGTTACGGCTTGACACATACACCCGTTCCGCCGCTTCCAATGCAGCGCTACAGTCCCCGAGTTTCCAAAAAAGGAATCCCAAATCGTTTAAAACAATCAGTGTATCGGGGTGTTCCTCCCCCAACACCTTACACCGTGCCGCATAAAGCTGTTTTGCAAATCCCAGTGCGGTTTGGTATTTTCCGAGATCGCTGTACGCAAGCGCCAGATTGTCCAAAACCTCAAGTGTGTGTTGGTGTTCTTCGCCCACCGTCTTGCAAAGCAGTGTGTAGACCTGCTCTTCCAGTTCCAATGCGGACTGGATTCTGCCAAGTGTTCTGTAAGTCCCCGCCAGATCATGCAGCGCTCGTATCGTATCCGGGTGTTCTTCTCCAAACGTCTTGCGGTGCAACACAAGAAACCGTTCTTCCAACTCCAATTGTTTTGAGTGCTCGCCCAGCGCTTCATATATGGTCGCCAAACTTCGCAGCACATTGACCGTGTCAGGGTGTTCCTCGCCCAATCCCTTGCACCGCAGTGTATAAACCCGTTCTTCCAAGTCCAATGCGGTTTGATACTCCCCAAGGTCATAGTAGGTATTTCCCAAATTGTTCAGCGCAATCAACGTGTGTGGATGTTCCTCCCCCAACACGCTGCAAGACAGTTCATACCCCTTCTGTTTGAGTTCCAAGGCGGTTTGGTGATGTCCGCACTCCCCGTGTGTCTGCGCCAAACTGCAAAGCGCCGCCAGCGTATCGGGATGTGCCTCGCCCAATCTCTTGCAAAATGCGGTATACACACGCTCCAACAATTCCAATTCCGTTTCATGGTCACCAAGTTTCCCGTGTGTAAGTGCCACATTATTGAGCGCAACCAGTGTGTCGTAGTCCTCCTCGCCAAATACGTTACAGCGCAACGCATAGACACGTTTTCCCAACTCCAGTGCGGTTTGGTATTCTCCCATGCGTTCATAGGTCCGTGCCAGATTGTTCAGTGCGACCAGTGTCATTGGGTGATCTTCCCCCAAACGCTTACACTGCAGCGCATACACTGTTTCTCCCGAATGTCTCGCCTGTTCCAACTCTCCAAACTCAAGATATGTACACGCCAGGTTTCCAAGCGCAACCAGCGTATCCGGGTGTTCTTCCCCGAACAGTTTTGAGCGCAGCTCATAAATACGTTTCTGCAGCTCCAATTCCTTTTTGGGGTCACCGTTTTTTCCGTATGCAATTGCGAGAGATCCGAACGCAGCAAGGGTTTCGGGATGCAGCTTACCAAACTCCTTTTCATGGTACTCCGCAATTCTTTGCGCCCACTTGACCGCTTGTCGGTAATCCACGGTTGTACCGACCCCGTCCATATACATCCTGTGAAGTTTTTTCATTGCTTCTAAGAGTCCCGCTTCCGCAGCAGAACGGATGAGTTCAAGCCCTCGCTCACGGTTTACTTCCACATCAATGCCGTCTAAATACGCAAGCCCAATGAGGAAGCAGTGTTCCGGGGTGTTATTCGATGAAATCGCAACCTTTGAGATTGCACCTGCCAGTCGGCTTCGGAATTCTGCGTCTCCCAGCGAAAGAAGCTCATCACGGTAAACGGCAAACAGGCCATCTTTGTCGGTCTCTTCCATTTCAACCGCAAACATCTTGGTCCCTTTTTCCGCTTTCTTTTTGCGTGCCAGGGGCAGCTCGGTGGAGAGGATATAGTTTTCCCGCTCAATCCCGTTTTCATCAATCACGTTCTCCAGCAGCCGTGGAGTCACAAGCAACGTGAAGAGTTTGCAATCATCCAGAATCTGTTCGATGGTTTCCTGAAAACTCTCGCCCGGAGTCAAAAACTCATCAAACCAAATCGCAATGTCCCGACATTCCGGATTGTCATGAATCAAGCGCATGAGTTCATTTGCGTATTTCCGGTCTTTTTTTCGATAACTCAGAAAAATATACGCATCAAATGCGGCACGAACACGTTTCGCCAAATCGTCGCCGATGAGAACCGATTCCAAATACTTCTTCAGTTTTTCTTCGTACGAAATCTCGGTTACATCGGTGCTGCAACGGTTTAAGTATTGCAGTGTTCCAAATTTGTCGGGTCTGCTGTAAATCCGGTCAAGCCCGGGCTCCATCATGATCGGGAGAATCGGGATGTGTTCCTGCATCGCATAGGGGATGTCCTCATCCATGGCACGGTTTGGCGTGGTGAGGAGTTTGAGGGTAACCGGCACCACGAATAAGTTGTTTCGCCCAAGATCGACTTCTTTTTCATCCTCTGCAATCGTGGCTGACAGATCTTCGGTAAAATAAATCGCACAATCATGCGTTTTGAAAATATCCTCACAGATTTGCTCGAAATATGCAGCAAAATCATCCGGGTGACAGGTGATATACACCCTCGGTTTTTTCTCAATCTCAACCCGGTTTTTGACTTTGATTCCAAATTCTGCCATTCTGTTCCCCCCTTTTTTACGTTTTCTTTATTATATAACAAACCTGACGCTCCCCGCAAGTGCTCAAACAAATCCCCCCGAGGAATGTGTCCTCGGGGGGGAGTGTCTCGTCATTCACAAATCGAAACCGTATCATCGGAAATGAATGCCACTTGGTTTTTCTTTAATGTAAAGCGCATCGGGTTGAGTTCGGTCGGAGTGAAGAAATGATCTTCATCAATCAGATACACCACAAATCTGCTTGCATCAAGATTCGTTTCCAGTTTCACATCTTCTCCCAAATTTGCAAGCATCACGGCGTTTCGGCTGCCATCGGTTGCCGCAATCGCAGCCACCGTCTCGTCTGCACAACATTCCACCTGCGTACCAAGTGCAAACAATTCCCCAAAGGCCTTGAACGCATAATAGGTACAGCACGGTTTTCGGCTGAGCGGGTCAAATAACCCCGCATAGTCAACAACGCTGATTGCCGCATCATAATAGCACAACACATCGGTTTTCGTGTTTTGCATCAAAAGCATCATCGCCGCAGCCGTGGCACTCGCAAACGAAGTTCCCCGCAGTTCGGGGTCCGGTGCGGTATTCCATTCATTCAGGTGCAGTTCCACATCGGAATACCCGTATTCCGTAAGTGTTTTTTTTGCATACTCCGCCATTGCAGCCGTCCCCTCCGGCTGTGCATAACTGTGCCAGGAGAAGAAGTCAATCGGCGCATTTTCTGCTTTGATGTGTTTCAAGAAGTTATGGAAATACTCTACATAGTATTGGAATCTTGTCCCAATCATCGCCCAGTCGGGCGCCTTTTCCCCAATCTCCGCATAGAATCCGCACGAGGCATATCCACCCACACGGATGCTGTCCCCAAAGCACGCTTTCAAGTGCTTTGCTGTGGTAACGTAAAGGTCATAATACTCCTGTGCAGAGCCGAACCACATTTGTGACTCTTCTCCGTCCTCAGGCTCGTTCCAGATTTCCCAGTACTTAATCCCATAGGTAAAACCGTCTGCCCAGCCCTCGTTGTAGTGTCGGATGATATGTTCACAGATTCGAGCCCATTTCGCATTGTCTTTTGGCGGAAAAATCCGATAAGCCTTCATCGCAGCGTAGTTTTCAATGCTGACACCCAAGCGGTACACAGGCTCACATCCCGCCTTCATCAGCGCCCCAATCAGCCAATCGGTAAAAACAAAGTCATAGGAGGCAGGGTCATTTTCATCCGCATCAAAATCTCTGAAAATATTCGGAATCTCTACCACACGAAAATCGTAAGTCCCCAAGGTATCGTGCAGACGTGAATACGGAATATGTGCATCGGTCAGATACCGAAAATAGCAATCGTTTCCGAAGCCGTACAGCGGCGGCTGACCCACCCCATGCATCGCCTTGATCTTTCCGATTTCTTTTGTAAAATCAATCTTTATCATGTTCCTCGCCTCCTTTTGTTTTATCATACCATATCCCCCTCCCGAATGTCCACACCCTCTCGCAGGTTTACATAAAATAATTACTGTAAACTTGCGACATCCTGCAATCTATGCTAAAATACAAAAAGAGGAGGATGCAATATGAATAAAACCAATGCTCCGCATATTGAAACATATCGTGGAGAGGATCAATATATATTCATCAGTTATTGTCACAAAGATTCTTCCACTGTTCTCCCCATCTTAGAAACGTTAATTCAGCGTGGATATCGCATTTGGTATGATGAGGGGATTGATCCCTGTAGCGAATGGGATGCAACAATTGCTCATCAATTGATGAATTGTAGTTTTTTTATTCCATTTATATCAAACAACTATTTAGCATCTGAAAACTGCATGGACGAATTACATTTGGCGCGCGAAAAGTCGATCAAACGTTTCTTAGTCTACCTCGAAGAAATCGACTTACCGCCTGCACTCGAAATGCGTTTGGGTCGAATTCAAAACATTCATAAATACAAATATACGAGTGAAGCGGAATTCTATGATAAATTCGCCCGTGCCGACGGTTTGGATGGCTGCTTGGACAAAACCGGAACCATCAGTTTGGACGAGGATTTTGAGGAAAGCAATTTGTTTACCGATGATCGAACGAAAAGTGACGAGCTTACAACTGACGTTTTAGAACTTGACCTTTCCCGCAAAATCGTTGACCTCAAAGACTCAACAATCAGCCAAACTTCATTTGAATCAAGCCACAACGAAAATTATGCAGCTTCTCTTATCCTCACTCCCGGCACGCTTGTCAACCACAAAACACTTGGCACCGGCACTATTACTGACGTACAGCCGGATTTCATCTCAGTTTCGTTCCCCGATGGTGAAAAAAATATGGTTGTACCCTATGCATTTGAAGCAGGGATTTTATCATTGGTAACCGAACCGCAGACGGACAAACACGAATTTTCAAAAAGCAACAATTTTAGCAGCGCAACAAAGTTCCTTGCTCGAATTACATTGGCAATCTTGATATTCACTGTTGTTTTTGCGTTATTCTTTCTTATAGAACATGGCTTCCCCCAATAATTTATCAACTACGCATCTATAATCCGACAAAAAAAGAAACAGCACCGGCAGTGTGCTGTTTCTTTTTGAATTTAGTCTTCTTTGACAAAAACCAACATGTTGAAAGAAATAGTGGTAGAAGCATTCCCAGACAAAGAACCCAAGCAACCATTGTCTCGAGTTACGGGCACTTCCTGAATGCAATCTAACTTCCAACCGCCAGCAGTCTCTCTATTGATAATATCAGCATACTGCTTCACAGCGTCATGAAAAGAGCCTTTTTTAGAAATGTTCATGCCAACGGGACCCGGAACTGTTTTGTACTGTGCCATAATACATTCTCCTTTATCATTCGATTTTGTTTTATTGCTGTCGATTCCATATTACACTACCGTTGTAACCGGAATCAATAGCGACTAAGATTATGGATAGTCCTCGCCGCCATTTGGATGGTGACACCGGAGCAGGCGATGAAGTCCTTTATAAACACCAATCAACACACCGTATTTTCCAACCGCAAGAAGCATATACTCAGAACAACTTGGTACAAACAGACAAGAACGTCGGATTCTTTCCGGCGCATGCTTCTGGTAAAGCAAAACAGCGTTTATAACAAACGGCTTTGCTTTCATGGCAATCATCAG
Source organism: Oscillospiraceae bacterium (assembly GCA_017421025.1). Lineage (GTDB taxonomy): Bacteria > Bacillota > Clostridia > Oscillospirales > JAAYXM01 > SIG510. The sequence goes on from JAFQME010000026.1 coordinate 10,748, forward strand.
AAAGCAACCAAAAATGGCAACCGGATACACAAAAAATACCGGGATGCGAAAACATCTTTCAAGATACAAACACAAGCACAAATAAATGCCAATCACAGAACACCAAAATATAAAACCCAAAACAACTTTTCCTGTTGCTATATCAGGTCTCTTTATGGAAGTAGTTGCCAAACGATCCCCTTGAAGCATTTGCACTGCTTTTGCAAGACTTTCTTCTCTTGAGTTGCCGATTGTGCTTTGATGTTTGTTGTAATCCATCTTCCCACTTCTTTCTAAACACCTTTAAAGAATATAACACTTTTTTCGACAAAAGTCAACAAACCCCAATACAGCAATAAACATTGTCGCAAATTCAAAGTCCGTTTTATCGGACATCTCACCTGTTACTATAAAGACAAAAGGGGGAATTGCGATGACATTAGAAGAGTATACCAAACGCAGTTTGACACTTAGCTATGAACTTGACACGATTCCCGGGTATCGAGAATGGTCCCGTGAAAGCAGCGCACACCGCAGAAACATCATTTCCCGCTCGGTAAGCTGTAAGGAATCCAAGGCAGAGGTGGGCTTAGCAAACGAGTTTGAAGAAGTGTGGTACGACTATCTTTGGAAAGAAGCGGAACTTCACGTGGAAATGTACGGGTACTGGCCCACCTTTGAGTTGGAAGGAGTCGATTAACGTGTCAAAAAAGCTGATCGGTCATTTTGATCTTCATAACCACTCCACCGAAGATGTCATTGCAGAAATCCTTGACATCATGGATGCCGAAGGAATTCTGGAGGACCACGATATGCTGCCGCTTTTGCCGGACATTCTGCATAAAAGACAAGACGAATGGCACTTCTCTGAAACCGAGCACTGGAAGCCTGTGGCAAATCCGGATGCTTCAGACGAAGTCCGTCAGGCAATTTGTGACTTTCTCGCCGAATTGGAAGTATCATGACAATGCGTGAGGAGGCTATGCCATGAGAAACAAGCGGTATTCTGTGCATCGGATGAACGGGAAAATCACCCGCCTTTCCCTGATTGAAGAGGGCTCCACTGAATTCACTGCCTCCGGATATGTAACGGGTGAGTGGAAGCCGATGCCCGGTTGATTCAAGATCGAAAACGATGTAACGGCAGACTATGAGGCAGTGACCGAGGCGGAAGCGAAGAAGATGATGGAGGAGCTCGATCTTGCAGATTGATGTACGTCTCCAAATTGCCTTACAGCCTACAGATCCCCTATTTTGACCACAACAACTCATATTCACTGCTCCGCTTCCCCTCACAATCCTCAAACGTTGGCTTACATAATTTAATTATTGTAACCCTATACCAAATAACAGAGGAGGCATAAATGCTCGGATTAAGAACTTGTGAAGACGAATCATTCGTTCGTTTTTTCTCTTTGGTGCAAGATAAAGCACATGAGCAAGGATGTGTGTTCTTCCTTGACTGCGGTGAAGGGCGAGAGCTTCGCACATCAAAGGTTCATGGTGAAGATTTGTGCGGGTGGCTCATACCTGCAGCCGATGTAAGCGAATTTGAACCGAGTTGGTGTTTGTTCAACGATGACGCACTCGACAAATGGAGCAGATACCTGTGTTTCGCATTTTGGAGTTATAACGGCGAAGTCCTTGACATCGAATTCCGCAGTTTCTCCCATCTTGCTTAGCAACTCACAGCCCCTCACTGACGTTCAGCTTTCCCTTATCCTGCACCCTGCACTTGATCACATTCTCCAACCATAGAATCGTTTTGAAAAGAATTACAGAGGACAGAAACAATCATCTCACGTCTCCCCATGCCGTCAGTCGAATTCCCCTCTTCCTACAACAAAAATCCCCGGTACTCACAGTACCGGGGATTTTTACATCATAGATCGAATTAGACCAACTCGATGATCGCCATTTCAGCGCAGTCACCGCGGCGCGGGCCGAGCTTGGTGATACGGCAGTAACCGCCGTTGCGGTCTGCGTACTTCGGAGCGATTTCGTCGAAGAGTTTCTTCACGACATCCTCTTTGGTGATATAAGCAAGAGCCTGGCGCTTAGAATGAAGCGTATTGGTCTTGCCGAGAGTGATCATTTTCTCAGCCATCGGGCGAACTTCGCGCGCACGCATGACTGTGGTTTCAATCTTACCATTCTCGAGCAGGTAGGTGACCATAGCACGGAGCATAGCCTTACGTGCATCAGTCGCTCTGCCGAGTTTACGAGTTCCGGGCATCGAACGTTACCTCCTTCGTTTAGAATCAGGATCTAAATCCGATTAGTTTTCCTCATCTGCCAGGGCAAGACCCATAGCAGCAAGCTTGTTCACGACTTCTTCAAGGGACTTGTGACCCAGGTTACGGACCTTCATCATGTCGTCCTGAGTTTTTGCGATCAAGTCCTTGACCGTGTTGATCCCCGCACGCTTCAAGCAGTTGAAAGAACGGACGGAGAGGTCAAGCTCTTCAATGGTCATGTCGAGTACTGCGTCGCTCTGCGACTCGTGCTTCTCAATGACGATCGATGTATTGCCGATATCCTCGGACAAGTCAATGAACAGGCTGAGGTGGTCGGCCAGGATTTTTGCTGCGTAAGAGAGAGCGTCACCTGCGGTGATGGTCTTATTGGTCCATACCTCAATGGTGAGTTTGTCAAAGTCGGTGGTGTCACCTACACGGGTGTTCTCAATGTGGTAATTCACCTTGGGAATCGGGGTGTAGATGGAGTCGATCGGCAGAACGCCGATCACCGACTGAGCCTGCTCTTCTTTGTTACGCTCTGCGGAAACATAACCGCGGCCATGTGCAAAAGTGAGTTCCATGCTGAGGGAAGCATCCGGGCCCAGGGTTGCGATATGGAGATCCGGATTGAGGATCTCAATATCGGCGTTTTCCTGGATATCACCAGCGGTAACTTCGCCTTCACCGGAAGCTTCAATCACAACGGTTTTCGGCTCACTGCAATTGAGCTTTGCAATGATGCCCTTGACATTCAACACGATCTCGGTGACGTCTTCTTTAACGCCCGGGATGGTGGAGAACTCATGCTCAACACCTGCGATTTTCAGCGTGGTGACAGCAGTGCCGGGAAGGGAGGATAACAGAACACGGCGCAGGGAGTTTCCCAGGGTGATACCGTATCCACGCTCCAGCGGCTCAATGACAAATCTACCGTAAGAACCGTCCTCAGACGACTCAACACAATCAATACGCGGCTTTTCAATTTCTATCATCATAGTACCCTCCTTACTTGGTCGGCATGAGAATCATGCCGCAGCTTAATTTAGCTAAGAGCATTACGAGGGCTTATTTGGAGTACAACTCGACGATGAGGTGTTCCTCGATCGGGAGATCAATATCCTCGCGTGCCGGCAGGTTCACAACTTTTGCCTGGAAAGCGTTGCGGTCGAGGTCCAACCACTTCGGCGGAACACGGGAACCGTTTGCTTCCATAACAGCTTTGAACTTATCGGAACTGCGGCTCTTCTCCTTGAGAGCGACAACGTCGCCTGCCTTGAGCAGGTAAGACGGAATGTTGACAGGCTTGCCGTTAACGGTAAAGTGTCTGTGGGAAACGAGCTGACGTGCTTCTGCACGGCTCATTGCAAAGCCCAGACGGTAAACCACGTTGTCCAAACGGGATTCCAGAATCTGGAGCAGGTTTTCACCGGTGACACCCTTCTTGGTAACAGCCATGTCAAAATACTTAGCGAACTGGCTTTCCAGAACGCCGTAGTAACGACGTGCTTTCTGCTTCTCACGAAGCTGCAAGCCGTACTCGGACATTTTCTTGCGGCCCTTGCCATGCTGGCCCGGAGCCTGAGCCGGACGACGGTCGAGTGCACACTTACCGGTGTAGCAACGGTCGCCCTTCAAGTGCAGCTTCTGACCCTCTCTGCGGCAGAGACGGCAAACTGCGCCGGTATATCTAGCCATTAGTTTACACCTCCAAAATTAAACACGTCTTCTCTTCGGGGGACGGCAGCCGTTGTGCGGAATCGGGGTGACGTCTTTGATCATGGTGACCTCGAGGCCAGCAGCCTGGAGAGCACGGATCGCAGCTTCACGCCCGGAGCCCGGACCCTTAACGAAGACTTCAACGGTCTTAAGACCATGCTCCATCGCAGCCTTTGCAGCGGTTTCAGCCGCAACCTGAGCAGCAAACGGAGTGGACTTACGGGAGCCACGGAAGCCCATGCCGCCGGAGGATGCCCAAGAGAGAGCATTACCATTCGGATCGGTGATGGTTACCATGGTGTTGTTGAAGGAGGAACGGATATGAGCCGCGCCTTTTTCAATATTCTTTTTCTCGCGGCGCTTTCTGGAAACGCCCTTTTTTGCAGTTTTCGGACTAGCCATAACCTAAACCTCCTTTACTTCTTCTTGTTCGCAATGGTTCTCTTCGGACCCTTGCGAGTTCTTGCGTTGGTCTTGGAACGCTGACCGCGGCACGGCAGGCCACGGCGGTGGCGCAGACCACGGTAGGAGCCGATTTCAATCAAACGCTTGATGTCAAGCGCGACTTCACGGCGCAGGTCACCTTCTACGGTGTAGTTCTTATCGATGTAATCACGCAGCTTGGAAACGTCATCTTCAGACAGGTCCTTTACGCGGGTATCCGGATTGACACCGGTTGCCTTCAGAATTTCGTTTGCGCTGCTTCTGCCGATACCGAAGATGTAAGTGAGACCGATCTCAACACGCTTCTCTCTCGGCAAGTCAGTTCCGGCTATACGTGCCATTGGTTACATGCACCTCCA
>JAFQME010000027.1 GCA_017421025.1 Oscillospiraceae bacterium
CTACCTACTGAGCTATAACAGCAACTGCACGAAATACTATAACACACGAGAAAACGAATGTCAAGAGTTGTTTTGGCGACCCGGAAGGGGCTCGAACCCTCGACCTCTAGCGTGACAGGCTAGCGTTCTAACCAACTGAACTACCGGGCCACAAACACCACAACGGACGTTATTATACATGAGTTTTCGACATCTGTCAAGAGAGTTTTTGAAAGTCACCGAAAAACTTTTTTTACATAGAATAAAAATAGCAGACTGAAAGGAGCGGTAATCATGCCTACCATCTATTTAAGCCCGTCCACACAGGAGTTTAACCCGTACATCAACGGCGGAAATGAAGAACAGTATATGAATCTGATTGCGGATGCCATGGTCCCGTATCTGCGTGCAAGCGGAATTGATTATGTAAGAAACACACCTGAGATGACTGCAGCAACCTCGATTCAAGCGTCCAATGCAGGGAATTACGATTTGCATCTGGCACTCCACTCTAACGCCGCACCACCTGCACTCTCGGGCGAGATTCGGGGGACAGATGTATATTTTTATCCCACAAGTGCAGATGGACGCCGTGCTGCCGAGATCATCGCAAACAACCTGAAATACATTTATCCCATTCCCGACGAAGTCCGGGCAGTACCGACAACTACCATCGGGGAGGTGAGTCGCACCCGTGCTCCGGCAGTGCTGATCGAATTTGCATACCACGACAATGAGCAAGATGCAAACTGGATCAAAAACAACATTCCGGATATTGCACGGAATGTTGTGCTCTCGCTTACCGAGTATTTTGATATTCCGTTTGTTGAGCCGGGTCCGGTACGAGTAGGGGTAGTGACTGCGGATCGTGTCAATGTTCGGGACCGTCCCAATACAACCGCAAACGTGGTGGGATCGCTTCCCCGTGGGACACGAGTGGAGATCGACGGCGAGACTTACGGCTGGTATGTGATCCACGCAAATGGGATCGAAGGATATGTGAGCGTGGATTTTGTGGATTTGATCTAACTTCCGAAATCCTCGAGGCGCATGAGGAGTTCTTCTTCAGTGGCGACCGAAATGCCGACAGTTAGCAGTTCCCGGTCATAATGTCGCAGAGAAGTGGCAGGGATATCGGTGAGACGGAGTGGTGTGTCGGGGCGTGCGGCGTCAAATACTGCAATCTGTCCGTCGTGAAGTTTAATCACATACCCGGAAGAAGAGGGAATCTCCTCAACTTGAAGTGTGGGTGTGCCAACGGTTTCTTGCGGTGGCAGCAATAAAACCAATGAGGCGGCAAACACACTCACCATTACCAAAAGTCCACATGCTAGCATCCAATTACGGTGTTTTTTCATCTCAAACGCCATCCTTTGTTTTTGTATCGGATAGTATCTCCCAAAACGGGAAAAGTATGTAAAAAGAAAATTGTGGCATTTTTGGAAAGAATGTGTTACAATAAACAATGGTATACTGAAAACACTTGTGTGTTGCGGATGCGTTTCATACAAGGGAGGTGTCAATTTTGAGCAGAAGAAAGCGGAAAAACAAGTTTTTTAGCTTGTTAGGAAAATGTTTTTTGACCGTTTTGTTCATCGGTGTGATGACCATGACCATTTGCGGTTTGGTTTTCTCTGTCTATCTGGCAACGAATATTGACGCAAAGGTGGATCTGAGTGTTGAAACCATTGCACTCAACTACACATCCAAGATCTTTCACTATGACGATGAGGGGAATCCGCAGGAGTTGGAGCGCTTGTATTCCTCGCAAAACCGTGAATGGGCAGATCTGGAAGAAATGCCGAAGTACCTGCCGGATGCCGCAATTGCAATTGAAGATGAACGGTTTGAAACTCACCACGGTGTAGACTTCAAGCGTACCCTTGGTGCTGTGGTCAATATTTTCTTGCAGGTCAAACCCGAATTTGGCGGCTCCACCATTACCCAGCAGCTGATTAAGAACCTGACCGGTGACCGTCAAGACACGGTTCAACGCAAAATCCAGGAGATCATGCGTGCGCTCTATATCGAACGGCATTTTGAAAAAGATACCATCATTGAGCTATATTTGAATACCATTTATTTATCGGAAGGCTGTTACGGTGTCCGTGCAGCGGCAGAAACATACTTTGATAAAGACGTTTCGGAGCTTACCTTGGCAGAATGTGCCTCGATTGTCGGTATCACCAATCTGCCGACCTATTATGATCCGCTCATCAATCCGGAGAATAATAAAAAACGCCAGGAGAACATCTTAGGCAAGATGCTTGAACTGGAAAAAATCACCCAGGAAGAGTATGACGAAGCGATGGCGCAGGAGCTTGTATTTGTCAAGCACAAACGTCAGGAACAACTCGACAATGTCCAATCCTTCTTTGTGGATGCGGTCATTGAAGAGGTGATTGACGACTTGATGGAAGCACATGGGTATTCTTATCAGGTCGCAGAGCAGATGATTTATTCGGGCGGACTGCAAATCTATACCACCGTGGATGTGGATGTGCAGAACGCAATTGAATCGGTTTTGGAGAATCCGGCGAACTTCCCGACCTATGCTACCAAAACACAGCCTGAATGTGCGATGGTGGTGATGGATCCGTATACCGGCGATGTGGTCGGTATTGTTGGTGCTCGTGGAGAGAAAAAGCAGAACCGTGTCCTCAACCGTGCCACCATGACTTACCGTCAGCCGGGCTCGTCTATCAAGCCGATTGCGGTTTATGCGCCGGCAATTGAAGCGGGCATCATCAATCCGCAAAGCCCGATCGACGATGCACCGATCATGGAATACGGCGGTAAGGCTTATCCGAAAAACGAGACCCGTTATTATCAAGGGCGAATGAATGCGACCAAAGCGTTGATGGAATCCATCAATACGGTCTCCATGCGGATTTTGCAAGACCTCACCCCGGCACGTTCTTATGAATTTTTAACCACAAAACTCGGGATCTCCACCCTCAATCAGATCTCGGATGTGCATTTGGCGCCGCTCTCCTTAGGTGCGCTCACCAAAGGCGTTTCGGTTTTGGAAATGGCAGCGGCCTACTCGGCATTCCCGAATCAAGGCGAATATATCGAGCCTCGGATGTACACAAAAGTGCTGGATAGCCAAGGGAATGTGTTGCTTGAAAAAGAGCAGAAGCGTGTGCAGGCGATGAGTGCCAAGACCGCAGAGTATATGAACTATATGCTCAGTCGTGTTATGGGCAACGGCGGCACAGGTGTTTTGGCAAAACTCAACAATAATATGCCGGCAGGCGGTAAGACCGGTACTACCGACGGCGATAAAGACCGTTGGTTTGTGGGATATACGCCGTATTATGTCGGTGCGGTGTGGTATGGATATGACAACCCGCAATTCATTCGAACCACACTTTCTCCGGCGCTGACCGTTTGGAAAAAAGTCATGAATACCATCCATGAAGATTTGGAAGTCAAGCAGTTCCAAACCACTGGGGAATTTGAAGAAGTCAAAGTGTGTGCTTTGAGCGGATTACTGCCGAACGGACTGTGTTCTGCGGATGTCAGCGGCAATAAAGTCATCAAAGGGTATTTCCACAAAAACGACATCCCCACCGAGAAGTGCAACGTGCATATCTCATATCAGGTTTGCGAGGCTTCCAGGATGAAGGCAAGCGAATTCTGCCCGGCGAAAAAATGGGTGGCAATTCGAAAAATTGAGCGCTATGCGCCGGTTTCCGGAGTGGTCTTAAATGACGAAAAGTATACCGTTCGTCCGAAAGGTGCTGTCCGTCCCGAGGATATGTTCCGGTATGTAATTCGAATTGGAGAAGTGCGTGTGAGCGATACCTGTACCTTGCATACCTCCGCACCTGCGCCGGAGCCTGAACCCTCCGCAACGCCGGAAGGAAGTGCTGCGAATCCGGTCACAGAAACTGCACCTGTCACCGAGACTGCGCCAACCACAGCAACTGAATAGACAGTTTGCGCCGCCGTTTTTGGCGGCGCAATTTGCGAAAGTGAGAGAATTATGGAAAAAATCAATTTTACGGTCCCGTGTCTGTTTGGACTGGAAGGGATCGTTGGAAATGAACTTCGACGTTTGAATGTGTCGGATGTTGCGCCGGAAAACGGACGTGTGCATTTTTGTGGCACAATGGAAGATTTGGTGCGAGCAAATTTGTGGGTGCGTTCAGGCGAGCGAGTGCTTGTCCGTCTCGGCACCTTTCGAGCAGATACCTTTGATGCGCTTTTCGAGGGAACAAAAGCATTGCCTTGGGAGCGATGGATCCCGAAAGATGGGGCGTTTCCGGTCAAAGGACATTCGCTGCAATCAAAGTTGTTCTCGATTCCTGACTGTCAGAAAATCGTAAAAAAAGCAATTGTGGAGCGTCTGAAAGCAACCTATCATGTGAATTGGCTGGAAGAGACCGGAAGCAAATACACGGTTCAGTTTTCCATTATGAAAGACGAGGCGGTGTTGTATCTTGACACCAGCGGGGCAGGGCTGCACAAACGTGGGTACCGAGCCAATGCAAATGAAGCACCGCTCAGAGAAACGCTTGCTGCTGCAATGGTGACTCTCAGTAAATACCGTGGCCGGGAATACTTCTGTGATCCGTTCTGCGGCTCAGGCACCATTCTTATTGAAGCCGCCATGATTGCGCAAAATCGTGCCCCAGGGCTGTATCGGAACTTTGCCGCAGAAAGCTGGGCATGCGTGCCGCAACAGATGTGGGATCAAGCAAGAGCCGAAGCGAAAGAAAAGATCTTCCGCCGTGATTTCACCCTGTGGGGCGGAGATGTGGATGATCGTGCGCTCTCCACCGCACGCAGCAACGCCCGAAAGGCGGGTGTGGCGCAATACATCCGTTTTGAACATGCGGATGCAAAAATGTTCCATCCGGAACAGGAAAGCGGTATCATCGTATGTAATCCACCGTACGGCGAGCGAATGTTGGATTTGAAGCAAACCGAGCAGCTTTACCGTGAGTTCGGAGCAACAATGAAGCAGAATCCGGGATATCAGTTGTATTTGATCTCCTCACATGCAGAGTTTGAGCGCTTTTACGGGAAACGTGCAGCAAAACGGCGAAAATTGTACAACGGAATGATTAAGTGCGAATTCTATCAATATTACTAAAATGTGAATTTTTTCAAAAATGGAGAAAAAAAGAGAAAAACAGAGAGAACAAGAAAAAAGAAGCAGGTAACCTATCTTAATTTGAAATTATCGTTGTTTTTGGTTATTTTTGGGGAAAATTAAGAAAAAATTTACTTGCACTTCGAGCGTACAAAGATTATCATAGTAACAGAAATTAGCACTCGGCACCTTTGAGTGCCAAACTGCTTAAAAATTGTATTCAATTGTAGGAGGAATTCTATTATGAAACTGAAACCGTTGGCTGACAGAGTTGTCATCAAGATGGTGGAAGCAGAAGAAACCACCAAGAGCGGTATTATTTTGACCAGTGCTGCACAGGAAAAGCCGCAGGTTGCGGAAGTTGTTGCAGTGGGCCCGGGCGGAAATGTGGATGGCAAGGACATCACCATGTACGTCAAGGCAGGTAACCGAGTCATCACCAGCAAGTACTCCGGCACCGAAGTGAAGATCGACGGGGAAGAGTACATCATCGTCCGTCAGGGCGACATTCTTGCTATCGTAGAGTAATTAGAGGAGGAAATCAGTCATGGCAAAGGAAATTCTGTTTGGCGAAGACGCACGTCGTGCGTTGGAACGCGGCATCAATACTCTGGCAGACACCGTTAAGGTGACCCTGGGTCCGAAGGGCCGCAATGTTGTTTTGGATAAGAAGTTCGGCGCACCGCTCATCACCAACGACGGTGTTACCATCGCAAAGGAAATCGAGCTGGACAATGCGTTTGAAAACATGGGCGCTCAGCTGGTTAAGGAAGTTGCAACCAAGACCAACGACGTCGCAGGTGACGGTACCACCACCGCAACCTTGCTTGCTCAGGCACTCATCCGTGAAGGCATGAAGAATGTTGCTGCAGGTGCAAACCCGATGATTATGAAGGGTGGAATCATGAAGGCTTCCGCTGCTGCGGTTGCAGCTGTGAAGGCTGCGGCTCAGAAGGTCAATGGCACCAGCGACATCGCTCGTGTCGGTACCGTTTCTTCCGCAAGCCCGGTCATCGGCGATCTGATTGCTGATGCAATGGAAAAAGTCTCTGCTGACGGTGTCATCACCGTTGAGGAGTCCAAGACCGCTGAAACCTACTGCGAGATCGTGGAAGGTATGCAGTTTGACCGTGGTTACATCTCCCCGTATATGTGCACTGATATGGACAAGATGGAAGCAATCATTGATGATGCACTTGTCCTCATCACCGATAAGAAGATTTCCAACATCCAGGAAATCCTGCCGGTTCTCGAGCAGATCGTTCAGTCCGGTAAGAAGCTGGTCATCATTGCTGAGGACATTGAGGGCGAAGCACTCGCAACCCTGCTTGTCAACCGTATGCGCGGCACCTTCACCTGTGTCGGTGTCAAGGCTCCGGGCTTTGGTGACAGAAGAAAAGAAATGCTGCAGGATATCGCAATCCTGACCGGCGGCCAGGTCATCTCCACCGACCTGGGTATGGAACTGAAAGACACCACTTTGGACCTGCTCGGCCGTGCTCGCCAGATCAAGGTTTCCAAGGAAAACACCATCATTGTTGACGGTGCAGGTGCTGCAGATGCAATCAAGTCCCGTATTGCACAGATCCGTTCTTTGATCGAAACCACCACTTCCGACTTCGACCGTGAGAAGCTCCAGGAGCGTCTTGCAAAGCTGTCCGGCGGCGTGGCGGTCATCAAGGTCGGTGCAGCAACCGAAGTTGAAATGAAGGAACAGAAACTCCGCATCGAGGATGCACTCAATGCAACCCGTGCAGCGGTTGAAGAAGGGATTGTCTGCGGCGGCGGCACCGTGTTTGTCGGTGCAAGCAAAGCGGTTGAAGAACTCCTTGCAGATGCAGAAGGCGACGAAAAGACCGGTATTGCAATCATTGCAAAGGCTCTTGAAGAGCCGGTCAAGCAGATCGCTGCAAACGCAGGCGTGGATGGTTCCATCGTCCTCGACAAGATCAAAAACTCGACCAAGAAGAACTTTGGTTACAACGCACTCATCGGTGAGTATACCGATATGATGAAGGCGGGTATCGTTGACCCGGCAAAGGTTACCAGAAGTGCAATTGAAAACGCAGCTTCCATTGCTGCTATGGTTCTCACCACCGAGAGCCTGATCGCAGATAAGAAGGAACCGGCTGCAGCAGCTCCGGCTCCGGGCATGGACGGCATGGGCGGCATGTACTAAGACGAAAAAAGCAAGGTGTAACGACACCTTGCTTTTTTATTTGTTTTTTCACTTGCATAATAATCCAATCTTTGGTACAATAAAACAGCTGAATGGAGGATTTTTATGCGTGAACAGAATTACACCATCCCCATCAACGAGGCGTATGAGGTCTATGACGGATGCCCAATCTGCCGTTTGTACCAAAAATTAGAGGCAGACTCTCTTTCGTATGTGATGGGTGCTGCGATGATGGAACCGGATGTCCGAATTGAAACCAATCGTTTTGGGTTTTGTAAAGAGCATTTTCCAAAAATGCAGGCCATGCAGAAAAAACTCCCGCTTGCTTTGATGTTGGAGAGTTATCTCGCCGACTTAAAGGCGTTGTGCGATTTGGACTACGAAAAGGTATCCAAACGGGAGTTTCCCTCGATTGCGGAGAAATTCACGCTTGCTGCAGACGGCTGTTTCGTCTGTAATCAGATCGAGACCCGACTCAGTCATTGTTGCAGCAATATTGTGTATTTGTGGGAACGGGAACAGGAATTCCGTGATAAAACCGCACGGCAGACCACTTTCTGTCCGACTCATTTGGCAAAACTTCTCTCCTGTGCGCAATCCGAGCTTCCCAAAAAGTTGATCGGTCCGTTCTTTCGGGCGCATTGTGAGGTTGCAAAGCGTGAGCTTGTTCCGCTTTGTGAAGATATTTCGAAATTCTGTAAAAGTTTTGACCACCGCTTTGCGGGTATTCCGATGGGGGAGGAGCGCAGTGCTGTTGAGCGCACCATCGCATACCTGACCGGGGGTCAATCAAAATAGAGGAGTGTTTTTTTATGAAACAGTTTTTAGGCCTGAATGTTGACGTTCAGAACATCCCGGAATTGGATCCCGGCTTCTTGCCGCTGTCCAAGTTCTACACCGCATTTAAGGAAAGTGTTGGCGAAAACGGTGTTCCGCTCACTTTGGCGATTGAGCGTGAAGACAAGCAGTGCTCGGTCTTCAACATGAAGATCCATGGTACCGAAGAAATGCGCCAAGCAGATCTCACCATGGTGGAACGTCTCATCAAGACCGTTCTGTGGTGCCGTGGTGGTTTCCGCATCTTCGTCAGCGGTCCGGACTATGTCGGCGAATACATTAAGGACCAGTACCGTGAAGGCGGCAAGCGTGGCTTTGATGCACATGATATGGCAAAGGTCTACGAAGTTGCAGATATGGAAGTCATCCTCTGCAAACCGGAGGAAATCCCGGCAGAGCACAGTGTTTCCAAAGATATCGGCCGTCATTTGAACGGTTGCCGTATCGGCTTTGACGCAGGCGGAAGTGACCGCAAGGTCTCCGCTGTTATCGACGGCGAAGCAATTTGGAGTGAAGAAGTGGTTTGGAATCCGAAACTCAACTCGGATCCGGAATACCACTACCAGGGCATTGTCGACGCATTCCGCTCTGCAGCAGCAAAAATGCCGCGTGTTGATGCAATCGGCATCAGCTCCGCAGGTATCTACGTCAACAACCGCACTATGAGTGCGTCCCTCTTCATCAAAGTTCCGCAGGATGCGTTTGAAGCTCGTGTGAAGAATATCTATCTTGATGCAGCAAAAGAAATCGGCGATGTTCCGGTCGTTGTTGCAAACGACGGTGACGTCACCGCACTGGCGGGCGCAATGAGCCTCAAGGACAACGGCGTTTTGGGTATTGCAATGGGCACCAGTGAAGCAGGCGGCTTCGTGGATGCAGACGGTAATATCACCGGCTGGCTCAATGAACTTGCATTTGCTCCGGTCGATCTCAACCCGGATGCAATGGAAGACGAGTGGTCCGGCGACATCGGCTGCGGCGTGAAGTACTTCTCTCAGGATTCCGTTGTGAAGCTTGCTCCGGCAGCAGGAATTGAGCTGAATGCAGACGACACCCCGGCTCAGAAACTCAAAGCAGTTCAGAAACTCATGGAAGCGGACGATGAGCGTGCAGCAGCAATTTATCGTTCCATCGGTGTCTATCTCGGCCATGCACTTGCTTGGTATGCAGAGTTCTATGACATTCGTCACGTCCTCTTGCTCGGCCGTGTTATGTCCGGTAAGGGCGGCGATTTGATCCTGGATTTCGCAAATAAGGTCTTAGACAGCGAATATCCTGCACTTGCAGCACAGATGAAGCTCTCTCTTCCGGATGAAACCTTCCGTCGTGTCGGTCAGTCGGTCGCAGCAGCAAGCTTGCCTGAACTCAACTAAGAACAAAGAAAAAGGCTTCCTCGAAATTCGAGAAAGCCTTTTTTTATGCCTCAAAACCAACCAAAACTCCGCCGTCCTCCGCATAATAACTGCAAAGTGCACCGGTCTCTTGAATCGTGACTGAAGCGGTAGGATAGGCGCTGTTGATTTTTTCTTTTAAAGTGTTTGCGACGCCCTGATTCATACAGTGTGCAATGATCACACGGCCGCCGCAGTACCCATGTTCCAACAGAAGATTAAATAATGCCTGCAGGCTTTTTGTTTCCCCACGCACATTTTCAAGCGGCTGCAGAGTTCCTTCATCGGATGCTTTTCCCAATACCCGAATACCGAACACCCCGGCAATTTTAGCTTTTGCCAGAGAAACTCTGCCGTTTCGTGCAAAATTATTCAAAGAACAGAGTGAAAAGAGCAGATGTGTTTTGGCTTGGTAGGAACGCACGATACGGTCGGTTTCTTCAAATGACAGCCCTTGCAGTTTGCACTCGTTGATCTTTTCAATGAGCAGGCATAATTCCGGGCCGGCAGAAAGCGAATCAATGACCGAGATTTTGCAGTTGGGATGGGTTTCCTGATACTGTTCCGCTGCAGTCTTGGCTGCGGTAAAACTTCCGGAAAGTCCGCTTGTGATTGTGACTGCAAAGAGTTCCTTCGCGCCCTCGAATGCCGCCAACCAATCCGAGATGTTGGGACATGAGGTGGAAGAACGTGCTTTGGTTGTCTTGAGAAATTCATTCATTTCAGCAATATCAAACTGGTTGGAATCTACAAATTCCCGACCTGCACAATGAATTGTGAGCGGTACATATGCAAAATCCGTTCCATCTAAACAATACAGATTCGACGAGGAATCCGCAACGATTCGATACATCTAATCATCCTTTTTTGTTTTTTTCTATTTTACAATGTTTTCTAAACCACGTCAAGAGTTTTTAAAAAACTTGTGACAGGTTTCTTGATTTTTGTTGTCGGGTGTTGTATAATAGATGCAGGTGATATTGATGAAACAAACAATGTTGGATGGAATTGAAAAATTCTCGTTGCCCCGTTATCATGAGATCCCGGATGTTGGGCTGTTTTTGGAGCAGACGACAAAGTATATCTCCGGGGCGCTTGCGCCGTTGTGCGGAATTACGATCACATCTTCCATGATTAGTAATTATGTGAAGAAAAAACTCATTGTGAATCCGGTGAAAAAGCAGTATAGCCGTGAGCAAATTGCATATCTGATTTTTATTGCAGTCGCCAAAAGCGTGCTTTCTTTGGAACACATTCAGGTTTTGATTGATATGCAAAAAGCGAGTTATACCGCTGAGGAGGCATACACATACTTCTGTGAAGAACTTTGCAATGTTTTGCACGTGTCTTTTGGAATTGAACAGGAGTATCGGAAAATCGGAATGCACAACAGCGAGCAGAAGAATATCTTGCGTAATACCATCATTGCGGTTGCAAATAAGATTTATTTGGAAAAAGTGCTGACAGAATGGACCAAAGAGAATACCGAAGAGGAAGCCTAAACTGGATGTTCCGTAAACAACGCATAAAAAATGTTGCAATACTGATGTATTGCAACATTTTTGTTCTTTTTCTAACATTATGACTCAGGATCAATCGAAAAGTCTTCGGCAGAAAAAGTGCCACGGTGCAAATATCCCGGTTGAGCGGGGAGTCGCTTGGTCGGATCATACAAATAGCGGAAGCATTTTTGGTCCAGCGAGACCACACCACGTTTTTTACAAACCGCTTCAGTTTCGTCGATTTGGTGGCAGTGTGCACAGAAACGGCAGCATGGATCAATGTCGGAATCATATCGCATGTAAGACACCCTCTTTCCAATGTTATTACCAGTATACCACAGGGTGTTAGCGGTTTCCAGTCCTTTTTTCGGAAAAGAGGAGGAGCATGCAAAAACTCAATATTGCCACAGCGGTGACTGCAAGACCCGGCCAGTTTGTTTGGCCGTGCAACCAGACCGCACTTGCAGGGATGCTCTGGGGGAAAAACTGCAAGAATCCTCTGGTCAGTAAAAACGAGGTTGCCGCATGCGAGAGCTTTCCTAAAAAATACGGAGTAAGCGAAAGATCTGTTTCGGAGAGAAGTGCCGCAGTTTGCGCATGAACGGAAATTCCGCCGAAACCAAGCAAAACAGAGGCGATCAACATAGCAGTGTGCGGATTGAAAACCGAAGGCTGCAGTGCGGCAATGCCTGAGGTGAGTTCAAACAGACCGGTACAGACAGCTCCGACAATTCCGTCGTGAGGGAGCATGTGTGTCATGTGTAAAAGCTCGGTCAACACTGCAAAAAAGATGATAAATGCACAAACATTCACCATTGTCATTGCGGCTGTTTTTACAGCGGTGCAGAATGTGGGGGCAAATCCGGCGTCTGCTTCCTCTACAAACAGGCACTTTTCGGTTTCGTTTGTGCGAAACCGAAGAACCAATCCGATCAACCATGCGGACAGCCAGTGAATGACAAGTAAGATTCCGCCGATTCTCATACTGCCAAACACCCCGCAGCCAACCGCCCCCAATACAAATGCAGGACCGGAATTGTTGCAAAAAATCAGAAGATGTTCCGCTTCCTGTTTTGAAACCTTGCCATTTTGATAGAGTGAGCGAACACAGTCAGCTCCGATGGGATATCCGCCGATCATACCCAAAAATAAAGCGGATGCCCCGTCGCCGCTCAAACGAAACAAACGGGACATAAGTGGAACCGCAAACTGTCCAAAACGATTGGAGACCCCGCTTTGATTCATGAATGTGCTGAGGACGAAAAACGGAAAAAGCGAGGGAATTACAACCTGGCAACAAAGCGAGAGTGCATTGCGTACCGCATCTGCACTTTCTTGCGGAAAGGCAACCAAACCAAACGCAAGAAAGACCGTTGCGATGCAGGAAAGAAGTGCTTTTTTCACAATAAAACCCAACCCCTTTCGAACTTACAATAACTTATGCGATAATGTGTGTGAGAAATGCAGAAAAACATTTGAATTTAGAGAAATCTGTGTTACAATAAAAGTGAGGTAGTTTGCCAGAAAAGAGGATCAGAAATGAAGCAGAGATTTGACTCACAACCAACCAATACACAAATGATCGAAGGTCGTAATGCGGTGCACGAAGCGTTGCGTGCCGGGCGTGTGTTGGACAAGGTGTTTTTATCTCGTACAGATGATGACAGTATGCTCGGTTTCCTCGGTGCGAAAGCCAAGGAAGCGGGTGCGGTCGTCATTCGTTGCGATAAACGGAAACTGGATCAGATGAGTGAGACCGGATCGCATCAAGGTGTGATCGCCTTTGCTGCCGCACGTGAATATGCCACCATTGAGGATGTGCTCGCCCGTGCGCAAGATTCAGGCCGTCCGCCATTGATCGTTATTTGTGATGAGATCTCCGATCCGCACAATCTCGGTGCTATCATCCGTTCTGCAGAGGCAGCGGGAGCGCATGGTGTCATCATCCCGAAACGCCACAACGCAGGGCTTACCGCAGTGGTGGAAAAGGCGAGTGCGGGTGCTTTGGAATACATGCCGATTGTGCGTGTCCCCAACCTGGTCGCTGCAATGGAGACCTTGAAAGAAAAAGGCGTTTGGATTTATGGAACAGGTCTTGGTGCGACCAGTAACCTGTTTGAAACCGACCTGACCGGGCCGTGTGCAATCGTAATCGGCTCAGAAGGGGATGGGATCGGTCGCTTGGTCGGCGAGCATTGTGATTTTATGATGGAAATTCCCATGTTGGGACAGATCCAATCCCTCAATGCATCCGCTGCGGCGGCAGTGGTTTTGTTTGAAACCGTGCGTCAACGCACAGCAAAATAAGAAGAAACGAGGAGCGAACATGGCAGGCTTTGATCCCAATCGCAATGATGAATATTCGGTCAGCAGTATCCTGCGCGAAATCAACGAACAATCGAATCCTTCGGCGGCTGTGGACGCATTCAGTTTAGAAGAGATTTTGTCGGAATTCGGCTCGCAGTCAACCTCTGTGACAACACCGGAGACCCCTTCTGTCAAACAACCGGTTTCGCAGAAAGAACAAAAGCCGAAACCCAAAGAAAAACCGGTCAAAACACGAAAAGAGAAGCCGGTAAAAATGCCAAAAGAAAAACCTGTGAAGGTACCAAAAGAAAAACCTGTGAAGGTGCCGAAAGAACAACCGGTCAAAAAAACCAAAAAGAAAACAAAAAAACAGCTGAAATCCGAGGCGACCGTGCGTAAGGCACACCGTGTCAATCCGGAAGAAGCCAGAAAAAATATGCGAGAGCATTTCGGTCCGCAACAAGATCGAATGCCCAAAAAGAAAAAACAGAACACTCAGAAAGCATCAAAACCGACAGTTCGTCGAATGGGGCCGAGTATTTCGCCGCAGGAATATGTTGCAACCCGTAAGGGTGCTGTGCGGCTTCGTGGTGTTTGTGCGGTCATGCTCTTCCTCAATGCGCTGGCATTGTTCTATCTTTGCTTTGCAGCGAACTTGCACATTCCCATTCCTGCGCAAATCACATTTGAAAATGGCGTGGAATTACATCACTTTCTTGTTTTGGGGCTTTCTGCGCTTGCTGTAACGATTGGTTTTCCGGTCGTGTTTGCAGGCGTTCGGGAAGTGTTGAAACTGCGCTTGGGACTTTCTGCGGCAGTCATGTTTACGCAGCTTGCAAATCTCGCCCATGTCGTATTTAATTTGCTTTCTCCGGCCGAAACACTTCAAAAACCGTATGCGCCGGTTGCGGTGTTTACCTTGTTTTTTGCGGTGTTTGGAATGTGGAAACGTGAGAATGCCTATCTGCGTTCTGCTAAGGCGGCTGGTATGAGCAAAGAGCCGCTTGGTATTTATTCCAACGAATGGTATCACAATATTAATATCATCAAGCAGCCTGTGCGTGATGACCGCAGTTTTGCCCGTCATTTGGAAAGCGAAGATAAGGTGGAGCTGACTTGGAATGTGCTTGCGCCGCTCGGAATTGCAGCAGCCTTGATTTTCTCGGTCATGGTGGGGATTGTCTCCCGTGATTGGAATCGATTCTTCTGGACCCTTGCTGCAGTTTCGTGTGCAGCAACTCCGTTTGTCGCAATGTTCGGATTCTCAACGCCGTTTGCAATCTTGTCCCGCCGTTTGTCACGTGTCGGATCTTCACTTGCGGGCTGGTATGCGGCAGATCTTCTTTCTGGAAGACAGAATCTTATTGTGCGTGACAGCGATTTATTCCCGAAAGGTGCGGTGTCGTTTAATGGGATTCGTATGCTGGGCTCCTTCTCACTTGAACAAGCCCTTTCGTATGCCACCAGCATTTTCAAAGAAGCGAATAACGGGCTGTTCCCGGTGTTTTATGAAGAACTCAAGAGTAAATTCGGCCGTCTTGTCCCTGTGCGGAATATGCGCCATTACGAATACGGTGGGGCAGAGGCTGAATTGGAGGGAAACCTGGTCTATGTCGGTACCGGGAGTTTCATGACCCGTATGGGTGTGCACCTCGGGGCGGAACGTGATGCGAAAAATGTGGTATTTATTGCCATTAACGGAACTGCGGCGGCGCTCTTCCAAATGAAGTACCGTGCAAACGAAGAAATCCGTGAGTCGTTGTTTGATGTGCTTGATGCGAAGATTACTCCGATTTTAGCGGTTGTAGACTTCAATCTTGTACCGATGATGGTGGAGGAAATCTTTGATTTGCCGCAAAACTCCCTTGAGTATCCAAATATCGAAGAACGTTTGGATCTTGCAACCGAAAGTCGTTATTTGGATCATGACCCGTGTGCATTTGTGACCCGCAGCGGCTTTGTCCCGTTTGCAAGCTGTGTGCTTGCGGCGAAACGTCTGCGTCGTGTCACCGCACGGAATGCGCTTCTGACTGCGCTGTGCGTGTTCTTTGGGCTTGCTGTGATGTTCTGCTTGGCGTGGATCGGAAATATCTATGCAAGTTCCCCGTATCATATATTCTGGTATCAGTTGTTGTGGATGGTTCCCGTACTCATGCATTCACAACGTGTAAAGTGAGGATCTGTTATGGAAATCAAACGAGCGGGTATGATTGCAATCGTCGGACGCCCGAATGTAGGGAAATCCACCTTAATCAATGCTCTGGCAGGGGAGAAGGTTGCAATCGTTTCCAATAAACCGCAAACCACACGAAACCGTGTGTGCGGCATCATCAACCGTGATGGGGTTCAGTATGTATTTATGGACACTCCGGGTTTGCATCAGGCAAAAACACAGCTTGGCGAGTATATGGTCAAGGTGGTCCGGGAAACCGTGAGTGATGTGGATGCAGCACTTCTTTTGGTTGAGCCTGTGGCACGGATCGGGAAGCCGGAAGAAGTCCTGATTTCACGGATTGAAGCGGCACGTGTTCCGGCGTTTTTGGTTATCAATAAAATCGATACGGTGGACCCGATGCAGCTGCTGGAGGTCATTGAGTGTTATCGAAAACGCTTTGCCTTTGCGGGCGTACTTCCCATCTCAGCGCAAAACGGAGATGGGGTAGATCTCATTTTGCCCGAACTTGCACCGCTCATGCCGGAGGGCCCGCAGCTGTTTGAAGAGGGCTTGGTTTCTGACCAACCCGAACGTCAAATGATTGCCGAAATCATTCGTGAAAAAATGCTCATGCTGCTCTCGCGTGAAGTGCCACACGGTGTTGCTGTGGTCATCGAACGCTTCTCGGAACGTGATAACGAAATCATCGATGTGGATGCGGTCATTTATTGTGAGCGTGAGAGTCATAAAGGAATCATCATTGGAAAACGTGGCGCCATGCTCAAAGAAATTGGGGCACAGGCACGTGCGGATATCGAAGCATTTATGGGCACCAAGGTGTATTTGCAAACCTGGGTGAAAGTGAAAGAAAACTGGCGTGATAACCTCGCCATGATCCGTAATTTCTCCTACGAATAAGGGGGCAAAACCATGCACGAAACAAAGCGGGGTCTGGTTCTGCGTGAGGTTGCATACCGTGAAGCGGATATGATGCTTACGGTACTCACCGAAAGCGGAGGAAAGGTTTCGGCAGCAGCACGGGGAGTGCGCAGGAAAAACAGCAAACTCTCTGCTGCGGTGCAGTCTCTTGCGTTTTCGGAGTTTTCATTTTATGAAAACGGCGGACGTGTCACAGTCAATGAAGCGGAGCCGATTGAACTGTTTTTTGAACTGCGTTCGGATTTGGTCAAGTTTGCACTTGCTTCTTATTTTGCAGAACTTTTGGAGGTCACGGCGGATGCCGAGGTGGAAAACCCGGAACTCATTCGCTTGGGGCTGAACAGTTTTTATGCCCTTGCAAAACTGCAAAAAGACCCCCGCATCATCAAAGCCGCTTTCGAAATGCGAATTGCGAGATATGCAGGGTATGCACCTGTTTTGGATCTTTGTCCTGTTTGCGGGAATACTGCACGACATCCTGTTTTTTCATTGGAAACCGGAACACTTTACTGTGCGACTTGTCCAAAAGTTGGAAAGACAATTCCGGTAGATGAGGGCGTGATTGCAGCACTTCGGCATATTCTGTACGGCGATCTCAAAAAACTCTTTTCGTTTCGTATGGAGGAGAGCGGGATTCAAACGCTCGCAACCCTTACAGAAGGTTATTTGCTGGAGCATTTTGAACGGTCATTTAAGACACTGAGCTTTTATCACGGCTTGGTGTGAGGAGAACATAAATGAAACAGTGTAATTTGAAATCAATGCACACGTTGGAACTGACCCGTGTGCTTGCACAACTTTCCGAGCAAGCGGTGAGTGCGGAGGCAAAACGCCGAGCTGCAGAACTTGTTCCGGAAACCGATTTGGACGAAGTTGCACGGATGCAGCGGGAAACCTCAGATGCGAAAAAACTCATCGGGATGTTTGGCTCTCCTGCATTTGCGGGAATCCGTGATATCAAAGGTGCGCTGCAACGTGCGGATATTGGTGGAAGCCTTAATATGCGTGAACTGTTAGACGTTGCCATGCTGCTTCAGACGGCACGCCGTGTGCGTGGATATCTGGATGAAAGCGGGCGTGTGGAAACCTGTCTGAAAGCACGCTTTGACTCTCTTTCTGCCAATAAGTATTTGGAAGAACTCATCAACACTTCGATTCTGAGCGAGGATGAAATGGCGGATCAGGCGAGTTCCGAGCTTGCAGATATCCGTAAAAAAATCCGTGCTTCCAATGCAAAAATCCGTGAGGTTTTGCAGCATATGATCTCGTCGCCCTCCCATGCAAAACACTTGCAAGAGGCGATCATCACCCAACGAAGTGGACGGTATGTCATCCCGGTCAAAAGTGAATATAAAAACGATGTGGGCGGTATGGTGCACGACGTTTCCGCTACCGGTGCAACCGTGTTCATTGAGCCTGCAAGTGTCGTGAAAATCAATAACGATTTGCGTGAACTCGCCGGAAAAGAGCAGCGTGAAATCGAGCGGATTCTTGCTGCGCTTTCGGCCGAAGTTTCCACTTACAGTGAAAGTATTGAAAACGACTATCATGTGTTGGTTGGGCTGGATCTTTTGTTTGCGAAAGCAAAGCTTTCTTATGCCCACAATGCGGACGCCCCCGAACTCAACGCAAAAGGTGAAGTGCTTCTCAAGGATGCACGCCACCCGCTTTTGGATGCGAAAAAAACCGTGCCTGTTACCATTCGCTTAGGGCAGGAGTTTGATACCCTGGTCATCACCGGCCCGAATACCGGCGGTAAAACCGTTGCCCTGAAAACCATTGGTCTGTTGACCTTGATGGCGGAGTGCGGACTTCATATTCCGGCACGAAGCGGCAGTAAGGTTGCTGTGTTTGAAACCGTGTATGCGGATATCGGCGACGAACAGAGCATTGAGCAGTCGCTTTCTACCTTCTCTGCGCACATGGTCAATATTGTGGAGATCCTAAAAACAGCAGATCATCGCTCTCTCATACTGTTTGACGAGCTTGGTGCGGGTACCGACCCGGTCGAGGGTGCGGCGATTGCTGTGGCGATTATTCAATATGCGATGGCGCTTGGTGCAAAACTTGCGGTGACGACACACTATACCGAGCTCAAATCGTTTGCACTCACCACAAACCGAGTGGAAAACGCATCGTGCGAATTTGATGTTGAAACATTAAAACCCACCTACAAACTGCTCATCGGTGTCCCGGGGAAAAGTAATGCGTTTGCAATTGCGCATCGCTTGGGGCTTTCAGATCACATCATTGATACCGCACGCAGTTTGGTGGATAGCGAGAGCCAGCAGTTTGACGAGATCTTGCAAAAGTTGGAAGAAAAGCGCACTGCGTTGGAAACTGAGCTTGCTGCGGCTGAGGAATTGCGCCGTGAAAACCAGGAGTTGAATCGGAAAGCGAAAGAAATTGACGAACGTTTGGAAAAAGAACGGGAAAGCGCACGAGAGCGTGCCCGCGAAGAAGCGGAGCAGATTGTAAAAGACGCACGCCGTGCGGCGGATAAGGTCTTTGATGAGATTGAAGCGCTTCGGAAGGCGCAACGCAAAAAAGACGATTTCCAGCGGATCAATGAAGCAAGAGCCTCTCTGAAAGGTGCGCTCAATGAGAGTGAACGTGCAGTCAAAGCAAAACAAAAGAAAGAGCAGGCAAAACCGCTCAAACGGCCGCTGAAAGTGGGTGATACGGTGGAACTCTTGGCGTTTGGCACACGAGGCACCGTGTTAACACTGCCGGATGCAGACGGGAATCTTCGTGTGCAGGCGGGTGTCCTCAAAGTCACCACCAAACTTTCGGAAATCAATTTGGTTGAAAATGCAGAAAACAAAAGCGTACAGGCGATTGTGGAAAAAAGCAAGACAGCTTTGCGGACACACAAAGTTGCAACCGAGTTGGATCTGCGAGGAATGGCATCTGACGAAGCAATTCCGGTGGTGGATCGGTATTTGGATCAGGCGTTTTTGGCGAAACTCAATTCGGTCATCATCATCCACGGAAAAGGTACCGGCGTTTTGCGTGCGGCGGTGCAGTCCCATCTGCGGAAGCATCCGCACGTCAAAAGTTTTCGTTTGGGAACGTTTGGTGAGGGAGAAACCGGTGTGACAGTTGTCGAAATTCGTCATTAAGGCAAAAAACTGCTTAATTCTTTTGGAAAATATCGGAATTTTTTGTTGGGAA
Source organism: Oscillospiraceae bacterium (assembly GCA_017421025.1). Taxonomy (GTDB): domain Bacteria; phylum Bacillota; class Clostridia; order Oscillospirales; family JAAYXM01; genus SIG510. The sequence continues at coordinate 19,568 of JAFQME010000027.1, forward strand.
TACTGAAAAATAAAAAAGAGTTGACGAATTGCACTTGGATTTGGTATTCTATATAATGCAAAGGTAAAGTTTGAAACGGAGGCAAACCTTCATGTGTTCGAGAGAAGTTGTTATCAATAATCAAATTGGTCTGCGTGCTCGTCCGGCGACCTTCTTTATTCAAAAGGCAAACGAGTTTAAGTGCAGCATCCAGGTCGAGCGTGAGGAACGCCGCGTCAATGCAAAAAGTTTGCTTGGCGTATTATCGCTTGGAATCGTGAAAGGAACAAAAGTGTTGTTGATCGCTGATGGCGCTGATGAGAATGAAGCGCTGAGTGCATTGGTTGAGCTGATTAACTCCAATTTTTCCGAGTAACATTCAAATTGTGCGATATCATAGAAGGGCGGGAATATCCCGCCCTTGTTTTGTAAACGGAGGTCAAGATGGAATTTAAGGTCGATGTGCATGAAAAGGCATTGGGGCTGCCGGAAAAACCGGGAGTCTATTTGATGCTGAATCGTACGCATGAAGTGATCTATGTGGGAAAGGCAAAATGTTTGCCCAACCGAGTCAGTTCCTATTTTCGGCCAAATCCGAACCATAACGAGAAAACCCGTGTGATGGTGAGTAAGGTTTGGGATTTTGATTATATTGTCACCGATACCGAATTTGAAGCTTTGGTGCTGGAAAACTCACTCATCAAACGTCACATGCCCCGCTATAATATCCTGCTTAAAGACGATAAGGGCTATCCGTTTATCCGCCTTTCAGTGGGGGACTCTTATCCGAATTTCACCGTGGTGTCAAAGCCGTTAAATGACGGAGCAAGGTATTTTGGACCGTACGGCGGTCGTGGGAGTTGTTTCAAGGCAATTGATGCGGTACGTTCTGCACTGGGAATTCCATCTTGTAAACGGGTTTTCCCCCGTGAAATCGGGCGAGGTCGTCCGTGTCTCAATTACCATATGGGGAAATGCCGTGGAGTTTGTGCCGGGCAGGTAAGCCCGGAAGAATATCGCACGCTCATTGATGCTGCATGTGCCATCTTTGATGGGAAAGCGGAATGGATCATAGAACAGCTGCATAGTGAGATGGAACAAGCGGCTGAGAATCTGGAGTTTGAACGTGCTGCAAAACTCCGTGATGAAATGAAGGCAATTGAACGCCTTTGTGTGAAACAGAATGTGTTGCCAGGGATGGCAGCGGATACCGATGTGATTGCGCTATATCCCGGCGAGAGTAAAACCGTGTTTGCGGTGCTGCACTACATTGGCGGTGCGTTGTTGGAGAGCGAGACACATGTACTGGAAACTCCGGTTTATGCGGAACGTTCGGAATTGCTTTCCGGATTTATTCGGCAGTATTATATGCCGAGAAAACTTTTTCCAAAACAAATCTACCTCTCGGATGCGCCGGAAGACATCGGTTTGCTTTCGGAGTGGATGACCAATATCCAGGGGGCAAAAGTAACCCTCTCGGTGCCGCAACGTGGTGAAAAACGAAAACTGGTTGCGCTTGCGGAAGAAAATGCAAAAGAAAAGGCGGCACGTGCGGCGAGTAAAGAAGAAGTGGTGCGCCGAACTGTGAAAGATTTGCAGGATCTGCTCGGATTGGAAACTCCGCCGCATCGGATCGAAGCCTATGATATTTCCAACACATCGGGGAAAGATATGGTTGGGTCCATGGTGGTGTTTGAAGATGACGCTCCGAAAAAGAAAGATTATCGGATCTTTGCAATCAAAACATTGCAGGATCAAGATGACTGCGCCGCTATGCGAGAGGTGCTTTCTCGCCGAATCAAGCGCCTGCAGTCGGGAGATGAAAAATTCGCTGTCCGTCCCGATGTGATTTTGCTGGATGGTGCGTTGGGACAAGTTCATGCAGTACAGGAAGAATTGAATCTGGCAGGGGAGACTATCCCACTTTACGGTATGGTCAAAGATGACCGCCATCGCACTCGTGCCATCGTGAATGCAAACGGGGATGAAATTGGCATTGCGGCAAATCCCGCTGTGTTCCAACTGGTGGGGAAAATTCAGGAAGAGGTTCACCGTGTGGCAATCGAATACCATCGGAAACTGCGCTATGCATCCACCACTCGGTCCGGGTTAAAGGAAATACCGGGCATTGGAGAGAAGCGGCATAAAGCATTGCTGAAACACTTTGGGAGTCTTGCGGCAATCCGAAAGGCGAGTGTGGAAGAATTGAGTGCAGTCTTGCCACGCAATGCCGCACTTGCGGTGTTTGAGCGATTTCGTGCAAATGAGGAGGAACATACATGAGAGTGATTACAGGAACGGCACGAGGAAAGCGTTTGAAAACGTTGGACGGGCTTGACACCCGACCGACCACAGACCGTGTCAAGGAATCCATTTTTAATATAGTCCAATTTGATATCGAAGGCAGACAGGTGTTGGATCTGTTTGCCGGAAGCGGACAGCTTGCGATCGAATGTGTCAGCCGAGGTGCGCTTCATGCCACGGCGGTCGATCTCTCGAAAGCAGCAGTGAAAGTGATTGCAGAAAATGTCAGAAACTGTGAGATGGAAGACCGGATTCATGTGGTGGGAGAAGACTACCGTACCTTCTTGAAACGGATTCGGAAACAGTTCGATCTCATCTTGATGGATCCTCCGTATCATACCAAAGATTTACAAAATGCCTTGGATCTCATCTATGAATTTGACATTTTGACAGATGGTGGTATAATAGTTTGTGAGAGTGCACGTGATCAAGAACTTGCAGAGCCACCTGCACCGTATGAAAAAGGTCGTGAATACCTGTACGGCAAAAGTAAGGTCTCTGTGATTCATAAAAGGGTGTGAGCGTATGAAAATCGCAATTTGTCCCGGTAGTTTTGATCCTATCACACTTGGGCATTTGGATATCATTCGTCGTGCGTCCGAGTTGTTTCCACGTGTGATCGTGGCGGTCATGGTAAACTCGAAAAAGAAAGGCCTTTTCTCTGTGGAGGAACGAGCGGAGCTGATTTCCCGTGTGGTGAAAGATCTCCCGAATGTCACAGTGGAGTGGTCTTCAGATCTGCTTGCGAAGTGGACTGCGGAAAAAGGCGACTGCGTTGTTGTGAAGGGTCTGCGTGCAATCAGTGATTTCGAATCCGAGTTCCAAATGGCACTCATCAATCGCAAACTCAATCCCGAGTTGGAAACCGTATTTCTTCCCACCTCGGAAGAGTATTTATACCTGTCGTCCAGCATTGTGCGAGAGGTGTGCTCTTTGGGGGGAGATATTTCGGAATTGGTCCCGGCAGAAATTTTAGAAGATGTTCAGAAAAAACTTGCAAGGGGGTAACTACATATGGCGAGTGGAATTGAAGAATTGGTAGGTATGTTGCAGGATACGGTTGAAAGTGCATGGAAGCTTCCGTTCGGTTCGGGCAAGTGTCTGGTCGAGCGTGGTCAAATGCTGGATTTGATCGATGAGATTCGTGCAAATCTGCCTAAGGATCTCGAGGATGCAAGAAAAGTCCTGGAGACAAAAACTGAGATTATTGCACAGGCAAAGCGTGAGGCGGAATCCATTCAGCGTGCGGCTGAAAACCGTGCACGTCAGTTGGTTTCCGAAGAGGAAATCACAATCCTTGCACGCCAGAAGGCGAGCGAGATGACCATGATGGCAGACACCAAATCAAAAGAATTGCGTCGTGTTGCAAATGAATATGTGGAAGACGTGCTGCATCGTTTGGAGGATGTCATGACTGAGGCGTTGGAGAATACCCGTAAATCCCGCCAGCAGTTTAAGTCGCTCAGCAATAAGCAAGATCAGTAATTCGGTATTAGAGTCTCAAAGCCGATCACTCATTTTGAGTGGTCGGCTTTTTTTGTTTGCAAAACTCAAAAACACCCGCCACCTTTCCCCACCTCGAAAAACCGAACAAGAGTTTGGGTAAATAGAACTTTTTCTTCCAATATTATCCGCTTTTTTCTCGCTTTTGAAAAAAACAATCATTTTTTTTTGAAAATTTTTTCAGAAACCTATTGCAAAGTGGTGAATGATGGCTTATAATAATTAACAAGGTGGTGGATCGTGTTTAATTGTGGCGATTCTGAACTCTGACGAAAGGACGGTGGGAATATGATTGGTGAATTTAGCCATTCGATTGACGCTAAAGGGCGTCTTTTTATTCCTGCGAAATTTCGTGAGAGTTTAGGTCCTGTATTTATCATCACTCGTGGGCTTGGTTATTACCTCTTCGTTTATCATATGGATGAGTGGAATGACCTTCAGGCAAAAATCAAAACGCTTCCCCGAGAAGATGCGTTGGAATTGCAACGCTATTTCTTAGCACCTGCGCAAGAGTGTGTTCCGGATTCGCAGGGAAGAGTACTGATCTCGCAAAAACTTCGAGCTCATGCGAATTTAGATAAGACTGCCGCAGTTATCGGCATGGGTGACCATATTGAGATTTGGGATGAGGCGGCTTGGAACAAGACCGATTCGACTCCGGAAAGAATTGCGGCGATTATGAGAGGAGCCGGCTTATAATGAACGGTCTGCATAAACCGGTTTTGTTTTCTGAAACGTTGGATCTTTTGAACATCCGCCAAGACGGAGTCTACGTTGACGGAACGTTGGGTCGTGCAGGACATGCAATGGCAGTTTTGGAACGACTGGGCGAAAATGGTCGCTTGATCGGAATCGATAAAGACCATGCAGCAATTGAAGCCGCTGAAGAGAAGTTCCGGGGAGACCCCCGTGTGGTTCTGGCACGAAACGATTTTAGAAATCTTTCTCAAATTCTTGCAGAAGTTGGGATTGAAACTGTGGATGGGATCCTATTGGATCTCGGAGTCTCATCGCCTCAGTTGGATGATGCGTCCCGTGGCTTTTCTTATATGGCGGACGCACCGCTGGATATGAGAATGGACCGCCGCCAGAATTTCAGTGCATATGATTTGATCAATTTCTCCTCGGAAGAGGAACTTAAACGCATCCTTTGGGAGTATGGCGAAGAACGCTATGCACCCCGTATTGCAAAACGGATCATCGAGTGCAGAGAAAAAGCACCGATTGAGACCACCTTGCAGTTGGTGGACCTTATTAAAGGTGCCATGCCGGCAGCTGCACTTCGGGAAAAACAACATCCGGCAAAACGTTCCTTCCAAGCCTTTCGAATTGCGGTCAATGACGAACTCGGTGCAATCTCTTCGGTTTTGGAAGTGGCGGCAGAGCATTTGAATGTTGGTGGCAGACTTGCCGTTATCACATTCCATTCGCTTGAAGACCGCATCGTCAAACAGGCATTCAAGCAGATGGAACATCCGTGCACTTGCCCGAAAGAATTTCCGGTTTGTGTTTGCGGAAAGACCCCGCTGATCACACCGGTGACCAAAAAACCGGTCACAGCGAGCGGGGAAGAATTGGAAGAAAACCCACGTGCTCGCAGTGCAAAACTGCGTGTTGCGGAGAGAGTGTAAGAGAATGGTGGATACAGGAGGTTTTGAAACGATGAGAGAATATTCCCGTAATGAGTACCGATCGGAAGAAACACGTGCCGGAAACAGTCGAGCCGGAATTTCAAAATTTACTGTGTGTGCATATCTTGTCTGCTTTGCACTTCTTTTGATGATGATTTTCAGTTACGTTCAGCTCAATGAGATCTCGGATCAGTCAGTGAAATTGGAACGAGAACTCAATGAACTGCGGGAACAGAATCAAATGCTGGGGATTCGCATTGACCAGCGCATCGGCAACGACCAGATCAAACAGCAAGCGACCGAACGTCTCGGAATGGTCACTCTGAGCAAGGACCAGGTCACATATGTCAATACAAAAAACACCGACACGGTAGAGATTATTTCTCAAAGCCAAATCTTGCGTGACCATTCGAAAATTTTCGCAGGTCTTGCACGTGGCTTCCGCTGGTTGGTGGAATATATGAATTAAAATGACAATATAATTTTGTGGTCATAAAGTTTGCTTGAGCGGGGTGAGAAGGGTACGATTCGTTGCAAAAGAGTGTTGCAACTCGTCATTCTTGCCCCTTGTTTTTATAGGAGGACGATATGTCTCGAAAAAAAGTAACAACATCCATGCTGAAGAGAACCATTATCATGATGGTTTTGTTCGGCGTGCTTGCTTTTCTCCCGATGGTGATCAAACTGGTCCACGTCCAGCTGATTGATGCGGATTTCTATCAGTCCAAAGCCGCAGACCAGCAAACCCGAGACACCATTATTACACCCAAACGCGGCATCATTTATGACCGTAATATGAAAGAACTTGCAGTCTCCGCAACCACGGAGACCATTTATATTTCTCCGGTTGATATCGAAACTGCCGAGCAGGAAAGCGAAGTTGCACGTGTGCTCTCGGAAACGTTGGAACTGGATTATCAAAGCGTGTTGGAGAAAACCAAAAACAAAAAGAGTTATTATCAGGTAATTAAGAAAAAGGTGGATGAGGAAGAAGCGACCGCTTTGCGTACTCGCATCAAGGAAAGCGAAATCGTTGGCATTCATCTTGCAGAGGACACCAAACGCTATTACCCGTTTGGAAGTATGGCGGCACAGGTGTTGGGCTTTTGTGGAGATGAGAATTCCGGTCTTGCAGGAATCGAAGCCATGTACGAAGAAGAACTCAAAGGGATGCCCGGTCGTATCATTGCGGCGAAAAACGCAAAAGGTACCGCAATGCCCTTTAAATACGAAGAATACTACGATGCACAAAACGGACAGAACGTAGTGTTGACCATTGACGCAACCATTCAGCAAATTTTGGAAAAGCATCTTGGTACCGCAGTCATCGACTCGGGTGCGCAAAACCGTGGCGCCGGAATCGTGATGGATGTCACCACCGGGGAAATCCTGGCTCTCTCCACCATGGGTGGTTTTGACCTCAATGACCCGTTTAAGATTGAGGATCCGAATGCATTGAGTCGGATTGAGGCGGCTCCGGAAGAGGAACAAGGTCAAATCCGCAGCAACGAACTCAACGCCATGTGGCGCAGTAAAATTATTTCGGACTCCTATGAGCCGGGCTCCACATTCAAAATCCTCACCATTGCAATGGGTGTGGAGGAAGGTGTGGTCAATGCCAACAGCACATTCAGTTGTCCCGGTTACATGAAAGTAGGGGACCGTACCATTCACTGTTGGAAGCGTGAGGGCCATGGTACCGTGACACTTTCGGGTGCACTGGAAAACTCCTGTAACTGTGCATTGATGCAGATCGTTTCCAAAATCGGTAACACAAAATTCTTTGATTATGTCACAGCTTTTGGTCTGCGGGAGAAAACCGGCGTGGACCTGCCGGGAGAGGCAAGCGGATATTTCTTCAAAGAAGCCGAATTCAAAAATCCGAATAATAATGTCAGCCTTGCGGTTGCATCGTTCGGTCAGACGTTCAAAGTCACTCCGATTCAGATGATTACCGCAGTTTCCGCTGTGGTCAACGGTGGAAAACTGTTAAAACCGCACATTGTCAAAGAAGTTGTGGATCAAAACGGAATTGCGGTCAAAACCGCAGAGCCTGAGGTGATTCGCCAAATTGTTTCGAAAGAAACCAGCGCATTTATTTGCAGTTCTTTGGAAAGCGTTGTTGCAGGCGGCACAGGTAAAAACGCTTCGGTCAAAGGTTATCGCATCGGCGGCAAAACCGGTACCAGTGAAAAAATCGACCTGCAAAAAGAAGGCGAGCCGGAAAAATACGTCGCATCTTTCCTTGGTGTTGCACCCATGGAAGCACCTCGCTATGCCATCTTGATCATCGTGGATGAACCGAGTGGTTCTTATGTAGAAGGCAGTCAGGTGGCAGCACCTGTAGCGGGAAAAGTGTATGGTGAAATTTTGCCGTATTTGGGAATTGACCCGGTTTACAGCGAAGAAGAAATGACCAAACAAAACATTTACCTGCCCAATGTGGTCGGCATGACCGCAGGTGATGCAAAAACTATGCTGAGCAGTAAACGCTATGTCAATCTCAAAGTTAAAACCGTAGGCGATGGCGCTACCGTTACCGATCAGCTTCCGGTTTATGGTACATCCATTCCGGATGATTCCCAAATTGTACTGTATTTGGGCGGAAGTGCGCAAAATGACCTGGTTGAGGTTCCGAATGTGATCGGAATGTCACCGGAGGCGGCAAACCGTGCATTGACGAATGCAGGACTCATGTGCACCGGCGTAGGTGTCACAAACGAGAACGGAATCACAGCAACCAAGCAAAGTGTTGCGCCGGGAACCAAAGTCCAGCGCACCACCAATGTTACAGTAGAGTTTTATGCGACCTCATCGGTTGCAGAAGGAATCGGTTAAAGGAGGAGAATAATGCGACTAAGTGATCTGTTACAGGGATGTTCGGTTTTAGAGAATCGGTGTGATTTGAATCTTGAGATCACCGATGTTGCATATGATTCCCGTAAAGTAATACCGGGTGGCGCTTTTGTCGTTATTTCCGGCTTCCAAACCGATGGATATTGCTATATTGATGCAGCGATGGCAGCGGGCGCATCCGTGATTTTAACAGACCGAGCCCCGGAGAATCAAGAGATTCCGTATGTTTTGGTAGAAAATCCAAGACAAACGCTTGCAATCTGCGGTGCAAACCTTTTTGGACATCCTGCACGTAAAATGAAACTCATTGGGGTGACCGGCACCAACGGGAAAACCACCGTCACCTATTTGATGAAAGCGATTTTGGAATCAAAGGGTGCAAAGGTAGGGTTGATTGGTACCAATCAAAATTTGATTGGAGATCGTGTGTTAGAAACCGAACGTACCACCCCGGAATCGTTTGAACTTCAACGCTTGCTGGCCGAAATGGCGGATGCGGGCTGTACCCACGTTGTCATGGAAGTTTCCTCTCATTCCTTGGTGCTGGACCGTGTTTACGGACTGGAATATGAGGTCGGGATTTTTACGAATCTCACTCAAGATCACTTGGATTTCCATGGAGATATGGAAACTTACGCAAAAGCAAAGAGCTTGTTGTTTTCTCAGTGCAAAGTCGGAATCATCAATGATGACGATGCGTGGTCGGATGTCATGACAGAAAACGCAACTTGCAAGCTTTATACCTATTCTGCAAAAAACAGTCGAGCCAATTTTATGGCAAAGAATTTACGCTTTATGGCAGACCGTGTGGAATTTGAAGCGCTTGGCAACAACACCCTTGGACGTGTGGTATTGCACATCCCGGGTGAATTTTCAGTGTATAATGCACTCGCTGTCATCAGTGCGGCTATGGCAATGGGGATTGAACTGGATGACATTCGTGCTGCCCTCCATCTTGTGGGAGGCGTTAAGGGACGTGCCGAAGTTGTGCCGACCGATACCCCATATACTGTGATGATCGATTACGCCCACACACCGGATGCGTTGGAAAACATCTTGCAGACTGTGAAAAAAGTGGCAGAAGGACGTGTGATTGCAGTATTTGGGTGTGGCGGTGACAGAGACCGCACAAAACGTCCGAAAATGGCGGCTTCTGCGTCCAAATATGCAGATTTTTTGGTGATTACATCGGATAATCCGAGAACCGAAGACCCGAATGCAATCATCGAAGATATTTTACCCGGGATCACACTTCCCAAAAAACAGTACGTTGTTGAGCCGGATCGTCGTGCCGCCATTCATTACGCAATGGCAAATGCACAGCCGGGTGACATCATTGTGCTGGCAGGGAAAGGACATGAGACCTACCAGGAAATCAACCATGTGAAACACCACATGGATGAACGGGAACTGGTGGCTGAGTTTTTTGAGTAGAGAGGAGCTTTTTGAATGGAGCCGTTACGGATACAAACAGTAGCCGCTTTTTGCGGAGCAAAAGTTGCGGCAGATGACCCTACGGTCATCTGTGGAATTTCAAAAGACACACGCTGTGTGAATGACGGTGATTTGTTCATTGCGATCCGTGGCGAGAGATTTGACGGACACGATTTCGTTTTGCGTGCGGCAGAACTTGGCGCTTCCGCTGTCTTGGTAGAACATCCGATCGAAGGCTGCCCGATTCCGCAGCTTGTGGTAAAAGACAGTGTTTTGGCACTTGGCGAGATTGCTTGCGGTTACCGTGCAAGGTTTTCTCCCCGTTTGGTAGGTGTCACAGGGAGTGTGGGGAAAACCACCACAAAAGAAATGATTGCCTATGTCCTGGGGGCGCGCTTTTTCACCCTCAAGACCGACGGGAATTACAACAATAATATTGGAATGCCGCTTACCCTGTTGAATTTACGCAAAGAGCACGAGGCGGCAGTCATTGAAATGGGGACAAACCATTTCGGCGAGATTACCTATTTAAGTGAAATTGCAAAACCATCACTTGCGGTTATTACCTCGATTGCAGACGCTCATATCGAGTATTTGCAGTCGAAGGAAGGGGTGCTCCGTGCAAAATGCGAGATTTTAGACGGAATGCCCGAACATGGAACATTGATCTGCGATGCAGATAACCCATATCTTTGGGGGTTAAAAGGGAAGTTAAAACGTCCCATCGTGTTCTGCGGTGTGGATCAACCCGAGGCAGATTATGTCGGTGTCCCGATTGAAATGACCTCGGACCAATGCCGCTTTTCTGTGAAGGGTCTGGAAGGCGAATTTGTGATCCATACAGGAGGAATGCACAATCTGCATAATGCGCTTCTTGCAATTGCGGTTGGCAAAGCCTACGGTATGAACGATGATGAGATTCGCCGTGGCCTTGCTGCATTTTCCAACGTCGGCGATCGACAAAACCGTGTCGTAATTCATGGGGTGGAGGTTATCAGCGATTGCTATAACGCAAATCCCGCTTCTATGTGTGCGGCTCTGGGTGTGCTGCGCATGGGACGCTGCGCCGGAAAACGAATTGCGGTGCTCGGTGATATGTTGGAACTTGGCAGTCGCTCCAAAAGTGCACACACTGCAATCGGAAAAGAAGCGGCAGCGAGTGCGGATGAATTGTATTGCGTGGGCACTTTTTCCAAACAAATGGAATCGGGTGCACTTGCAGGTGGAATGAAAAAAGGGAACATTCATCGGTTTTCAACCGTTAATGAACTTGCATTTGCACTCAAAAATGCGGTTCGTGAGGGTGATATGATTCTGCTCAAAGCGAGTAACGGAGTCAAACTTACCGAGGTTTTGGATGTTTTGAAAGCATAGTGTTTGGGGAGAAAAAACAATGTCTGTAATCTTTATGAATCTTGTTGCGGTTTTGGTCAGCTTTGCCCTGACGGTTGCATTTGGGAAAATGGTAATTCCCTGGCTGATCAAACTGAAGTTTGGTCAAAGTATTTTGGAAATCGGGCCTAATTGGCATAAGAACAAACAGGGGACTCCCACGATGGGCGGCATCATGTTTATCTTGGGAATCGGACTCACCGTGCTTTTGGCGGGAATTCCGCTGATGATCTTTGACGGTGATTTCCGTCATCTCATCATCTTTGGATTTGCTTTGGTTTTTGGGGTCATCGGCTTTATTGATGACTATGCAAAAGTATCCAAAAAAGAGAATAAGGGTTTGAGCGCTTTGCAAAAACTCTTGCTTCAGCTTGCGGCAAGTGCCGTGTTTTTGACCGTTCTCCGAATCAGCGGAGACCTGACTCCAAGCCTGACACTCCCGTTTGCCGGCACAGTGAAACTGCCGTGGCTTCTGTATTTGTTTTTGATGTTATTTGTAATCGTGGGTGCGGTCAATGCGGTCAATCTCACCGATGGGGTGGACGGTCTTGCAACCAGTGTTACACTTCCTGTGGCGTTGATGTTCGGTGCGTTGGCATTTGTGTTGAGTACACCGGGAATCGGACTGTTTGCAGCGGCACTGTTTGGCGCACTTTGCGGATTCCTCCTCTATAACCGCAATCCGGCAAAGGTGTTTATGGGGGATACCGGATCACTGTTTCTCGGGGGCGCAATCGTAGGTCTTGCGTTTGCGTTTGATCTGCCGCTGATTCTGTTGTTTGCAGGAATCATCTATATTGCGGAAACCCTGTCGGTCATCCTCCAAGTAACTTACTTCAAATTGACCCATGGAAAAAGACTGTTCAAGATGTCACCTATCCACCATCATTTTGAAATGTGTGGATGGAGTGAAAATAAACTTTGTGTGGTATTTACATTGATTGGCGCAGTGGGATGCCTGATTGGCTTCTTCGGTGCAATTTGATTTTTCTGAAAGGAGCGGAACATGACAAGAGAAAAGAAAAAACAAAAAGCGAAACTTGGTGGATTTGACTCGATTTATCTGATCCTTGTTCTGGTGCTGCTTGGGATCGGACTTGTCATGATGTTTTCCGCAAGTTATCCCAGTGCATATTATGAAGGACTCAAATCTACGCATTACTTTATGCGTCAGTTGGGTTTTGCGGCGCTCGGTTTGGTCGTGATGTTTGCAGTCAGCTTCATCGATTACCGCAGATTGCGTGCGCTTTCCCCACTTTTGATGGGCGTGAGTATTGTCCTTTTGGTTATGGTTTTGATTATCGGTACCGGTAACTACGGCGAAAAACGTTGGCTGAATCTGGGCGTACGATTCCAACCGTCCGAGATTGCCAAAATTGCAGTTACCTTCTTCTTTGCAAGTTACATCTCGACCCATAGTGACAAAATGCGGACCTTCCGCTACGGCGTGTTGCCGTTTGTCATTGTACTTGGTGTGCTTTGCGGTCTGATGTTTTTGGAACCGCACCTCTCAGGCGCAATCTTGATTGCAGGAATCGGTGCGGTGATTATGTTTGTCGGCGGCACCCATTGGGGTTGGTTTGCCGGTGTGATCGGGTTGGGTGTCACAGGCGGAATCCTTGCAATCACACAACTTGACTATGCGCAGGCTCGTTTGCGTGTTTGGTTAGACCCGTTTGTCGACCCGAAAGGGAAGGGCTGGCAGGCGGTGCAGTCGTTGTATGCAATCGGCTCGGGCGGACTCTTTGGCTTGGGTTTTGGCAACAGCAGACAAAAGTATCTCTATCTCCCGGAAGCGCATAACGATTTCATCTTTGCGGTTGTTTGTGAAGAGCTTGGCTTTATCGGCGCATGTATCATCATGCTGCTTTTTGCGCTTTTGATTCTTCGAGGTTTTTGGATTGCAACCCGTGCAAAAGATCAGTTCGGAGCGCTTCTTGTGGTGGGCATCACAGCCCAAATCGCATTGCAGACACTGCTGAACATTGGCGTTGTCACCGGTGTGCTTCCGGTCACCGGTGCATCTCTGCCGTTCTTCAGTTACGGTGGTACATCCCTCTTACTCTTGCTTGCGGAAGTGGGCATTGTGCTCAGCGTCTCTCGCAGGATGAAGACGGATGCTCCCACAGACCCAAAACAGCCGGAAGAATCGATGGATGGAGAAGAAGCAGAATGAGAGTTTTGTTTGCATGTGGAGGCACCGGAGGACACATCAATCCGGCGATCGCATCGGCGAAAACACTAAAAGAACGCAGACCTGAGGCAGAGATTCTCTTTGCGGGGGCTGAGGGTGGGATGGAAACTCGATTGGTGCCGGATGCAGGTTTTCCGATCAAGACCGTTCCGGTAGAGGGATTTCATCGTGCCCTGAAACTGTCGTCGGTCAGCGGAAACCTCCGTGCATTTCGAAAACTCATTTACGCCCTGCGTTGGGCAGATGAATTGGTACGTGAGTTTGCACCGGATGTGGTGATGGGGACAGGAGGCTATGCCTGCTATCCGATTCTGCGTGCGGCAAGCAAAGCAAAAATTCCCACACTCATTCATGAATCAAACGCCTATCCCGGACTTGCCACACGGATGCTTTCCAAACGCCTTAGCCGTGTCATGGTAAACTTCCCGGAGAGCGAACGTTATTTGAAGCGAAAAGACAATATCACAGTAGTGGGAACCCCGATCCGTGAAGATATGATTTTCCAGGACCGTGCGGTGGCACGCCGTGAATTGGGATTGGGAGAACTGCCGCTTCTTGTGAGCTTTTGGGGCTCGCAGGGGGCACGTGAAATGAACAAAATGATGGCGGAATTTGTCGCCATGGAATCCAAAGGTGAATGTCGATTCCAACACATCCACGCTTGTGGAAAATACGGCTATCGTTGGATGCCGCAAATGTTGGAGGGAATGGGTGTAACCGGTGAAAACACCCCGAATTTTGAACTCCGTGAGTATATCTATGATATGGCACGGGTGATGGCGGCGGCGGATTTGGTCATGTGCCGTGGTGGTGCGTCCACGCTCAGTGAACTGATGGCGCTCGCAAAACCTGCCATCATCGTTCCGTCTCCCAATGTTGCGGATAATCATCAGGAAAAAAACGCCCGTGTCTTAGGTGATGTAGGTGGTGCAGTTGTAATAACCGAGCGTGAATGCAGCGGGAAACGACTGTATGAAGAAGCGTGCAGTTTGCTGAATGATGCAGAAAAACGTGCTGCGATGTCGAGTGCACTTGGAAAAATTGCGGTGCTGGATGCCACGGACCGGATTTATCAGGAAATTACTTCCCTTGCGAAACCGAACGTTTTTTGATAAAATTGCATAGGATGGGATGAATTCCTTGAATCGGGAGGGAAACCATTCTATGAGTCTGTTCATCAGCGGTGGAACCCCTTTGTGTGGGGAGATTGCGGTCCACGGTGCGAAAAACAGTGTGCTGCCGGTTTTGGCAGCGACCATTTTGCATCCGGGAATCAGTGTCATCGAAAACTGCCCGGACTTAAGTGATGTACATAGTGCCATCTCAATTCTTCGTCATTTGGGATGTCGTGTTCAGCGTGAAGGAACACGTGTTACGGTGGATGCAACGGAACTTTGCTGCTGTAACATTCCGGATTCTCTCATGCGTGAAATGAGATCTTCGGTGATTTTCCTGGGTGCGATTCTGGCACGTGCGGGTTGCGCCGAAATGTATTTCCCGGGCGGTTGTGAACTGGGAAATCGCCCCATTGATCTTCATCTTTCCGCACTGCGTGAACTTGGTGCTGTGATTGAAGAAGAGGGTGGGCGCATCTGCTGCAACGCTCCGAGTTTGGTTGCCCGTGAAATCAATTTATGCTTTCCAAGCGTTGGGGCAACTGAGAATATCATGTTGGCGGCAAGTCGTGCAGCGGGTGTGACTCGTATCCGAAATGCAGCACGTGAACCGGAAATTGAGGATTTGGCTCGTTTTTTGCGAAGCATGGGGATTTCGGTGCACGGTGCCGGCGGTTCTGTGATCGAAGTGGAATGTTCGCAGAAAACAAAAGACCCGATGTTTTCCGTTATGCCGGACCGCATCGTTGCGGCAACCTATTTGATTGGTGTGGCAATGACCGGAGGAGAAGCCTTGGTTACAAAGCTTGTACCGGAACAAATTGCCCCGATTACGTCTCTCTTGCGGGAGTCCGGTTGTAACGTGACGGTTGAAAAAGACCGTATTTTCCTGAAAGCAACTAAAACACTGCGTCCTTGTCAGACCGTGCGCACTATGCCGTATCCGGGGTTTCCGACCGATGCGCAAGCCCCGATGATGGCGTATGCAACCCAATGTGACGGAACCAGTATTTTTGTGGAAAATATTTTTGATAACCGATATCGCCATGTCTGCGAGCTCATACGCCTGGGTGCCAACATCAAAGTTGAAGGGCGTGTGGCGGTTGTGGAAGGAAAAAACGAACTGCACGGTGCACGGGTCAGTGCGACCGATTTGCGTGGCGGTGCGGCTCTGGTGCTTGCTGCGCTGTGTGCCGAAGGCGAAAGTCGGATTGATGAAGTATGTCATATCGATCGGGGATATGAGTCGATCGAATCGAATTTTTCCAAACTTGGCGCAAAGATTGTGCGAAGAGAGGGGTAGGAATGTGAAAAGAAACAAAAGAAAATCCCGTAAAAAACGGGGCGGACGAGTGTTCTCTTTTTTCTTGGTGCTTGTGATGATCGGTGTCATCGTTGCTTCGGTTACGATGTTTTTTCAAACCAATAATATTGAAGTGACCGGAACATCCAGGTACACACCGGAAGAAATCATTGCTGCAAGCGGTCTCATGGTGGGAGACAATCTGTTTGCGGTGAATAAATTTGAGGTAGAGCGTCGTATCAAAGAACAGTACCCTTATGTTGCTTCTGTTGAGATTCGACGCCGCTTGCCTGATACGTTCCTGTTTACCGTTACCGAGCGCACTCCGGTTGCATATCTCGACGTGGGAGAACAACGCTGGATTTTGGACAAGGACGCATATTTGTTGGAACCCCTTTCTATTTCCGAAACAGTTCCATATTTGCAAGTGGTGAGTGCGTCTGAGGCGGTAGACCCCCATTCGGGCAAACGTTTAACCCTTCCCGAAGAAGGTGCGGTCAATGCGTTGGAAGCGGTTATGGACGGGCTTTCGGATTTGAACATCATCGCAGAAGTGGGACAAATTGATGTAAGCAAACTCTATCGGTTGACCTTTTTATATCAAAACCGATTGCAAGTGCAACTTGGAAATGCAGAAAAAATGGAAAAAAAGCTGCGCTTGTTCGCAACGATTTTAGCAGAGTTGGATGCCACAGACCGTGGTGTTTTGAATGTTTCCGAGCCGCCTGAGGGAAGGTTCCAGCCCGATAGCAGTGTTGGGATCGGAGGAGAAGAATGAGAGGGAAACAGTTGGAAAATACAAAGGCGAAAATCGCCCTGATCCTTACCTGTGCACTGTTGGGATTCCTTTTGATGCTGCAATTCCGCAGTGTTCGTGTCAATGAAGAACAGACTGCGGCGCAGCCTGTTCGTACCGAACAACTGCTGGAACGCTTGGTAGAAATGGAAGAGAAAAACTCACAGTTGAGTGCACAACTGGAACAGAGCAAACAGGATTTGGAAGACATGCGTTCTTCGGCTGCTGAATCCGGTGGTGTTGCCAAAACTTTGGCAGAACAGCTCAAACGAGCGGAAGTCCTTTCCGGCGAAGCTGCGGTGCAGGGACCGGGAATCACAGTTACACTATCGGATAGCCAAAACGCCGGCGGTGGCATGATTAGCGAGAATGCGTTTGTGGTGCATGACAGCGACCTCTTGACCGTAATCAACGAACTTCGCAGTGCCGGTGCTGAAGCACTCAGCTTAAACGGGGAACGAATTCTTGCAACATCTGAAATCCGTTGCGCAGGGAATACGGTCAGTATCAACAACACCCGGTATTCCGCTCCGTTTGTCATCTGTGCAATTGGCGATCCGGATGGCATGGAGCAAGCGCTGATGATGCGTTCGGGCATCATCGATGAGTTGGAACGGTTTTTAATTGAAATTACCATAGAAAAACATGAGAATCTGGTGATTGAAGGAACGAAAAACAAACTCGCATTCCGATATGCGACGGTAGTGGAGGGGAATTCATGATTGCGATTTATATGCTTGTCGGCGTGATCGCAGGGGCTCTGCTTGCGCTTTGGCTTCCAATCACAATCCCTGCAACCTGGTCACCGTATGTTGCCATTGCACTTTTGGGTGCCTTGGATTCCACCATCGGTGGCGTGACCTCGCATTTGCGCGGACGGTTCCAACTCAAAATCTTTCTTTCCGGTTTTTTTGGGAACGCTCTGCTTGCGGGTGTCATCACATGGATCGGAACCCGTTTGGATTTGGATCTGTTCCTTGCTGCTGTTGTGGTGTTTGGAACAAGAATTTTTCAAAATTTTGCAGATATGCGAAGTTATCTATTGACCAATCGTAAAAAAAAGTGTAAAATAGGAAAAAAGAATGTCTAAAAACTTGCGATAAAGAAAATTTACGCACGGAGGGATATATCATGGCTTTTGAATTTGATGCAGAACGCGATGTGGTTTGTTCCATTAAGGTAATCGGCGTCGGCGGCGGCGGAAGCAATGCGGTCAACCGCATGATTCAGTCGGGCGTCCGTGGTGTCGAGTTCATCGCAGTAAACACAGATCGTCAGGCGTTGCGTGATTCCAGCGCAACTTACAAAATTCAGATCGGCGAAAAATTGACCAAGGGTCTCGGCGCAGGCTCGGATCCGGAAGTGGGCCGTAAGGCTGCTGAGGAGAGCCGCGAGGCAATCAAGAAGGTTCTGGAAGGAACCGATATGGTATTTGTCACCGCAGGTATGGGTGGCGGTACCGGTACTGGTGCTGCTCCGGTCGTTGCTGATATGGCACGTGAAATGGGCATCCTCACCATCGGTGTTGTTACCAAGCCGTTCGGTTTCGAAGGTAAAGTTCGTGCAAATCAGGCAGCAGAAGGCGTTGCAACTCTTCAGGAGAAGGTCGACTCTTTGGTCGTCATCCCGAATGAACGCTTGAGCTTGGTTTCCGAGCAGAAGATCACCTTTATCAACGCATTCGATATCGCTGACGATGTTCTGCGCCAGGCGATTCAGAGTATTTCCGAACTCATCAACGTCCGTGGTGTCATCAACCTTGACTTCGCAGACGTTAAGAAGATTATGCATGCAGCCGGTTACGCTCACATGGGTGTTGGCCATGCATCCGGCAAGGATAAGGCAAACGAAGCTGCAAAGGCTGCAATCGAAAGCCCGCTGCTTGAAACTTCCATTTCCGGTGCACAGGGTGTTATCATCAATATCACTGGTTGTGCAGACATCACTCTTGATGAGATCACCGCTGCTTCCAACATGATTCGTGAGGCTGCTCATCCGGATGCAAACATCATCTTCGGTGCTGCAATCGATCAGGGTATGGAAGACGAAATCCGTGTTACCGTTATTGCAACCGGCGGCGAAGCAAATAAGGTTGCAATGGATAAGAACACTCCCGATGGGATCATGGAGCGCTTGAATGCGACTTCCGCAACCTCTACCGAGGAAGATCCGTTTGTTCTCATCGAGCGTATGTTTGACACCAAGTAAAAAAAGAGAAGCGGTACAACCCGATCGGTTGTACCGCTTGTTTCATCTCATTCTCCGGAAATCCAAATAGCCTTCCAAAATCAAAGTGGCAGCAACTGCGTCCACCTTGTTTTTGTGTTGTTTGGTGCGTTTTCCGCTCTCACGCAAAATTCGGTGCGCATCCACAGAAGTGCGTCGCTCATCCCAAAGCTGTACCGGTACACCGGTCCGCTCGGTGAGCAGGGAAGCGAGGAGCTTGCTTTTTTCGCCACGTTCGCCGACAGTGCCATCCATATTCTTCGGAAATCCGAGTGCAATCTCTTTGATCTCACGTTGATCAATCAAATCACACAGCAGCGTAACCGCTTTTTCAAAGTTTGTTTCACGGACGGTAAATGCTTCGCCGGCAAGAAATGCTTGCTCATCCGAAATGGCGATTCCGATTCGCACATCGCCAAAGTCGATCCCCATAATGCGTGGCATAAAAAGCCCCCTTTGTTCAATGTTTCTTTCTATATTATATAGGAAGAAAGAAAAAACCTCAAGAAAAATTAAAAATTTTACTTGACCTTGTGAAACTGTTGTGGTATAGTTAATAGTACCTGTATGGGGTCTTTTTTTTGTGCGCAGAAAAAAGTACACTCATTTGCGGGAAGTTCCATCTCGCAAACGCCGAATTTTCGGTGGTCAGGGAGGCAATAAAATCTTAGGAGGTGCCGTTAATGAGAGTTAAAATCACATTGGTTTGCCAGGAGTGCAAACAGAGAAACTACGATACTGTCAAGAACAAGAAGAACGATCCTGATCGTTTGGAGATGAACAAGTATTGCCGTTTCTGCCGGAAACACACACTCCACAAAGAAACTAAGTAATTTCTGAAATTACGATTAAGAAGAAAGGGAGTGCACAAATGGCTGAAAAGAAAGAAGGCTTGGGCGGTAGAATCGCAAGATGGTTCCGCGAAATGAAGAGTGAACTGAAGAAAGTCGTTTGGCCGACTTGGAATCAGGTCCGCAAGAATACCACAGTTGTTATCGTGGCAGTTCTGGTCGTTTGCGTATTCATCTTCGTGTTCGATGTTCTCTTCGGCTTTGGCCGCGATCTGCTCTTGGGTCTGCGCTAAGGGAGAACCGTCATGTCGAGTGAAGCAAAATGGTATGTGGTCCACACATATTCCGGCTACGAAAACAAAGTAGCTGCTACAATTGAAAAAACCGTGGAAAACCGCAAACTTCACGACCTTATTTATGAGGTCACCGTGCCCACCGAGATTGTTGAAGAAATCAAAGATGGTGCACGTAAACAAGTGGAGCGCAAGGTGTTCCCGAGTTATGTCTTGGTGAAGATGGTCATGACCGACGAGAGTTGGTACATTGTCCGCAACACCCGTGGCGTGACCGGTTTCCTCGGTTCCAAAAGTGACCCGGTTCCGCTCACCGAGGAAGAAGTTCTTGCCCTTGGTGTCGAGAAGCATGAAGTCGTGGTTGACTATGAGGTCGGTGACAGCGTCAAAATCATTGACGGTGCTTTGGAAGACTTCATTGCAACTGTGGACGAGATTGAGCTCGAAAAGAACAAGATCCGTGTCATTGTTTCCATGTTCGGTCGTGAAACTTCGGTCGAATTGGAACCCGATCAGGTCGAACTGGTCAAAGAATAATTCTGTATGCTAGCCAAATGGCTTCGCATAACGTGGGAGGGTGCACGCAAGTGCATACCGCCAACTACCACAATTTTCATAAGGAGGTGCTACCACAATGGCTCAAAAGGTTATGGGGTACATTAAACTGCAGATTCCTGCTGGTAAAGCAACACCGGCTCCCCCGGTAGGTCCGGCACTTGGTCAGTACGGTGTCAACATCGTACAGTTTACTAAGGACTTCAACGAACGTACCAAGAATGATATCGGTCTCATCATCCCGGTTATCATCACCGTTTATGCGGACCGTTCGTTCTCCTTCATCACCAAGACTCCGCCGGCTTCCGTCCTCATTAAGAAGGCGTGTAAGATCGAAAGCGGTTCTGCTGTCCCGAACAAGACAAAAGTCGCTCAGATCAGCAAGGAAGATCTTCAGAAGATCGCTGAGCTCAAGATGAAAGATCTGAACGCTGCATCTGTAGAAGCTGCGATGAGCATGATCGCAGGTACTGCTCGTAGCATGGGCATCACAGTCGCAGAGTAATTGAAACGGAAGATCCGTTTCTGTGGGAGGGTTTGAAAAATTGACAAACCCGAAAAACCACTTGAAGGAGGATAAACAGTGCGTAGAGGTAAAAAGTACATCGAGAGCGCAAAGCTCATCGATCGTTTGAAACAGTATGATACCGCTGAAGCAGTTGATCTGGTCATCAAGTCCGGCAAGGCAAAATTTGATGAGACTGTTGAGATCCACGTCAAATTGGGCGTTGACTCCCGTCATGCAGATCAGCAGGTTCGCGGTGCGGTAGTTCTGCCGCATGGTACCGGTAAAAATGTTCGTGTTATGGTTTTTGCTAAGGGCGATAAGGCTAAGGAAGCAGAAGCAGCAGGTGCAGATTTTGTCGGTGCAGAAGATATGGTTGCAAAGATCCAGGGTGAAAACTTCTTCGATTTTGACGTAGTTGTTGCTACCCCGGATATGATGGGTCTGGTTGGTCGCTTGGGTAAGGTCCTCGGTCCGAAGGGCTTGATGCCGAACCCGAAGGCTGGTACTGTTACCATGGATGTCGCTAAGGCAATCCAGGAGCTCAAGGCTGGTAAGATTGAGTACCGTCTCGATAAGACCAACATCATCCATTGCCCGGTTGGTAAGGTTTCTTTCGGTGCTGAAAAGCTGACCGAGAACTTGGAAACCCTGCTTGGTGCAATCATCAAGGCTCGTCCGGCAGCTGCAAAGGGTCAGTACATTCGTTCCTGTGTCATCGCTTCGACCATGGGCCCGGGTGTCAAACTGAGCACTGCTAAGTACGTTGGCTAAAAATCTCCTTGACAAGTAAATATATCTTTGATATACTATTTGTTGCGTTCTTAAGACAGTAGGTGTCACACTTGTGTGATGTAATTCGATTCCATCGTGCCTACCGAGGAAATAGCACATCTGTTAGATACATTTGTCTATTTTCCCCCTGCGTCTTAACGGGCGCAGGGGTTATTTTTTACTACGGAGGTGAAATTTACTGTGCCAAATGCAAAGGTTTTAGAGCAGAAGAAGGCTATCGTTGCTGATCTTGCCGAAAAGATGAGAGGTGCAAGCTGCGGCGTTTTGGTCGACTACAAAGGCATCAACGTCGAAGACGATACCAAGCTTCGTGCTGAGATGCGTAAAAACAACGTAGAGTACACTGTTATCAAGAACAACCTGATCCGCTTCGCTGCAAAGGAAGTCGGTTTTGATGCTCTCGATGAAGTGCTCCACGGTACCACTGCGATTGCAATCAGCATGGATGACGTCATTGCTCCGGCAAAGATCATCGCTGATTACGCAAAGAAGGACGAAAAGGTCTTCAACATCAAGGCTGGTTTCGTCGAAGGAAGAGTCATCGATGCGAACGAGGTCAAGCAGCTTGCTGCTACCCCGAGCCGCGAAGTGCTCCTCGCAAAAATGTTGGGCAGCTTGAAGGGCCCGATCACTTCTCTTGCTATTGCGCTTAACGCAATCATTGAGAAGAACCAGCAGGAAACTGCATAATTTACAAAAAATAAAATTGGAGGTATTTTGAAATGTCTGAGAAGATCACTAACATTATTGAAGAAATCAAGGCTATGCCGCTCCTCGAGCTGGCTGACCTGGTCAAGGCTATCGAAGAAGAATTTGGCGTATCCGCAGCTGCAGTTGCAGTTGCAGCTCCGGCTGCAGGCGGCGATGCTCCGGCTGCTGCTGAAAAGAGCGAATTTGATGTCGTTCTGGCTGAAGCTGGCGCAAACAAGATCGGTGTTATCAAGGTTGTCCGTGAGCTGACCGGCCTGGGCCTGAAGGAAGCTAAGGACCTCGTTGACAATGCTCCGAAGGCTGTCAAGGAAGGCCTCGGCAAGGAAGATGCTGAAGCTATGAAGGCAAAGCTGGAAGAAGCTGGCGCAAAGGTTGAACTGAAGTAAGACCTGGCTGCTAACGCAGTACTTTAGCGGTAACAAGAGGTCGAGGCGCCATCAGGTCCCTCAAAACACCTTTTGTTACCGCTTTTCTCATATTTTTTGTATTTTGTTTCATCATAAAAATGATTGACGAATTGTTTTTTATCTGCTATAATGATTAATTGTGCTAGAATGATTGGCGGAGGCTATTTTCATGTTAAGCGATTTAACTGATAAACAGTTTTTAGTCGGTGTCAAGCAGTCCCGTCGTGCTTTGAAAGACGGATTGGTGCAAACGGCGTATCTTGCACAGAATGTAGAAGACAGTGTCAGAATCCCGCTGGAAACACTTTGTAAAGAGTTAGGCGTTCCGGTGATCGAGGTTCCGACCATGCAAGAATTAGGCAGTGCCTGTGGGATTTCCGTGGGTGCGGCCGTTGCTGTCGTTTTGCGATAACGTTGCATTTCCAAGGCAAATTGCCTTTGAAATATTCATCTTTGAGGAAAGGAGGAACATCTATGCCTACAGTTAACCAGTTGATCAGAAAGGGAAGACAGGTTTCCACCTACAAGTCCACTGCTCCGGCATTGCAGAAGGGTTTCAACTCTCTGAAGAAGACCGAAACCGATCTCAGCTCTCCGCAGAAGCGTGGTGTTTGTACTGCTGTCCGTACCGCAACTCCGAAGAAGCCGAACTCTGCGCTTCGTAAGATTGCCCGTGTACGCTTGACAAACGGAACCGAGGTTTCCGCCTACATCCCGGGTATTGGTCACAACCTGCAGGAGCACAGCGTGGTTATGATCCGCGGCGGTCGTGTTAAGGACCTCCCTGGTGTTCGTTACCATATCATTCGCGGAACTCTTGATACTCAGGGCGTGAGCAACCGTATGCAGGCTCGCTCCAAGTACGGCGCAAAGAAACCGAAGAAGTAAGATCAAACTTACACAAGACTTTACCACGCATATTGCAAGGCAAAGTCACGCCTTGCCTGAGCGTTTATATAAGAACAACATCCTTGTTCGGAATATAGACCTCTCGGCAGGCACCTACCGGAAAGCGTTTTTGGCACAGTGATCTTAGACAAGGGTCATGATAAAACGCTTTTGGAGTACCTATGAAATCATTTCCGATATGAAGGAGGGAAGAAACGTGCCAAGAAGAGGATTTGTCCCGAAGAGGGATGTATTGCCGGATCCGATGTACGGCTCCAAGCTCGTCACCAAGCTGATCAACAGCATCATGCTCGATGGCAAGAAGGGTGTTGCACAGAAGATTGTTTACGGCGCATTTGATATTGTCAAGGAGAAGTCCGGTAAGGAGCCGATCGCTGCATTTACCGAAGCGATGGAAAACATCATGCCGGTTCTCGAAGTTAAAGCACGCCGTGTTGGTGGTGCTACTTACCAGGTCCCGATGGAAGTTCGTCCGGAGAGACGTCAGACCCTGGGTCTGCGTTGGCTGACCGCTTACTCCCGTGCTCGTAGCGAGCGCACCATGAGTGAGCGTTTGGCAGGCGAAATTCTCGACGCAATGAACGGCGTCGGTAACTCCGTCAAAAAGCGTGAAGATACGCACAAGATGGCTGAAGCGAATAGGGCATTTGCACATTTCCGCTGGTAATCGGCTGTTTACTCATTCACTATTAACCGTTCTACCATCGAAAGGAGTCACAAAATGCCAAGAAAGTTTCCGCTTGAATTAACCAGAAACATTGGTATTATGGCGCACATCGATGCGGGTAAAACCACTACTACCGAGCGTATCCTTTACTACACCGGTCGTAACTACAAGATCGGTGAGACCCATGAAGGTACCGCTACTATGGACTGGATGGAGCAGGAGCAAGAACGTGGTATTACCATTACCTCTGCTGCTACCACCTGTGAGTGGAAAAAACACCGTATCAATATCATCGACACCCCGGGTCACGTTGACTTCACCATTGAAGTTGAGCGTTCCTTGCGCGTTTTGGACGGAAGCGTCACCGTTTTCTGCGCAAAAGGCGGTGTTGAGCCGCAGTCTGAAACCGTTTGGCGTCAGGCTGATAAATATCACGTTCCCAGAATGGCATACATCAATAAGATGGACATTATGGGTGCAGATTTCTACAACGTCCTCGATATGATGAAGGATCGCCTCAAATGTCGCGCACTCCCGATTCAACTTCCGATTGGTGCTGAAGAAACCTTTAAGGGTATCATTGACTTAGTCACCATGAAGGCCCACGTCTTCTATGATGATTTGGGCAAAGATATTCGTGAAGAAGAAATTCCGGAGGACATGAAGGAACTCGCTGAAAAGTACCATACCGAATTGGTTGAAACCGTTGCAGATTTTGATGACGATATCACCATGAAGTATCTGGAAGGCGAGGAAATCACCGAGGAAGAAATTCGCAAAGCGATCCGTAAGGCAACCATCAACGTTGACATTATTCCTGTTGTTTGCGGCACTTCCTACCGCAACAAGGGCGTTCAGATGCTTCTTGATGCAGTCATTGCTTATATGCCGGCTCCGACCGACATTCCGGCGATCAAGGGTGTCAACCCGAAAACTGACGAAGAAGATTCCCGCCCGTCCGACGATAATGCTCCGTTCTCTGCGCTCGCATTTAAAATTGCAACCGACCCGTATGTCGGTAAAATCTGCTTCTTCCGTGTTTACTCTGGTCAGCTTAATGCAGGCAGTGCAGTTTTGAATTCTGTTAAGCAGAACAAAGAGCGTATCGGCCGAATCCTTCAGATGCACGCAAACCACCGTGAAGATATCGAAACCGTTTACTCGGGCGATATTGCAGCGGCTGTTGGTCTCAAGAATACCACCACCGGTGATACTCTTTGTGACGAAAGTGCACCGATTATTCTCGAATCCATGGAATTCCCCGAACCGGTTATCCGTGTTGCGATTGAGCCGAAGACCAAGGCAGGTCAGGAAAAAATGGGTATCGCACTTGCTAAGTTGGCAGAAGAAGACCCGACTTTCCGTACCTATACCGATGACGAAACCGGTCAGACCATCATCGCAGGTATGGGTGAACTCCACTTGGAAATTATTGTTGACCGTTTGCTCCGCGAATTTAAGGTTGAGGCAAATGTTGGTAAACCGCAGGTTGCTTACAAGGAGACCATCCGTAAGTCTGCAGATGTTGACCACAAATACTCTCGCCAGTCTGGTGGTAAAGGTCAGTATGGTCATGTTAAGATCATTGTTGAGCCGAACGAGTCCGGTAAGGGCTACGAATTCATCAACAAGGTTGTCGGCGGTGCAATTCCGAAGGAATACATCGGCCCGATCGACCAGGGTATCCAGGGCGCAATGCAGTCCGGTGTTCTGGCAGGTTACAACGTTGTTGACGTAAAGGTAACGCTCTATGATGGTTCTTACCATGAAGTCGACTCTTCCGAAATGGCATTTAAGATCGCAGCAAGTATGGCATTCAAAGAAGCTTGCCGTAAAGCAGATCCGGTCCTCATGGAGCCGATCATGAAGGTTGCGGTCATCACTCCGGAAGACTACATGGGCGATGTCATCGGCGATATCAACTCTCGCCGTGGACAGATCCAGGGCATGGAAGCACGTAACGGTGCGCAGCAGATCGATGCATTCGTTCCGCTGTCCGAAATGTTCGGTTACGCAACCGACCTTCGTTCCAGAACTCAGGGTCGTGGCCAGTACTCCATGGAGCCGAGCCACTATGTAGAACTGCCGAAGAGCCTGCAGGAAAAGATCGTCAGCGCACGCGCAAAACAGGACTAATCGAATAATTCAAAAAAAACAGTTGCAAATTCTGTTGGTTTATTATAGAATAGTCTTATATCCAGGCAAAATAAAATTGTAATACTTTGATTTCATCAAAACATAAGGAGGATCTTTAAAATGGCAAAAGAAAAATTTGAGAGATCGAAACCCCATGTAAACATTGGTACCATCGGTCACGTTGACCACGGTAAAACCACTCTGACCGCAGCTATCACCAAGACTCTGGCTTTCCAGGGCAAGGCTAAGTTCGAAGCATA